>DASXYU010000072.1:0-71449 GCA_036502295.1 Jatrophihabitans sp. | reverse complement strand
GTCCAGCCACTCGTCGGTCTGGCTCTCCCCGACGATCTGCCGGGCCCAGTCGTGCAGCGGGCCGGCGAGGAAGTCCGCCGTCGGCACCGGGAAGCCCAGCTTGCGCCGGTGCAGGATCGGCTCCGGGACGATCTGCTCCATCGCCCGCCGCAGCGCGTACTTGGTCGCCTGCGAGCCCGACGGCACCCGCTGGTCCAGCGTCAGGGTGCGGGCCAGCTCGAACACCTCGACGTCGAGGAAGGGGACCCGCAGCTCCAGCGAGTTGGCCATGGTCATCTTGTCGGCCTTGACCAGGATGTCGCCGCGCAGCCAGGTGAACAGGTCGACGTACTGCATCGCGGTCACGTCGTCGTAGCCGGCCGCGCGGGTGCGCCGGTAGAGGCCCTCGGTGACCCGCACGTGCGACAGGTCGGGGTCGTGCCCGCGCAGCACCTGCGCGAGCTCCGCGCCGGAGAAGTTGCGCGCGTTGCCGTAGTAGCGCTCCTCGAGCGGGATCGAGGCGCGGCGCAGCAGGTCCTTGCCGCGCAGCCCCTCCGGCAGCAGCCCCGACAGCGCGCCCATCGCGCGGCGGCCCGGCCGCGGGACGTGGTCGGCCCAGGCCAGGCTCAGCGGCTCCCGGTAGATCGTGTAGCCGCCGAAGAGCTCGTCGGCGCCCTCGCCGGAGAGCACCACCTTGACGTGCTTGCGGGCCTCCCGGGCCACGAAGTACAGGGGCACCAGCGCGGGGTCGGCCACCGGGTCGTCGAGGTACCAGACCACCTCGGGGATCGCGTCGGCGAACTGCTCGGCCGTGATGACCACCGGGAAGTGCTCGACCCCGAGCTCGGCCGCGGACGCCGCGGCGATGTCCACCTCGGAGGTCGACTCGCGCTCGAAGCCGACGGTGAAGGTCAGCAGGTCGGGGTTGTACCGCTTGGCCAGGGCCGCGATGGCCGTGGAGTCGATGCCGCTGGACAGGAAGGAACCGACGGTGACGTCGGCGCGCATGTGCTTGGCGACGGAATCCTCCAGCGCCTCGGTGATCTGCCGATATAACTTCTCCGGCTCAGGCACCGGGCGGATCGCGAAGTCGGGATGGAAGTAGCGGCGCAACTGCGGCTGCTCACCGGGGCGCATCGTGAAGTAGGTCCCGGACTCGATCCGGCGGATCTTGGCGTGCATCGAGGCGGGCTCGGGGACGTACTGCAGCGTCAGGTAATGCTGCAGCGCCGCGAGATCCACGTCCTGTCCGACCTCGGCGGGGGCGACGTCGAGCAGCGACTTCTTCTCGCTGGAGAAGAACGAGCCGCGCTCGTCGGTGTACGTGTACAGCGGTTTGATGCCGAACCAGTCCCGAGCACCGAAAAGGACGCGTTCCTGGCCGTCCCAGATGAGGAAGGCGAACATGCCGCGTAGTTCACGCACCACCGCCTCGCCGAGGTAGTGGTAGCCGGCGACGATCGCCTCGCCATCGCCCTCGGTCTCGAAGGTGGCGCCGAACTCCGCTGCCAGGCGGGCTCGCAGTTCGAGGTAGTTGTAGATCTCGCCGTTGAAGATCAGGTGGTAGCGCCCGCCGAGCCAGGGCAGCGGCTGATGGCTGTGGTCGATATCGATGATCGACAAACGCCGGAAGCCGATGGCCGCATCGACGTCGGACCAGACGCCTCCCTCATCGGGGCCCCGGTGCCGCATGGAGTGCAGCGAGCCCTCTAGCGCGGCCGTCACGCCCCCTGCATCGCCACTGGAAGACAGGAACCCAATCAGCCCGCACACGGCACCCAGTATCCCGCAACATCACCCCACCCCTGCCAAGCCCCGCCCGGGGTGTCCGATAGGCTCCGGATCAGTTGCATGACACGTCCGGCAGGACCATTCAGACGCGGTCGAGAGGCGGTTTCAGGTGCGCAGTCGTTGGGCCCGCGGCGGCAGGATCGCGCTGCTCGCCGGTGCACTCGTTCTGGTGCTGACCGGCTGTTCCGTCAAGGACGCCGAGAGCAAGATGCGCTTCGGTTTCCCGACCGGTGTCACCAAGCAGGGCGAGCGGATGCGCGTCCTCTGGACCTGGACCGGCGTCACGGCACTCGCCGTCGGAATCGTCGTCTGGTTCCTGATCTTCTGGGCGGTTATCCGCTATCGGAAGAGGGACGACGAGATCCCGCGCCAGACCAAGTACAACCTGCCGCTTGAGATCGTCTACTCGATCGTCCCGTTCATCTTCATCGTCGGCCTCTTCTGGCGCACCGTCGTCGTCGAGGATTACGTGAACGTGGAGACCCCGAATCCCGACGTCGTCGTCCAGGTCGATGCCTTCAAGTGGAACTGGCAGTTCGAGTACCTGAAGGACCACGGCCAGCAGACGATGTACACGGCGGACGGCAAGACCCCGCTGTCGACCGTCGGTTCGAACGACGAGATCCCTGTGCTGGTGATTCCGGTGGGCGAGACGGTGCGGTTCGTCGAGCACTCCGAGGACGTCATCCACGCCTTCTGGGTTCCGGAGTTCATCTTCAAGCGCGACGTCATCCCGTACGGCACCAGCGACACCTCGCGGGACAACCAGTTCGAGATCACGGCGACCACCACGGGCAGCTACGTCGGCCGGTGCGCCGAACTCTGCGGCACGTACCACTCGCAGATGAACTTTGAAGTGCGCATCGTGCAGCCCGATGTCTACGAGAACTATCTCAAGGCACTCGACGCGGCAGGGCAGAACAACCCGGCTCGCCAGTCGCAGGCGCTGAAGGCCGTGGGTCTGGCGCCGTACGCGACCACGACCTACCCGTTCAACACGGACAGGACGACCCGTTCCGCCTCCGAGCCGACGAGCTGAGCTAGGAGCTGATCTGAGATGAAGTTCGAAGCACGACTCTTTCTCGGTATCGCGGCCTTCGCGTGGGTTTCCGCGATCATTTACGCGGTCTGGTCCTACAACGACACGACCTTCAACCCGGAGCACCACCACCAGATCGAGTGGGCCGGCTTCGCCGCGCTTCTCCTCTCTGGCGGTCTCTGTGGCATCGCCGGATCGTTCTTCTGGTTCGTCTCGCGCCGCATCGACCCTCGTCCTGAGGATCGCGATGATGCGGAGATCGCCGAGGCGGCCGGTGAGCTGGGCTTCTTCAGCCCGGGCAGCTACTGGCCGCTCGGCGTGGCAGCTGCTGCGGCGGTCACCGGCTTCGGGCTCGCCTTCGTCCAGGTCTGGCTCGTCATCGTCGGGGCCGCGCTGCTGTTCTTCATGATCGGCGGCTATCTCTTCGAGTACTACATCGGCGGACGGCGTCCGGCTCCCAACGGCCACTAGCCGAAGGTGCAGCGCCGGGTCGTTCTGCTTCGAGCCGTGAACGTCGGCCCGGCGCAGTTGCCCATGGGCGAACTGCGCGCGATCGCGACCGATCTCGGCGCGACCAGCGTCTCCACCTACGTCGCCAGCGGCAACCTTCTCGCGGTGATCAAAGGCAATCCTGACGCCTTCGACAGGGCCCTTGAGAAGGCACTGGAGGAGCGCTATGGCTGGTTTCGGGACGTCCTCAGTAGAACGCCGCAGGAGCTCGCACAAGCCTTGGCCGCTCATCCGTTCGACGTGCTCGAGCCGAAGTACTCCTACGTGTCGTTCATGCCTGCGGCGCCGAGCGCGGCCGCGGTCGAGGCGGCCCGGGGAGTACCGACCGGGGATGACTGCTGGCAGGTGATCGGCCGTGACCTGCACGTCCGCTATGCCGACGGGGCGGGACGCCCGCAGCTGAAGGATCAGGTGCTGCTGAAGCATCTCGGCCAAGTGGCCACGGCCCGCAACCTCAATACCGTGCGCAAGCTCATTGAGCTGTGCGGTTGACCAGCCGTGCGGCTAATCCCTGCGCCTGATCGGCGACGGTGCAACTCGCGGGGTTAGCGTCGTTGGAACGACCAATCAGAATTGCGGTATGCCCCAGGTCGATCCGGATGACGATGACATCGCGCGCTTCGTTGTCTGGCACCGCCGCTACGACCCTGAGCGCCGGGAGCGGCGCAATGTCGTCATCGCGGCCTTCGACAACCACGTCGAGCAGCATCGGTTCATCGAGATCTACAGCGCTGAGCTCGGGATACGAAAGGCAGCAGGCGAGGCGGAGGCGGGGGAGTGGGTCGGCGGGGTGGCGCTCGATCCGTGCCACCGGCGTCGGCAGCGCCACGCTCGCAGGCTACGCAAGGCGATCAAACGCTCCGCCAAGACCGGAGTCGGGATCACCGAGGAGGAGTGGGCTGACCTCATTGCGGACCTGCCGAGCAACGTCTCCGTTCTGCGCGTCGAACGGACAGAGGACGAGAAATGACAAGGCCCCGGCTCGTCAGCCGGGGCCTTGCAAAGTCTCAAATCGATGCGATGGTCGCTTCGAGGCAGGACAACCCCTCGGACTCGGGACTAGCGATCCCGCACCTAACGCATCGATTTCTTGGGTACCGGCGCGACTGTCGCCTCCGCTTGTGGCCTCGGACTCGGTCCCCTTGAGTTGCCTCGAGGTTCCCGCACATCCCGCGCCGGTTGCCCAACACCCACTAGTTCGGCACGGCATCGATCAGCTTTAGACGCAACTCGAAAAAACAAGGTGCGAGGGGAGGATTACGGAAGGTGATCGGCCGCGCTCCGCTCGAAAGGGCGAGTCGACCGTAGGTCGACCTACGCGCTGCACCACGCGCGAAGCGTGTGCGGCGATCGCAGATCGCCAGCGGCTTTTGAAGCGCTAGTGCTCCGAGTGCTCGCCGCCGGTGCTGGCTTCGACCGCCGGGGCATCCAGCACCGATGCGGGGGCCGAGACGGAGGCGTACTTGGCAGCCTCCAGCTCGTCGAGCTGCGCCTGGATCTCGGGCTTCTCCGTCACCGGGTAGAAGAAGCCACGGACGTGCCTGAGCGGGGATGCTGCACCGAGCTGCCCCATGCGCTTGGGCACCGGAGAGCCGGCGTACTCAAGTTCGCCGTGGCCGTGCGAGTCGACCGGGCCGAGCGGTTGATGTACTTCGATGAACTCACCCGACGGCAGGACGTGGACGATGCCCGTCTCCACACCGTGTTCAAGCACCTCCCGGTCGTGTCGTTGCAGACCGAGACAGATCCGGTACGTGATGAGGTAAGTCAGCGGCGGTAGCACCAGCATCGCGATGCGCCCACCCCACGTCATCGCGTTGAGCGAGATGTCGAAGGCCTTCGCGATGAGGTCGTTGCCACCGGAGAGCAGCAGCACCAGGTAGAAGGTGATCGCCATGACGCCGAGCGAGGTCCGGACGGGGACGTCACGAGGCCGCTGCAGCAGATGGTGCTTCGCGGTGTCCTTCGTGAGCTTGGCCTCGAGGAACGGATAGACGCCCGCGAGGGTGAAGAGGATGCCGGGCAGCACGACCGTGGGCCAGAAGACGGCCGGCACCGTGTATCCCCAGAGCCTGATCTCCCACGACGGGAACAGACGGGTCGAACCGTCGAGGAACATGATGTAGAAGTCGGGCTGCGAACCGGCGGAGACCTGCGACGGCACGTACGGCCCGAAGAGCCAGATCGGGTTGATCTGGAACAGGCCGGCGATCGCGGTGATCACGCCGCTGACGATGAAGAAGAAGCCGCCGGCCTTCGCCGCGTACACCGGGAAGACCCGTTCGCCGCTCACCTGTGTCTCGGTTCGCCCGTGCTGTGCGAACTGCGTGTGCTTCTGTCGCACCACCAGTGCCAAGTGCGCGCCGACGAGTGCCGCGAGCAGCGCAGGGATGAGCAGGACGTGTGCGATATAGAGACGTCCCAGGATCTCGGTACCGGGGAACGGACCGCCGAACACCAGGAAGGCGACCCACGTACCTATCACTGGTATCGACAACATGATTGCGTTGGCGATGCGCAGACCCGTACCGGAGAGAAGGTCGTCCGGCAGCGAGTAACCCGCGAAGCCCTCGACCAATCCCATCGTGATCAGGCCGAGGCCGATGAGCCAGTTCAGCTCACGCGGCTTGCGGAACGCTCCGGTGAAGAACACCCGGAACATGTGCACGATCATCGCGGCGAGGAAGAGCAGTGCGGCCCAGTGGTGGATCTGCCGCACGATCAGGCCGCCACGGACGTCGAAGCTGATGTTCAGCGTCGACTCGTACGCCCGCGACATGGGAATGCCGTCGAGCAGGGTGTAGCGGCCGTGGTAGACGACCTCCGTCATCGACGGGTCGAAGAAGAAGGTGAGGTAGGTGCCCGACAGCAGCAGGACGATGAACGAGTAGAGCGCGATCTCGCCCATCATGAACGACCAGTGGTCGGGGAAGACCTTGTTCAGCTGCTTGCGGATCGGGCCCGCCATGTTGAGGCGGTCGTCGAGGAACTTTCCGGCTTTGCCCTGCGGGGTGCGGGGCGCATCCGAGCGGCGGGGTGCGGCGGTGGTCGTCATCTCAGGCTCTCCGCTACTTCCGGTCCCAGTACGCCGGGCCGATGGGTTCGTTGTAGTCGTTGCGGGCGACGAAATACTGCACGCCGTTCTCGACGATGACGTCGAGCGGCAGCTTCGGCAGGCTGCGGGTAGCAGGGCCGAAGACCGGTTTCGCGTCCTCGAGGACCTCGAACTGCGACTGGTGGCACGGGCAGAGCAGGCGCGTGGTCTGCTGCTCGTACAAGGACGCCGGACAGCCGGCGTGCGTGCAGATCTTGGAGAAGGCGATGTACTCCGGGTTCTCCGCCGGCCAGCCGTAGTTGGCCTGGCCCTTGCGGGCCTTCACCACCTGGCCCGGGCGCAGCCGGATCAGCAGCGTGGGGGAGGACCCCGAGTCGACGCCGTTCTTGCCGTCGAAGCCCGGATTGCGCACACCGGGGAAGACGGTCGCCAGGCCCCCGGGCTGCAGGTCGCCGGGGGAGACCCGGCGCCAGTCCTCGTAGACCATCGGCACGCGGCCGTCGGTGTCGGGGAAGAGCGTCTTGTTGCGGCGCCAGTAGGTGTAGTGCAGCTCGTCCTTCGGGTTCTTGATCATGCCGCCGACGAGAGCGATGAGGGGCACGGTCGCGATGGCGCCACCGGCGAGGCCGAGAGACTTGAGGATGAGCGAACGCCGCGGCAGCCCGGTGTCTTCGAGGCCCACCTTGAGGGTGGAGTCGATGATCAAAAGGTCTTCGGCGGCAGAGGGTTCGTCGTGGCGGTCCTGCACGACTTCCTCGTGCGGCATGAGCCATTTTGCCCAGAGCACCATGCCAACGCCCATGAAGATCAGCATGACGGCGGCGCCGATACCGAGCGAGGGCGTGTAGAAGCGGAAGTTCTGCGGCGTGCCGGGCAGATGCCAGTGGTACGGGAAGGCGATGAAGGCGACGATGAAGAAGATGCCGCCGGCCGCTGAGAGCAGGAACGCGAGGGCGACGCCTCGCTCGGCGCGCTTCTCGGCCTTCGTCCCGCGAACCGGGAAGCGATCCTCGCGGTACAGGACGTGGACGTCGTCGGCCTCGGTGCCGGCGAGCATCCGCTCCTCGTCCGTCATGCCCTTCAGCTCGTCGAGGCTGGGGCCGCTGGTTTCCTCGCTACTCACTGCGACTTCGCTCCGATCCACAGGATGGCGATCATGATGGCGCCGAGGCCCACCACGAAGATGACGATCGTCTCGGTGACCGGGCCGAGGCGGGCGATGCCGTTGCCGCCCGGGTCATTCGATGCCTTGAGGGTCTGCACGTAAGCGACGATCTCGGCCTTCTGGTCAGGGGTGATCTGGTTGTCGCTGAACACCGGCATGTTCTCCGGACCACTCAGCATCGCGGTATAGATCTGCAGGTCGCTGGCATCGTTCAACGACGGCACGGTCTTGCCCGCAGAGAGCGGAGCACCGCGGAACGTGGCGCCGTGGCAAGACGCGCAGTTGAGGCGGAAGAGCACCCCGCCCTCGCTCATCTGGTCCGTGTTCCGCAGGTTGCCAGTGGGAATCTGTGGGCCTCCGCCGAGCGACTCGACGTACGTGGCGAGCTGGCGGGTCTGCTGGTCGTCGAACTTCGCGGTCTTGCTGATCTCGTTCGCGCCCTGACCGCTGGCCGGCATGCGGCCGGTGCTCACCTGGAAGTAGACGGCGGCCGCACCGACACCGAGCAGCGACGGACCGCGTCCTTCGACGCCCTGCAAGTTCGCCCCGTGGCAGGTGATGCAACTGACGGCGTAAAGCTCCTGGCCCGCCTGGACATCCGCGGCCGACGTGGTGGTGTCGGCCGCGCCTGAGTTGCCGGCGAGCATGGTGAAAGCCCCACCCATGCCGATGAGGGCGACACCGAGGACGCCGGCCGCGGCGAAGCTACGGCGCAGCCGGCCCTTCCTGCCGCTCTTGGTGCGGCGCTGCCGTGCAGGCGCAGCCGAGGCCTTGTCGTGGTGGCTGAAGCCGTATTCCTCGCTCAGCTGGCTTCGCTCGGCGGTCACACCGTCCGGCGCGTCGAACTCGTTACTCACGAAAGTCCTTTCACCCAGGGTGGACGGTCAGCGAATGATGTAGATGACGGCGAACAGGGCGATCCAGACCACGTCGACGAAGTGCCAGTAGTAGGACACGACGATCGCAGCCGTGGCCTGTGCAGGCGTGAACTTGCCGAGTGTGGTGCGGATCAGGAAGAGGACGAAGGCAACCAGGCCGCCGATGACGTGCAGCCCGTGGAAGCCTGTGGTGAGGAAGAAGACGGAACCGTACGCGCTGCTTGCGATGGTGTTTCCGTCGTGGACCTGCATCCGGTACTCGTTCGCCTGGCCGAGGACGAAGATCAGGCCCATCAGGAAGGTAAGGGTGAACCAGCGACGCAGTTTGAAGACGTCACCCTTCTCCGCTGCGAAGACGCCCCACTGACAGGTGAAGCTGGAAGCGACGAGGATGACGGTGAACGGCGTCGCGTAGCCGAGGCTGAGCTTCACGGCTTCGCCGGTGTGCTCGCCATAGCCCGGTCCGATGGCCATCGGCCACTGCGCGGCGTGCACCGCACGCGTCGTGAAGTACATCGCGAAAAGACCTGCGAAGAACATCAGTTCGCTGGAGAGCCAGACGATCGTGCCGACACTGACGACGTTCGGACGTGTCAGCGAGTGCACTTTGCTGGACTCGAAGCTGGAGGCCGTAGCAGTCGAGGTCACAAACGCATTATTGCGGGTCAGAGCTTGTCCGTGTCGGCGGGGTGCCCGTCGTGTCGGAGTGTTACTTGTCAGCGTGACACCGGCGCGACGCCGGCGGCGTGGGACCGTTACGATTCGGGGCATGACGGCACCTGCGACGGCACCTGTGAACGTCCTGATCTACAGCAACTCCGCCGAGCTGCGCGCGGCCGTCCGGACCGCCGTCGGGCGCCGTCCCGCCCAGGATGTGGGGCGCATCGACTGGGTCGAGTGCGCCACCAACGCCCAGGTCGTCGCGCAGCTCGATGAGGGCAGTCTCGACCTCGTGATCCTGGACGGCGAGGCGCAGCCCACCGGCGGCATGGGACTGGCTCGCCAGTTCAAGAACGAACTCACCGATTGCCCGCGCATCGTCGTCCTCATCGCGCGTCAGCAGGACGCGTGGCTGGCGAGCTGGTCGCTCGCCGACGACGTGATGGCCATGCCGCTCGCCCCGATCGCCGCGGCCGAGGTGGTCGCCGCTCAGCTGCGCGCGGCCGCTGCGGGAATTCCGGTGGTCGGGGGCCTGCCCGCACGGCGATGATCGAGGCATGACCACTCCAACGTGGGGCGGGCTGCTCACCCAGCTCGTCGCCGGATCGTCGCTGAGTTCTGCCGACACCGCGTGGGCGATGGACCTGATCATGAGTGGCGACGCGAGCCCGGCACAGATCGCCGCCTTCGCAGTGCTGCTCCGTGCCAAGGGTGAAACCGCGGACGAACTCGCCGGCTTGGTCGACACGATGCGTGAACGTGCCACCGTCGTCGAGTGGGACGGCTTGGCGGTCGACATCGTCGGCGCCGGTGGCGACATGGCCAACACGGTGAACATCTCCACGATGGCCGCCCTCGTCGTTGCCGGATCGGGACGCGTTGTGGTCAAGCACGGCAACCGCGCCGCGTCCTCCACGGTCGGTACCGCCGACGTCCTCGAAGAGCTCGGTGTGGTCATCGATCTGCCGGCCGAGGGAGTGAGCCGGACGGTGCGCGAGGTCGGCATCGGCTTCTGCTTCGCGCCTGTCTTTCACGCCGGCATGCGCCACGCCGGCGCTCCGCGCCGCGAACTCGGCACCCCCACCTTCTTCAACTTCCTCGGACCGCTCACGAACCCGGCGCGGGTGCGTGCGGCCGCCATCGGATGCGCCGACCGCCGCATGGCGCCGCTGATGGCGCAGGTGCTCGCCGACCGCGGCGACACCGCGTTGGTCTTCCGCGGCGACGACGGCCTCGACGAACTCACCACCACCACGACCTCGACCGCCTGGGTCGTGCGCGACGGGGCGGTGACGCAGGACGTCGTCGACCCGGCCGCACTCGACCTGCCCGCCGTGCCGCCAGAGGTCCTGCGGGGAGGCGACAAGGTGCACAACGCGACGGTGGTTCGCGACGTCCTGGCGGGACGGGGCGGTCCGGTGACTGATGCCGTGTTGCTCAATGCCGCTGCTGGTATCGCTGTCTACGACGCCGCTGCTGGCACCGGCACACTCGGTAAGGCACCGTTGCACGAGGCCCTCGCGGCCGGCCTGGAGGTGGCCTCCTCAGCGGTCTCCTCAGGGCGGGCGGCAGAATTGTTGACGTCATGGATCAGCGCCAGCCAGCACGCCGCCCAGTAGCAGGGCGCAGAAGCACAATTCTCGCGACGAGTCTCGTCGCGCTCGCTGCACTCGTCTGGCTCGGCTTCGCCGTCGCCGGGCACCTGCGCAGCGGAGGGCATCACCACCACGCCGTGGGCGAGTCACTCACGCGTGCGGGCACGCAGCCCGCCGGTGAACTGCTCGGAGGCAAGCTCTTCACCGCATGGCAGCTCGACGCCATCGCGTTGGTGCCGCTCATCCTGCTCGCCGCGTGGTATCTCACCTCGGTCGCGCTGGCGGGCATCCGCAACCCGGCAATCCGTTGGCCACTGAGCCGGACGGTCTCTTTTCTCGCCGGTCTCCTCGTCGCGGCCTACGCGACCTGCGGTGCGATCGCCGTCTTCGACCAGGCGCTCTTCACCGCGCACATGGCCGGTCACCTCGCCCTGGTGATGCTCTCGCCCGCGTTGCTGGTGGCAGGGCGCCCACTGCGCCTGGCCGTCCTCGCCAGCCCACCGAAGCGTGCCGCGAGGCTGGAACGGATCATCGGCGGCTGGGTTGTCGGCATCATCACCTGTCCGCCCGTAGCGCTGATCACCTACACGGTGATGATCGTCGGCACTCACCTCACCGGGCTGATGGACACCTTCATGCGCAACACCTGGGCCGGGCAGCTTGAGCATCTGCTGTACCTGCTCGCCGGTATCCAGTTCTTCGTTCTCATCGTCGGCGACGAACCCATACGGTGGCGCCTCGGCGCGCCGGCACGCTGGATGCTGCTGGCGCTCGCAATGGCCGTGGACACGTTTACCGGAATCGTCCTGATGATGCTCGGCCAGCCCATCGGGATGCTCCCGGTACCCGGGGTCGACGTGGATACGCTGTCGGACACGCACACCGGCGGCGCGATCATGTGGTTCGGCGGCGACGGACTGATGGCGGCCGTGATGGTGGTGCTGGTGCTCACCTGGCTGCGTAACGTCGACACCAAGGACGCCGAACGCAGTTGGCTCGAGCGGGCCCGGGAGGCGACCCTCGCCGAGCACACCAGCGATGCCGTGGTGGAGAGCGCCGAGGACATCGACGAGGACGAAGGCGCGCACAACGCCTACAACCAATGGCTGGCCGGCCTCGACAACAGGTAGGCCTAATAGCCGATATCGAAGGTGGCTTCGAGGTCGTGGCGGGAGTACGCACGGAAGGCGATGTGGGTGTCGGTGTGCAGAACACCGGGGACCTTCGAAAGTCGTCCGGCGATTGTCGCTTCGATCTTGTCGAACTCCCGCACGCGGATGATGGCGACGAGATCGGCGTCGCCTGCGACCGAGTACACCTCGCTGACGCCATCGAGGTCGGCAATCTGCTGTGCGACTTCGGGAATCTTGTCGGTCTCGACGGAGACCATGACGATCGCGGTGATCACGACCCGAATCCTACGGTCGCCCGCTGCTGGTTGAGCAGCGCGAGTAGGACATCGGCCGTGGCACGGGCATCGGCGAGGGCGCGATGGTTCGGCAGGACCCGCACACAGAAGTAGCTCGCGAGCGTGGCGAGCTTGTGGTTCGGGACCTCGCCGCGGTGCAGCGTCCGGCGTGCCAGCGTGACGGTGTCGACGACGTGAAAGAGCGGCCACTCGATGTCGCACTGCGATGCGGCCGCACGGAGGAAGCCGATGTCGAACGGCGCGTTGTGTGCCACGAGGACGCTGTCGCGAGCGAACTCAAGGAAGGTCGGCAGGACGTCCTCGACGGTCGGACTCTGCGCCACCATCTCGTCGGTGATGCCCGTGAGCGCGCTGACGAAGCCGGCTATCGGCCGTAGCGGATCGACGAGCGTCTGGAACTGCGCCTCGATGACACCGTCCTCACGCAGGCGGACCGCACCGATCTCGGTGATCGCGTCGGCGGCGGGAGAGCCGCCGGTGGTTTCGAGATCGACCACCGTGAAGACCTGCATGGCCAGCACCGTATGGCTCGGCGCCGACAGTCCGTGGGATCTCGCGTTGTCGCGAGCCCCGTGGGGTCGCGCGAACTGTCACACCCCCGACCTAAGGTCGTCGCTGAGCGGAGCACCGAACCAAAGACCAAGACTTGACTGAGTTTCGGATAACGAAAAAGGGGATCGTCGATGCTGATCGACTGTGAGTCGTGCCCGATGCGTGACGTCGCCTGCCGTGATTGCGTGGTGACCGTTTTCCTCGATGCACCCCGCCTGCGGCCGGTGGAACTCGACGGCGTCGAGCAGATCGCGCTAGCGCGTTTAGCCGAAGCCGGCCTGGTACCGCCGCTCCGTGGGACCGAAAGTCCACGTGTGGTGGCGGTCGGTGAACATGAAAGAGATGGTTCGTCCTCAATTGCCCGTGAAACGGCGTGACCTATATTCCGACAAAAATATGGGAATTAATCCGGAGAAATAGGACAACACGCCCACATGGTTATTGCACTTAAAGGTTGCCGTTCCGTAATCTTTCCGTGACTTCCGGTCCCGCATGGTGATTGACGAGATTGCCACCGGAGGTCACCGCCGAATCGCTCCACCGCACGCGGCCAAAGTTGCCCGCGCACGGCACGAGTGAACCGGGGACCCAGGTAGTAGGGGTGAATCGATCCAGCTTCGGCTGAGTCGTAGGGCATCTTCCCGTCCGAACCCGTCAGCTAACTCGGTAGGCGGCTAGAGGAAGAAAGGCATCGCCTCATCGTGGCGTTTCGATTGACCCGCGGCCGCCGAGTGCGGATTGGTTTCGCAGCGGCCGGTGTTCTGGCAGCGACGTTCGTTCCCTCCGTCGCCAGCGCAGACCCCGCCTCTACGCCGGGCAAGCAGCCCAGCGTCGCCGATGTCCAGAAGCAGCTCAGTGCGCTTGCCGTAACGAATGCGCAGCTCGTGGAGCAGTACAACCAGGCGTACATCGCGGTCAAGAAACGTGAGACTGCCGCCACCCAGGCGCAGACGGTGGCTACTGCTGCCGCGGCGAAGTACGGCACCGCTCGGACGACGCTCGCCACCACCGTCGCCGCGCAGTACGAGGGTGGTGCGTTCAGCACCACGGGCGCGCTTCTCGCGAGCAGCAACGGCGCCAGCTACCTCCAGCAGCTTGAGACACTGAGCATGATCTCCTCGCACCGCGCCGAGGTCGTCGCCACGCTCACCGCGGCCCGTGCCGCCGCCGACTCTGCGAAGAAGACGGCGAAGCAGGCGCTCTCGGCAGCCCGGGCGAAGCTCACCGTCCTCGACCAGAGGAAGAAGGACGTCGAGACTCAGCTCGACAAATACAAGAACCTGCTTGACACGCTCACCGTGCAGCAGCAAGCAGTGGTGCAGAAGCAGATCTCGCCGAGCGTCACGAGCAACGTCGTCGCCGAACAGCGCCTCAAGGTGGACAAGACCGTGACGCGGGGTGCGGCTGCGGCCGCAACCCAGGCCGTGAAGTACGCCCTCGCGCAGGTCAACAAGCCCTACCAGTACGGTTCGCCGGGCCCGAACAGCTACGACTGCTCAGGACTGACGATGGCTTCCTACGCCGAAGCCGGTATCAGCCTGCCGCACTCGGCGGCCGAGCAGTACAACTATGGCCACCACGTGGCGTACGGCCAGTGGAAGGCCGGCGACCTGCTCTTCTACTACTCGCCGATCAGCCACGTCACCATCTATGTCGGTGACGGTCTGATGGTCTCGGCCCCCGAGACCGGCGAGAACGTCAAGGTGATGGCAGTGAACCTGATGTCCGGTTACGTCGGTGCTACCCGACTCATCTAGTCGGCTCAGTTAGTCTGCCCGGCGTGCGGCGCACGCTCATCGTCACGAACGACTTCCCGCCGCGGCAGGGCGGCATCCAGTCGTTCGTGCATCAACTGGCGTTGCGTCAACCCCCTGGATCCGTGGTCGTCTATGCCTCCGATTACGAGGGCTCGCGCGAGTTCGATGCCCAGCAGCCCTTTCCGGTGGTGCGGCACCGTTCTATCGCAGGACGTCGTAGCGGTTTGCTGATCCCCACCCCGCACACCAGGCGCCGAGTGGTCTCCACGCTGCGCGACTACCACTGCACCGCGGTGTGGTTCGGGGCGTCGGCACCGCTAGGGCTGCTCGCCCCGGCGCTGCGCAGCGCAGGTGCGGAGCAGATCGTCGCGACGACTCACGGCCATGAGGTCGGCTGGGCGATGCTTCCGGCCGCCCGCCAGGCACTGCGCCGTATCGGCGAGGGCTGCGACATCGTCACGTACCTCGGTGACTACACCCTGCGCCGCCTCAACCGCGCCTTCGGGTCGCGGGCGGACCTGCGCCGGCTCACGCCCGGCGTCGATGCCGCGATGTTCCATCCCGGCGTCTCCGGCTCGACGATCCGGGTCCGTTACGGGCTGGCCGATCGTCCTGTGATCGTCTGCGTCTCACGCATGGTCCCGCGCAAGGGTCAGGACAGACTCATCGAGGCGTTGCCAGAGATTCGCCGGCGTGTGCCGGGAACCGCGCTGTTGATCGTCGGCAGGGGCAAGTACCACGACGAACTCCTCGCCCTCGCGCAGCGGCACGGAGTCGCCGAGGACGTCGTCCTCACCGGCGGAGTGCCGTACTCCGAGTTGCCCGCGCACTATGCCGCCGGTGACGTCTTCGCAATGCCGTGCCGGACCCGCCGTTTCGGTATGGACGTGGAGGGTCTCGGAATCGTGTTCCTCGAGGCCTCGGCCACCGGTCTGGCGGTGCTCGCCGGCGACTCCGGCGGCGCCCCAGACGCAGTGCGGGTCGGAGAGACCGGCTACGTCGTCGACGGCAACAACGTCGAGGCGATCACCGCTCGGCTCGTGCAGCTGCTCACCGATGCACCGCTGCGCGCGCGGCTCGGTACGGCCGGTCGGGCCTGGGTCGAGCGCGACTGGCAGTGGGACGGCCTGGCGGCGCAGCTGCGCAGCTACCTTGAGGAATGAGGTCTCTGAGTAGCGACCGTTAGGTCGCGTGTCGAGGGTTAACGATCCAGGCCCGCATGCGTACCCGAGTAGAGGTCGTCGATGTGCTGTGCGGCCTCGGCCATCACCACGTTGCGCTTCAGCTTCAACGACGGCGTGATCTGCCCACCGGCCTCGGTCCAGTCCTCCGGCAGCACCGTGAACTTCTTGATCGCCTCCGCGTGCGACACCGCCTTGTTCGCATCGTCGACCGCCGCCTGCACGTCAGCGAGCAGAGCCGGGTTGTCGAGGATGCCGGCAAGCGGCGTGGTCTCGGGAAGGTTGTGCTGGCGCAGCCACTGCGGCAGCGCCTCCGGGTCGATGGTGATGAGGGCGGCGATGAACGGCTTCTGGTCGCCGACCACGAGGCACTGACTGATCAGCCAGTGCGCCCGCACCCGGTCCTCGAGGACCGCGGGCGCCACGTTCTTGCCGTTCGCGGTGACGATGAGTTCCTTCTTGCGGCCCGTGATCTTCACGAAGCCGTCCTCGTCGACCTCGCCGACGTCACCGGTGTGGAACCAGCCGTCCGCGTCGATCGACGCGGCGGTGGCGGCGTCGTTGTGCCAGTAGCCGGTGAAGACGACCGAGGACTTGAAGAGGAGTTCGCCGTCCTCGGCGACGTGCACGGTCGTGCTGGGCACCGGACGCCCGACAGTGCCGATCCGTACCGCGTCGGGAGTGTTCACGGCGATAGCTGCCGTGGTCTCGGTGAGGCCGTAGCCCTCGAAGATCGGCACGCCGACACCGCGGAAGAAGTGCCCCAGGCGCGCGCCCAACGGCGCGCCGCCGGAGATCGCTGCCCTGCAGCGCCCGCCGAGGGCGGCACGCAATCGGCTGTAGACCAGCTTGTCGAAGACGACGTGCTGCAGCTTCAGCAGCAGCGGGGCCGAACCGCCCGCCGCGGTGGCCTCCGAGTAGCGGATGGCGACTGCCTCCGCATGGTCGAAGATTGCGCCCTTGCCCTCGCCGTGGGCCTTCTGCTTCGCGCCGTTGTAGACCTTCTCGAAGACACGCGGCACGGCGAGGACGAACGTCGGCCGGAAGCCGGCGAGGTCATCGAGAAGGTTCTTGACGTCAGGGGTGTGCCCCAGCGTGCAGTCGGCGCTGATCGAGGCGATCTGCACCACGCGGCCGAAGACGTGCGCGATGGGCAGGAAGAGCAGCGTCGAGGCATCGTCGAAGAAGAGGTCCTCAAGGGTCTTGATGAGCTCCGCAACCTCGCTCACGAAGTTGCGATGGGTGAGGATGCAGCCCTTGGGGCGGCCGGTGGTTCCGGAGGTGTAGATGATCGAGGCGATGTCGTCGAGGTCGACCGCGCGGCGCCGGAAGTCGACGGCGTCATCGCTCACCTCGGTGCCGAGTGCCGTGACGCCTGCGATGCCTTCGTCCTCGAAGACCCAGACCGGGCCGAGGTTCGGGGTACGGCTACGCACCGACTCGACCAGCGCGGCGTGCTCAGCGGCCTCGACGAAGGCGGCGATCGCGCCGGAGTCGGCGAGGATCCACTCGATCTGCTCGGCGCTGGAGCTTTCGTAGATCGGCACCACCACAGCGCCGGCGGTGAAGAGCGCGAAGTCGACCAGCGACCACTCGTAACGTGTCTTGCTCATGACCGCGACCCGGTCGCCGACGTCGATGCCCGCAGCGATGAGGCCCTTGGCGAGGGCGGTCACCTCCGAGACGAACTGGGTGATCGTCACGTCCTGCCAGATTCCATCGATCTGGCGGCGCAGGGAGATGTGGTTCGGCTGAGCCGACACCTTCTCGAAGATGAAGTCGGCCGTGTTGCGCTGCGTCACAGTGGTGACCAGGCTCGGCACATAGAGTTCCAGCACGGAACCAGAATTGCATACGGACGCCAGTGGGCGGTGATTCACGGGCCGGCACCTGCTCCTGCCCGAGCGCGCCCGGTAACCTCCAACCGTGAGCGACGCGTGCGGAGCGAACCGACGACACAGCGCGGACGGAGCCTCATGCCTGAGCGGACCGAAGGGAGCACAGGCATGAGCGGCGAGATGTCGACGCAGTCGATCGTGATCGATGCCCCACCGGCCAAGGTGATGGCGGCGATCGCCGACTTCGCCCACTACCCGGACTGGGCGGCGTCCTTGAGCCGCGTCCAGGTGCTGGAGCAGGGTGCTGACGGTCGTGCGCACCGGGTGGGGTTCACCCTCAACACCGGTGTGGTGAACGACGAGTACGAACTCGAATACACCTGGGTCGGTGACGAGCGGGTGCAGTGGCATCTGGTGAAGGGCCAAGTGATGCGGTCACAGGACGGCGTCTACGTGCTGCAACCGCAGGACGGCGGCACACACGTCACCTACTCGCTCGCCGTCGACCTCGGCGTTCCCCTGCTCGGGATGCTCAAGCGCAAGGCGGAGCGCATGGTCATGGACACTGCGCTGAAGGAGCTCAAGAAGTACGTCGAGTCGCAGGGGGTACTGCGATGACAATCGCGCAAGGGGTACTGCGTTGAGGATCGTCCTCTTCACCGGTAAGGGCGGCGTCGGCAAGACCACCACGGCCTCGGCCACGGCACTGCGACTCGCGGACCGCGGCCTCAAGACGCTGGTGCTCTCCACCGACATCGCGCACTCGCTCGCCGATGCCCTCGACGTGCCACTGGTCGACGAGCCGCGCGAGGTTTCGCCGAACCTCTGGGCCGTGCAGATCGACACCCAGGGACGTTTCGAGGTCGCCTGGCGCGACGTGCAGGCGTTCCTCATCGACATGCTCGCCCGTGGCGGCGTCGACCCGATCACCGCCGACGAACTCACCGTCCTGCCCGGCGTGGACGAGGTGCTGGCGCTGCTCGCAGTGCGGCAGATGGCGCTCTCCGGCGACTGGGACGTCCTCGTCGTCGACTGCGCCCCCACCGCAGAGACGCTGCGCCTCTTGGCGCTGCCCGAGGCACTCGGCTGGTACCTGCAGAAGGTCTTCCCGGCACAACGCAAGTTCTTGAGGACGATGCGCCCGCTGGCCCGCGTGATGGGTCGCGGCGACGCGCTGCCGCCGGACAACATCTTCGAGGCCGTCGCGCGGCTGGCCGAGGACCTCGCCGGCGTGCGGCAGATGCTCGGTGATCCGCGGGTCACCTCGGTTCGGCTCGTCCTCACGCCTGAAGCGGTGGTGGCCGCCGAGGCGAGACGGACGTTCACCGCGCTCGCGCTCTACGGCTACGGCGTGGACATGATCGTCGCCAACCGTGTCTTCAGCAGCAGTGCGGACATATGGCGGCAGGGCTGGGCGCAGGCGCAGCAGCGTCACCTCGCCTCGATACGCGACTCCTTCGCCGGTCTTCCGGTGCGGGAGCTGCCGTTCTGGCCCTCCGAGCCGGTGGGCGCCGAGGCGTTGCGCGCAGTGGCGGAGGCGCTCTACGGCGCGCTGCCCGGAGACGACCCGGCGCCGAGCGGCCTGCGTCCTGATCTGCTGCGCGTCGACCCGGACGGCAAGGACTTCATCCTCAAGATGCGCCTGCCACTGGTGCCGCGTGGCGAGGTGGAGGCGTCCCGCGCCGGCGACGACCTCATCGTCACGGTGTCGGGCAATCGCCGCGTCCTCACCCTGCCGAGCGTGCTGCGTCGCTGCACGGTGGTGCGGGGCAGCTTCGACGGCGAGGTGCTCTCCGTGCGCTTCCGCCGTGACCCGGAGCTCTGGCCGAAGCTGACGCCCGGCGCGCACCGCCGTCCCAAGCCGAACGCGACACGTCCCGCTTCCGGGCGGCCGTCTCCAGCTGCGCGGGCCTCGCCGGCCGGCGGCAGCATCGGCTACCGGCCCATGCCCGCTCCGCGCCCGGCCGAGCCGGAGGCCGAGGTGAGCGCCGATGCCTGAGCCTGAATTCCGGATCGGTGAGGACGTCGCCGCCCTTGTCGAGGGCGCGCAGCGGTGGGCCCGAGACTTTGCCCGGAGCACCTTCGGGCAACTCGGCGAGGCTTACCCGCACACCGGCTCGGACTGCCAGTGGTGCCCGGTCTGCCAGTTCGCCGCCCTCGTGCGCGGCGAGCGTCCCGAGCTCGCCGAGAAGATCGCCGTCGCAGCCGGAGCCGTGGCTGACGTCCTCAAGGCGATCGTTGCTTCGGCGCCCTACGGCGAGGGCGCTGCCGAGGAGCCGAAGCAGCAGGACGGCGTCGAACACATCCATCTGGCGGAGTAGTTGCTCGCCATCGGCGTCGACATCGGCGGGACGAAGATCTCGGCCGGTGTCGTCGATGAGGACGGTTCGGTGCTCGACCGCGAACTCCGTGCGACGCCCGGCATCGAGGGAGTGCCCGCGGACGCCGCCCGTACTGAGCAGCTCATCGGCGAGGTCGTCGCCGTTCTCGCCGCACGCCACGATGTCGCCGCGGTGGGCATCGGCGCGGCGGGCTGGATCGCTGCCGACCGTGCCACTGTCCTCTTCGCCCCGCACCTGGCGTGGCGCAATGAGCCGCTGCGTGACGCCCTCGCGGCGCGGCTCACCGCGCAGGGCCTCGACCTGCCGGTGCTCGTGGAGAACGACGCCAACGCCGCCGCCTGGGCCGAGTACCGCTTCGGCGCCGCGCAGGGCGAGAGCGTGCTGGTCTGCGTGACCCTCGGTACCGGAATCGGGGGCGGCCTCGTCATCGACGGCGAGGTGTACCGCGGCGCATACGGCATCGCGCCGGAGTACGGGCACATGACGATCGTGCAGGACGGTCGGCTCTGCGCCTGCGGCAATCGCGGCTGCTGGGAGATGTACGCCTCAGGACGCGCGCTGGCCCGCGATGCGCGTGAACTCGTCGCCGACTCACCCGCGGCCGCGGCCGGCCTGATGGCCCGCGCGGGTTCGGTGGAGGGACTCACCGGTTCCGTGGTGACCGCCGCTGCCAAGGACGGCGACCCAGCCGCCGGAGCGATCTGCACCTCGATGGGGCGCTGGCTGGGGCGTGGTCTTGCGAACCTTGCCGCCGTCCTCGACCCGTCGGTCTTCGTCATCGGCGGTGGGGTCTCGGCTGCGGGGGAGCTGCTCATCGGTCCGGCGCGCGAGGAGTTCGCCCTCAGCCTCACCGGCCGTGGCTTCCGCCCGGTCGCGGGTGTGGTGGCGGCCGCACTGGGCTCCGACGCCGGGCTCATCGGTGCCGCCGATCTGTCCAGGGTCGCCGGCGGTCTTTGAGTGCCGCGCCTTCGGCCGCATCGCGATCGGCGATGGTTGCGTCGGGCAATCCTCCGCTCGCACCTTGTCTAGGCTCTCTGCGTGCCCACCATTCGCGTCCTCACCTACAACGTCCGTTCGATGCGCGATGACCGCGCCGCGCTCGGTCGGGTGATCAGCTCGGTGGAACCGGACATCGTGCTGGTGCAGGAGGCGCCGCGGTTCCTGCGTTGGCGTTCGCTCTGCGGTCAGCTCGCCCGCCGCGCCGGCATGGTCGTGGTGAGCGGAGGACGTCCTGCCGCTGCCAACCTCGTCCTCTCCAGCCTCGGTGTCGACACGGTCTCGACGCATGACGTCCTCTTCAGCAAGGACGCGGGGCTGCATCAGCGCGGGGCGGCGCTCGCGGTGCTCAGCTACCGCGGCGTGCAGTTCGCGGTGGCCGGGACGCACTTGGACCTGAAGGAGCAGGCGCGGTTGCGCCACGTGGGGGAGTTGCACGCCGCGATCGAGAAGTACGTGCCGACCGGTACACCGACCATCGTCGCGGGCGACATGAACTGCCGCCCGTCCTCGGCGCCGTGGGAGGCACTCGCCGCGCAACGCGCCGACGCCTTCGCAGTGGCCGGGGTCGGCAGCGCCTGGACGTCGTCTGCTGCCGATCCGCGGCAGACGATCGATGGCATCTTCGTGGACCCTCGCCTTACCGTCGCGAAGGCCGAGGTCGTGCAGCACCAGGACGCGGCGCTTGCCAGCGATCACCTGCCCGTCGTCGCGGAGATCGAACTCGCTTAGGTAGGTGCGAGTGGAGGATTACGCAAAGTAACCGCTCAGCACCACGCCCGGAGGGCGTTGTCGACCATAGGTCGACGTTGCGCGGCCGTTCACGCCGTAGGCATGTGGCGATCAGAGGTCGCTGCGGCCCGGATCAAACGTGCGCGTGGTCGTCGCCTTCGTCATTGGTAGGACGTAGGCGGGCCAGCAGCAGGACGGTCGAGGTGATCACGCCGATCACGCCGAGGCTGAGGCTGAACGAGAAGGCGAAGCCGACTGCAGTGCCGAGGACGATGAGGGTGATCGAGACGGCGAGGATGCAGACGGCCAGGACGGTCCGCGGGTGCAGCCGCGGGAACGGCGGTGGCTCCGGCGGATCGAAGTGCTCGTCGTCGCCGAGGTAGACGTCGGCCTCGGCGCTTTCCTCAGCGGGCGGCTGCGGGTCGACGAGGTGCCACGGCACGTGCGGGGTCTCGAGCTCCGCGACGATCTCGGCGAAGGCCGAGTCGATGTCGGCAGGTTCGTCCCGGTCGAGACTCATCGCCGGTCCTCGATCATGCCCTCACCTCGGCGAGGATCGACTCGATGAACTCGACGCTACCGGTGAAGATCTGCTCGGCGTCGTTGTCGAGGGTGGCTACGTGATAGCTGTCGTGCAGTAGTACCTCGCGCACGGTGGTGGAGGTGGCACCGCGCAGCAGCAGCTCGCCGGAGACGGGCTCGACGACGTGGTCCCGCGTGCTGCGGAACATCAGCACCGGCGCGGTGATGCGCGCGAGGTCGGTGCGCGTCACCCTCCAGAGCTTGCGCAGTTCGGTGAAGGCGACGACGGGCGTGCGGTCGTAGCCGCCTTCGCTCGCCACGTCCTTCTTGATGTCGCTGCCGATGCCCGGGCGGGATTTGACGACGTGCTTCAGCAGCGGCGCGAACTTGGCATTCAAGCGAGTGGTGGCATACGAGGGGTTCACCAGGACGAGGCCCGCGAGCTTGTCACCCTTGACCTCGGCGAGACGGGTGGTGAGCGTGCCGCCCATCGACAGCCCCACCGCGAAGACATGCTCGCAGCGTGTGGTGAGTTCCTCGAAGGCTGCCTCGATGGTGCCGTACCAGTCCTGCCAATGCCTGGTGTTGCAGTCCTGCCACGTCGTGCCGTGACCGGGCAGCAGCGGCAGACGCACGCTGTAGCCGGCTGCGGCGAGGTGGTCGGCCCAGGGTTGCATGCTGAACGGCGAGCCTGTGAAGCCGTGGCTGACCACGACCCCGATGTTGCCGCCATCGGCGCTGAAGGGTTCCGCTCCGGGGGAGATCGCGAGGTCGGCCACGTTTCCAGCGTAGTCTGCGCGGGTGTTTTATTGGCTGGCGAAGTTCGTCGCGCTCGGACCGCTGCTGCGTGGAATCTGGCGCCCCTGGGCCGAGGGCGTGGAAAACATTCCCGAGGACGGCCCGGTGATCCTGGCCAGCAACCACCTCTCGTTCTGCGACTCGCTTTTCATGCCGGTGATGGCGCCGCGCAAGGTCACCTTTCTCGCCAAGGCGGAGTACTTCACGACTCCGGGCGTCAAAGGTTTCCTCTCAAGGACGTTCCTCAGCGGGATCGGCCAGGTGCCGATCGACCGCTCCGACTCCGACGCTTCGCGCGCCGCGCTCAATACCGGCGCGAGAGTGCTGAACGAGGGAATGGTGCTTGGCATCTATCCGGAGGGAACCCGCTCGCCCGACGGGCGCCTCTACCGGGGCAAGACCGGCGTGGCCAGGTTGGCGCTGGCCTCCGGGGCGGTCGTGATCCCGTGCACGATGGTGAACACCGAGATCATCCAGCCGACCGGACGGCGGATCCCCAAGTTCCGTCCCCGTCCTGGGGTCGTGTTCGGCCAGCCGCTGGACTTCTCGCGGTTCGCGGGGATGGCGGGCGACAAGTTCGTGGAGCGTTCGATCACCGACGAGATCATGTACGCGCTGATGCGGCAGTCCGGCCAGGAGTACGTCGACCTGTATGCCTCCGACGTGAAGAAGCAGCTCGGTGGGCCGAGGACGTTCGGCGCTGCCGCGTGAAGTACTTCTATGACTGCGAGTTCATCGAGGACGGCAGGACGATCGAGCTCGTTTCGATCGGCGTCACCGCCGAGGACGGCCGTGAGTTCTACGCCGTCTCGACCGGCTTCGACCCGGCGAGTGCGAACAGCTGGGTGAAGCGCAACGTCCTGGACAAGCTGCCGTCGCCGTCGGATGCAGCATGGCGCCCGCTGCCGCAGATCCGCGAGGACCTGCTGGCGTTCCTGCTGGCGCCGGGGGAGCCGATCGAGCTCTGGGCCTGGATGGCCGCCTACGACCACGTCGTGCTCGCGCAACTCTGGGGCGACATGCGCGCGCTGCCGCGCTCCATCCCACGGTTCACGCACGAGCTGCGGCAACGCTGGGAGGACGCCGGGTCACCGCCGCTGCCTGCGGCGGCCGAGGCCAGGCACGATGCGCTCGCCGACGCCCGCCACAACCTCGCCCGTTGGCACGAACTGGAGCGGCTGCGCTCAGCCGGGACGTTGGACTCCTGACAGGCGTTGACCGCGGGTCTAACGTCTGGCACATGCGAGTCGGAGTGCTCACCGGAGGCGGCGACTGCCCCGGGCTCAATGCAGTGATCCGTGCCGTCGTCCGCAAGGGCGTCGGCGAATACGGATACGAATTCCTCGGATTCTGGGACGGCTGGAAAGGTCCCCTCGAGAACCTCACCCGTCCTCTGGATGTCGCTGATGTTCGCGGCATCCTGCCGCGCGGCGGGACGATCCTCGGCTCGTCACGGACCAATCCGTTGAGCGTCGAGGGCGGCGTGCAACGCATCTCCGACAACCTCGCCGAGCTCGGCGTCGACGCCCTCATCGCCATCGGCGGCGAGGACACCCTCGGCGTGGCCGCCTCGCTGGTCGAGGCGGGGCTGCATGTCGTCGGCGTCCCGAAGACGATCGACAACGACCTCTCCGGCACCGACTACACGTTCGGTTTCGACACGGCGGTGAACATCGCCTCCGAGGCGATCGACCGGCTGCACACCACTGCCGAGTCGCACCACCGCGCGCTGATCGTCGAGGTGATGGGGCGGCACGCCGGCTGGATCGCACTGCACGCCGGACTCTCCGGAGGCGCCAACGTCATCCTCATCCCGGAGCAGCCGTTCTCGCTCAAGAAGGTCTGCGAATACGTCGACAGCCGGTTCCGCGCACAGTACGCCCCGATCCTCGTCGTCGCCGAGGGTGCCACGCCGGACGGCGGTGAGCTCTCGCTGGCCGGCGCGGAGAAGGACGCCTTCGGACACGTCCACCTCGGCGGTATCGGCGACTGGCTCGCCAAGCGGATCGAGGAGCACACCGGCAAGGAGGCGAGGACGACCGTCCTCGGCCACATCCAGCGCGGCGGCACGCCGTCGGCCTTCGACCGCGTGCTGGCGACGCGCTTCGGCCTGCACGCCATCGACGCGGTGCGCGACGGCGCCTGGGGCAGCATGGTGGCGCTGCGCGGCACGGACATCGTGCGGGTACCGCTGGCTGAGGCGATAGGGACTCTCAAGACCGTCGACCCCGCCCGCTACGCCGAGGCGGAAATCTTCTTCGGGTGAGGCTTGCCGAACCCGAACGTGTGCATTGTGGGTGACGGTTACCCTTGACGGGTGACTTCGACCTTGTCAGACGCGGACAATCTGGGCCTCGACGCGTGGCGCGCGCTTCCCGCGCTGCAGCAGCCCAAGTGGCCTGACACCGCCGTCCTCGACGACGTCTATCGCACCCTTAGCGTCCGCCCGCCGCTGGTCGTCGCCAACGAGGTCGACCAGCTCCGCGTCCGCCTCGCGGCCGTGGCGCGGGGCGAGGCATTCCTGCTGCAGGGCGGCGACTGCGCCGAGACCTTCTCCACCGCGACTCAGGCCGACATCGCCGGCAAGGTCCGCGTCTTGCTGCAGATGGCCGTCGTCCTCACCTACGGCGCATCGATGCCGGTGGTGAAGCTGGGACGCATCGCGGGCCAGTACGCCAAGCCGCGCTCCTCCGACCTGGATGCCAGTGGCCTGCCCTCCTACCGCGGCGACATGGTCAACGAACTCGACGGCGAGAGGACGCCCGACCCGCGCCGCATCCTGCAGGCATATGCGACGGCAGCCTCGACGCTGAACCTGCTCCGTGCCTACGCCGGCGGTGGGCTGGCGTCGCTGGAGAAGGTGCACTCGTGGAACACCGAGTTCGCACGCTCCACCGAGACCGGCTACCGCTACGAGAAACTCGCCGCCGAGATCGACCGCGCGGTGCAGTTCATGAAGGCCTGCGGCGTGAAGGACGCCGCGCTCGACAGTGTCGAGCTCTACGCCGGACACGAGGCGCTCATCCTCGACTACGAACGCGCGCTCACCCGCGTCGAGAACGGCAATGCCTACGACCTCTCCGGACACTTCGTCTGGGTGGGGGAGCGCACCCGGCAGATGGACGGCGCGCACCTCGACTTCGTCTCGCGCATCGCCAACCCGATCGGCGTGAAGCTGGGCCCGTCGACCTCTCCGGAGTTTGCGGCCGAACTCGTCGAGCGCCTCGACCCGCATGCCGAGCCGGGACGTCTGACGCTCATCACGCGGATGTCGAACTCGAAGATCCGTGACACCTTGCCGCCGATCATCGAGAAGGTGAGCTCCACCGGTCGCCACGTGATCTGGCAGTGCGATCCGATGCACGGCAATACCGAAGAGACCTCGGGCGGAGTGAAGACGCGTCACCTCGACCGGATCATCGACGAGGTCGACGGCTTCTTCGACGTGCACGCCGCCCTCGGCACGCACCCCGGCGGCCTGCATGTGGAACTCACCGGTGACGACGTCACCGAATGCATCGGCGGCACCGCAGATCTCACCGCCGCCGACCTCGGCCGACGTTACGAGACTGCCTGCGACCCGCGCCTGAACATCGAGCAGTCACTCGAACTGGCTTTCAGGGTTGCCGAGCGTCTCGTCGCGCAGAAGCGCTGGGCGCAGCAGTAATGACCGTCGTCGACCTGCGCTCCGACACGGTGACGAAGCCGTCGGCAGCCATGCGGCAGGCGATGGCCGAAGCCGAGGTCGGAGACGACGTCTATGGCGAGGACCCGACGGTCAACGCCCTTGAGACCGAGGTTGCGCAGCTGCTCGGCAAGGAGGCGGGACTCTTCGTCCCCACCGGATCGCTGGGTAACCAGCTCGGCCTGCGCGTGCTGGCGAAGCCCGGCGACGAGATCGTTTGCGATGTCCGGGCGCACATCGCCCGAGCCGAACTCGGCGCGGCCGCGGTCTTCTCAGGCATCACGTTCCGCACCTGGCAGTCCGAGCGCGGCCTCGTCGACGTCGAGCAGATCGCAGAGATCATCACGCCGAACGCCGGCCCGTACTTCGTCTCCACCACGGCGGTCGCGGTGGAGAACACGCATAACTTCGGAGGCGGGACGATCCAGCCGTCCGACCAGACCGCGAAGCTGATTGAACTCGCGAGGGAGCACGCCCTGGCGCTGCACCTGGACGGCGCACGCATCTGGAACGCCCACGCGGCGACGGGTACGCCGCTCGCCGAGCTCGCGATCGGGTTCGACACCGTCTCGGTCTGCCTCTCCAAGGGCCTCGGCGCCCCCGTCGGCTCCGTCCTCGTCTCGACGGCCGAGAAGATCGCCGAGGCCCGGGTCTGGCGCAAGCGCTACGGAGCCGGCATGCGGCAGGCCGGGATCCTCGCGGCGGCAGGACGATTTGCCCTCGGGCACAACGTGGCGCGTCTGTCCGACGACCACGCGCGCGCGAAGCAGCTCGCCGAGGCGCTGGGGACCGACCCGGTGCAGGCGCCGACCAACATCGTCGTCGTCCGCGTCGCCAACTCAGTGGCACTCGCGGCCCAGGCGAAGGAGCAGGGTGTGCTCGTGTCGACGATGTCGCCGACGATCGTCCGCCTCGTCACCCATCTCGACGTCACCGACGACGACATCGACCGCGCCATCGTGGTGTTGAAGCCGCTGCTGGGGTAATCGCCAGTTGTCGTTGCGAACGACAACGCAAAAACTTTCAGACCTGCTACGTAGCGTGCGAGGCATGGATGACGTCGGTGGGTTTTCGCACGGGCAGTTGATGTTGGCGTTGGTCGCGTGTGAGCGACATCGGGCTGCGTTGGATGCGCGGCAGACACGCATCATCGCGGCCCTGAGTGCGGAGCGTGTTGCGGCGCATGAGAAGCAGCACGTCCGCGACGAGGTCGCGAGCGTGCTGCGCCTGTCGCCGTCGGTGCATGGTCGTTTCGAGCTGGCCGAAGGACTGGCTCGCCTGCCGGAGACGATGGCGGCGCTGGAGGACGGCGAGATCAGCGTGGAGCATGCGCGGGTGCTGACGGAGTCGCTGGTTGGGTTGGACGATGAGACGGCGGCGCTGTTGGAGGCCGCCGTGCTGCCCTATGCGTGCACGCATGACGTGTATGACACCCGGCGCAAGGCGGGGCGGGACCCGCGCAAGATCGATCCGCTGTCCGCCGAGCAACGTCTGGAGCAGTGATTGGCGTGCCGGGCAGTGTGGACGATGGCAGAGGAACCGGGCATCACCCGTTTCGGTGCGCTGCTGCCTGCGCAGGGCGCCGCTGAGTTGATGCGCGCGCTGGCGTTCAGGGCAGAGCTGAACAAGGCAGACGACGGGAGGACGAAGCAGCAGCGGATGGCCACCGTTCTGATCAGCGAGCGACTTCAGGTCGAGAGGTGGGCGGCTGAGGTACGTCCGAGCAGTGGCGGCAACGATGTGACCACGTCGGCGAGCTCTGCGAGCAGCTCGCCCGTGAGTGCCTGAGGGCCGTCGACCAGCGCCTTCTCCGGGTGCGCGTGCACGTCGACCATCACGCCGTCGGCACCCGCGGCGATGCCGGCACGGGCGAGCGGCACGACGAGGTCGCGGCGCCCTGCTGCGTGCGAGGGATCGATGATCACCGGCAGGTGCGAGAGGCGCTGCATCATCGCGACAGCCGAGACGTCGAGCATGTTGCGGATCGCCGGCTCGAAGGACCGCACACCCCGCTCGCAGAGGACGATGTCGAGGTTGCCGCGCTGCGCGATGTACTCCGCAGCCATCAGCCACTCCTCGTAAGTAGCGGTGAGGCCGCGCTTCAACATCACCGGGCGCCCGCAGGAACCGGCCGCCTGCAACAGGCCGAAGTTCTGCATGTTGCGCGTGCCGATCTGCAGCATGTCCGCATGCTCGGCGACGGCATCGACATCAGCCGCATCGACCACCTCTGTGACGAACGGCAGCCCGGTGAGTTCGCGGGCCTCGGCAAGAATGCGCAGGCCAGCGACGCCGAGTCCCTGGAAGGCGTAAGGGGAGGTGCGGGGTTTGTAGGCGCCGCCGCGGAGCAGGGTCGCGCCGGCGCGTTTCGCCATCCACGCCGCCTCGAACGTCTGCTCCGGCGTCTCCACCGCGCAGGGACCGGCGATGAAGGTGAAGGTGTCGGGACCGATCGGCACCCCGCCGACCCGGATCGTCGTGCGCTTGGTGTGGTTCTGCGCCGAGACCAGCTTGTAGGGGGCCGTGATGCGCATCGTCTCCGCGACGCCGGAAAGCGCGGCGGCGTCGATCGTCTCGAGGACGTCCTCACTGCCGACAACACCGACGATGGTGCGGGTGACGCCGCGGCTGACGAAGGCCTGGCCGCCGTGGGTCTCGATGTGCGCGACGACGGTGCTGATGTCGGAGTCCGTGGCCTCCGGAGCCATGACGATAACCACGTGGTGCAGCGTACTGAGGCGGCGGAAGGCCGGACATCCCCGCTTCGGGCGGTCAGGCTTGCCCCTGCGCGGTGACGTCCGGCCCTCCGACCTCAGCGGTTGCGCAGCGCTTTGAGGGTTGCGATATCTGTTGGGATGTCGGCTTCCGCTGTCTCGACGATCAACGGCAATCGCCGAGTTGCGGGGGACTTGAAGAGCTCGGCGAAGGGGGTGGGGCCGATGGTGCCTTTGCCGAGGGCTTCGTGGCGGTCCCGTTTGGAGGCGACGGGGTCACGGCTGTCGTTGACGTGCACGGCTCGGATGCCGGGCTTGCCGGCGGCCTTCGCATAGCTGCGCAGTGCTGCGGCGAAGCTCGCGGGTGTGGACATGTCAGTCCCTGCGGCGTGCATATGACAGGTGTCGATGCAGACCCCGATCCGTTCGTCCCGATCCAGGACATCGAGGAAGTCGTGCAGCGACTCTGCGGTGCTCGCCAGCGCGCCGCCGCCGCCCGCCGTCGGTTCGACGAGCAGCTCAGGGGCAGCACCGACCGCGTCGAGCAACGGCAGGACGCGCTCGCGCACCTGCAGCGTCGCCTCGTCCCAGGTGAGGTTCAGGACGGAGGAGCCGGCGTGCATGATCACGCCCTTGGCGCCGATCGCCGCGCCACGTCGCAGCGAGAAGGCGAGCGCCTCAGCCGACTTCTCCAGCGTCGCAGCGGACGGCGAGCCGAAGTTGATGAGGTAGGGAGCGTGGATGAAGACCGGGATGCCGCGCTCGGCGGTAATGGCGCGGAACTCCTCGTCACCCGCCGGGTCCGCCGGCGGTAGCGCCCAGCCCCGCGGGTTCGCAACGAAGATCTGCAGCATCTCGGCGCCGATCGCCTCGGCGCGAGGCAGGGCTTTGAGCAAGCCGCCCGCGACACTGACGTGCGCGCCGATCGCGGCCGTCATGCGGCCGCGTCAATCGAGCGCAGCGGCGCGACCTTCGCCGCCACTAGAAGACACACGACACTAGAAGACAGTCGCCACTAGAAGACGGAGAGCGTGACAGTGCTGCCGCGCTTCACCTGCGTGCCCGGGTCGGGCTTCACCGAGAGGACGTAGCCCAGTGAGCTCTCACCGCCGAACGGGGTGGTGCGCTCCACATGCAAGCCGAGGGCCTCAAGCTCCGCCTGCGCGTCATCAGCATTCGAGTACGCCTTGATGTCATCCGGAATGGTCACCATCTCGGGACCCTTCGAGACCGTGACGGTGACGTCCTTGCCACGGACCTGCCGATCCGACGGGTTCAAGGGCAGGATGATCTTTCCCGGGGGGACGGTGTCGCTGTACTGCTCCTGCTCCACCGGGTTGAGTCCAGCTTGAGTGATCACAGTCGCGACGTCGTCATACTTCGCGCCATCACCGATCACCGGCACGCTCACCCAGTCCGGTCCCTTGGAGAGGACGACCGTCACGGTGGTGTAGCCACGCTCGACGGGCTTGCCGACTGCCGGCGACAGGCTGATCAGCGTGTTCTCCGGGATGGTGTCGTTGAACTTCGGGTCGGCGTACTTCACGTCGAGGCCAGCCCTGGCCATTGCCGCATCGATCTGCTGCTTCGTGGCGCTGCCCTTGGCGAGGCTCGGGATCGCAACCATGTCCCTGCCGGAGGACACGACAAGATTGATCGCCTTGCCGCGCTGTAGGCGTGAACCGCTGCCCGGCTTGGACGAGATGACTGCGCCGTTGGGGACGACGTGGTCGTGCGCGGTGGTGACCGTGCCGACCTTGTAGCCGGCGTCCTTCAATGACTGCTCGGCGGTCGCCTTCGCAACGCCCGCGACCGAGGGCACCTTCGAGTACCGGCCGGCGGAGAACCACCACCCCGCGCCACCGGCGACAAGACCGAGCAGCAGGATCACGACGAGGACGATGAGTCCACGGCGCCGCGCCCGTTGACGCGTCGTCCGCGCAGGCTTGCCCGCCTTGTGGCCCTTGCCCTTCGGCGAGATCACGACCGGCGGGGGCGGCTGCTGGATCGGGTAGCTGCGCTGCCCTGACACCGGCACCGACGTCGGTCCCGACACGGGTACCGCGCCGCGCATGTCAGCGGTGGGGTTCACTCCGCGTCCCCGCACCGGTGGCATGGGTCCGGAAGGACGACGGATTGCCTGCGTGGAGCGTTGCTCGACCGGTATTGGTGCCGGCGCAGTCTGTGACCGCTGCTCAACCATCGAGCGCTCGTACGGAATTCGCTCACGCGGCGCGATCGGGACGACCGGCAGTCGCAGCCGCGTCCGCACATCGGCGAGTTCGGCGAGGAACTCCGAAGCGTCCTCCGGACGCCCCGACGGATCGCTGTCGGTGGCGGCGATGACGAGTTCGTCGAGTTCGGAAGGAAGACCGGGCACCACGGAGGACGGTGCGGGCACCCTGCTGTGCACGTGCTGGTAGGCGATGTTCATCGCGGTCTCGCCGGAGTACGGCGGCGCGCCCGTGAGCAGTTCGAAGAGGACGATGCCCGCGGAGTAGACATCGGAACGCTGCGTGCCCTGCCCCTTGCTGATCTGCTCAGGGGAGCAGTACGCGACGGTGCCCATCATCAGGCCCGTCCTCGTCGACTGCGCATCCGACTCGATCGCACGGGCCAGGCCGAAGTCGGCGACCTTCACGATGCCGTCGTCACCGACGAGGATGTTCTCGGGCTTGACGTCGTGGTGCACCAGGCCGGCACGGTGTGCGGCAGCGAGGGCGTAGAGCACGGGCTCCATGATCGAGATGGCCTCGGCCGGGGAGAACCGTCTGTGCTCGCGCAGCAGATCGCGCAGCGTGCGTCCCTCGACGAGTTCCATCACGAGGAAGACGAGGCCGGTGCCGGCATCGACGCCCTGGTCGTAGACGGCGACGAGGTTGAGGTGGCTCAGTCGCGCCGCGGCACGTGCCTCGCGACTGAAGCGGTCACTGAAGCGCGGGTCGGAGGAGAGGGCTGCCGACATGACTTTCACCGCGACGAGGCGGTCGAGTCGTTCGTCGACTGCCTCGTAGACGATGGACATCCCACCGCGGGCCAGCCGACCGAGGACGCGGTAACGACCTTCGAGGGTGCGGCCGATCAAGGGGTCGGTGGTCGACCCCGCGCCCCCGGTGGTCGTGGTTGTCACGGGGTGAGTCTACGGTTGCGCCCATCCCAAAGGCCGTTAAGTTGGCGTGTGCCGCAGGGCCAAAATGGCCACAAAATGGCCTCGGTAAGGTCGAGATGTGAGCGAGGACGACGACGAAAGCGAGCCGGTCGAGCTCCTCGCCGATGACGATCGTCCCGGTGGCTGGCTGCTGCTGATCGACCGGATCCGGCAGTCCTACGTGGATCTCGACGACCCGACCTATCTCGATTTCGAGTACGTCCAGGCCTTCGCCGAGGTCGTGGACGCCCTGCCCGAGGGGCCGCTGGCCGTCACCCATGTGGGCGGCGGCGCCTGCACACTCGCGCGCTACATCGCCCACACCCGTCCGAACTCCGCGCAGATCGTGCTGGAGCCCGACGAGCGGGTGACTGACCTCGTGAGAACGCGGCTGCCGTTCGGGCGGCGGGTGCGTATCCGGATTCGTCCGGTGGACGGCCGTCGCGGCATCGCGGACCTCAAGGACGCCTCGGCCGACATGCTCGTCCTCGACGCCTTCGCCGGAGGACGGGTACCGGGCGAACTCACCACCGCCGAGTTCTTCGCCGAGGTTGCGCGCGTGCTCAAGCCGAGCGGCGTCCTGCTGGTGAACGCAGCCGATGGGGACACGATGCGCTACACGCGGCGACTCGTTGCTGCGGTTCGTTCTGCGTTGCCCGAGGTGGCGCTGCGGACCGACCCCGCGGTGCTGAAAGCTCGGCGCTTCGGCAACGTCGTCCTCGCCGCAGCCCGGGCCGACCTTCCGGTTGCGGCGATCCAGCGGGCGGCTGCGAGCGCGATGTTCCCGCAGCGGGTACTGGCCGCTGACGAACTCAACTCCTTCGTCGCCGCTGCCGAACCGCTCACCGACGCGGCGCCCCTGCGCTCGCCCGAGCCGCCCGATGAGCTCTGGCGGGTTTCGTAACGCTGGGAGCCATCGGTTGTGTCAAGCGGTCGATGGGTATCACGTGAGTGTGATTCGCGTGATGGCAGTGGTCGGGGCAGCGGCGCTGGCGATCGGAGCCGTCACGCCGTTGGCCGCCGCCGCGACGTCCTCGCGTCCGGCCCCGTCCGTGGCGAGCATGGACGTCACCGCGGGCATCACCGCGGGCGGCTCGTTGATCAGCATCGTCGGCGCGAACTTCACTCACGTGAAGGCGGTCTACTTCGGTGGCACGAAGGCACGCTCGGTGCAGGTGCGCTCGTCCTCGGTGCTCCTCGTCTCCTCGCCGCCGCACGCTGCCGGCCGGGTGTACCTGCAGGTCGTGACTACCGCGGGCCGTTCGGCAAGGACGGCCACGGGCCGGTTCAGCTACGAACCGCTGTCGCTCACCGCTACACATCTCAACGGCGGTATGACCGCCGCTCAGGCCATCGCGCTCTCGGCCCGGTATCAGGCGCGGGCCGCCGTGCGCAGTGAGGGCGCGCGTGCACTCGGCGTCACGAAGTGGACCTCGGCAGTGGGTGCGGCGGTCGTCTCCCGGGCGAAGTCGTGGCTCGGCCTGCCGTACTCATGGGCCGGCGGCACGCAGAGCGGCCCGAGCCTCGGGCAGTGCGACTGGGGCCACGGCGGCGGTGGATGGTTCGACTGCCGGCTGTGGGGATTCGACTGCTCCGGACTCGTCCTCTACAGCGTCGCGCCGTATCGGGGCCTCGTGCACTACGCGGCGACCCAGTACACGCAGGCCGGCGCGTTCCACCCGAGCCTCGACGAGCTGCGCCCAGGCGACCTGGTCTTCTTCTCCCACGACCACACCGTCGCCGGGATCCACCATGTCGCGATCTATATCGGTGACGGCAAGGTGATCCAGGCGCCGCAGTCCGGCTTCAAGGTCTCGACGGCACAGCTGGTCGATGTCCTGCCCACGCAGTACTACGGAGCGACGCGGCCACTCTCCACGGGCAAGCAGGCACCGTCGCCGATCGTCTCCCGACTGAGCGGGACGACGAGTTCGCCCGACGGGGCAGGACGCATCACGATCACCGGACGGAACTTCAGCCCGGGATCGGTCGTACTCTTCGGATCGACGCACGCGACCGAGGTGATCGTGCACTCCTCGACCACGCTCGTCGTGCGCGTGCCGAAGCATGCGGCCGGCGAGGTGCCGCTGCGCGTGGTTAACGCCTGGGGCATCTCGGCCGCGAGCGAGGCGTCCTTCACCTATGCGTCGCCACAGACGACGCCCACACCCACCGCCCCGGCCCCTGTTGCGTGACAGGCTGATGTCGTGACCGAGGCGGTACCGACCTACCGGCAGCGTGGGCGTGCGGAATCGTTCGGCTCGGTGGCCGCCGAGTACGACCGGCTCCGGCCGTCCTATCCGAGTGCGCTGATCGACGATCTCGCCGCCCTCGGAGAGGACGTACTCGACGTCGGCTGCGGCACGGGAAAGGCTGCTCGCCTGCTGGCGGCGCGCGGACTGAACGTCCTCGGCGTGGAGATCGACCCGGAGATGGCGGCGGTGGCGCGTGCGCATGGCATCACTGTCGAGGTCTCCGGCTTCGAAGCATGGCAGGACGCAGGGCGGCGCTTCGACCTGATCACCTGCGCCCAGGCATGGCACTGGATCGAGCCCGAGGCCGGGCTTGCGAAAGCGGTCTCGGTGTTGCGGCAGAGAGGCACGCTGGTGCCGTTCTGGAACTACGCGGAGCTTGACCTGAACGTGCAGGAGGCGATGCGAGAGGTGTACGCCCGTCTCGAGCCGTCGCTGCTGCAGTCGGTGACCTTCGCCGGAGTGCAGGGGCGACGCCTGGACATCACCGACTGGTCGACCGATCCGAGACTCGCCGCCGTCGAGCTGCGCACCTACCCCTGGGAGCGACGCTACGACACCACGGAATGGCTAGAGCTGATCCAGACGCACAGCGACCATCTGCAGCTCGAACCCGCGCACCGCGCCGAGGTGGTGCACGCCGTCGGCGCAGCGATCGATGAGCTCGGTGGCGACGTGGCGGCGCACTACACGACGTACGCCGTCTTCGCGCGAATGGCTAGCTAGGCACTGGTTAGCTAGAGGCATGGAACTGCTGACGATCCCCGATGTCGCCGAGGCCCTCGGCACCGACGTTCTTGCCGTGCACCGGATGCTGAAGGAAGGCGACTTCGTCGAAGCGCGCAACGCCAACGGCGTGCGATGCGTCCCGGCGGACTTCATCCAGGACGGCGCTGCCGTGAAGGGGTTGCCCTCGGTGATCTCGCTGCTGCGCGACGGGCGGTTCAGCGACGCGGAGATCGTCGACTGGCTCTTCGGCGAGGACGACTCGCTGGCGCAAGGCTCTGCGATGGCTGCGCTCCGCGCCAACCACGGCACCGAAGTGAAACGCCGCGCTCAAGCGGCGTCGCTGTAGTACGCCGTAATACGACGTGCGGCACATCGTCTATCTCGCAATCCTCGTGGTGTGCCTGGTTGGCACATTGCCGCTCGAGTTCGCCCTCGGTACCCGCGTCTACGCGCGGTGGCGGCAGCTGCTGATCACGCTGCTGCCGGTGGTGGTCCTCTTCGGCGCATGGGATCTTTGGGCCATCCACGACGGGGCGTGGTGGTATGACCGCCGCTACCTCCTCGGTGCCACGCTGCCCAGCGGGATTCTGGGCCGACTCCCGCTGGAGGAGTTGCTCTTCTTCCTGGTGATCCCGACGTGTTCGATCCTCGCGCTGGAGGCGGTACGCGCACGAAAGCCGCACTGGATCGTGAGTGAATGAACTACACGGTCACTGCGGTCATCGGCGCGACGCTCGCCGTCCTTCTTGACTGCGTCCTCCTGCGCACGGTGCTGATCCGCCGCAAGGCGTTCTGGACGGCGTACGCGATCGTGCTGTTCTTCCAACTCATCGTCAACGGCCTGCTCACCGGGTTGAAGATCGTCCGCTACGACCCCGGGGCGATCATCGGCTGGCGCATCGTCTACGCCCCGGTCGAGGACCTGCTCTTCGGCTTCGCGCTCGTCCTCGTCACCCTGTCGATCTGGGTGCGGGTGGACTCGTGGCTCTCGCCCAGAGAGCGCCGATAAGACCGCCGGTGCCCACAACGCCGCGGCGCAGCGGGCCGACCTGCGCGCGCCTACGCAGGACGTCGTAGTCGTTGCGCTCGACCTGGTCGAGGATGCCGCCGTAGAGCGTGATCGCGGTGCGCAGGCAGTCCCGCGACGTGCGGTGCACCTTCGTGATGCCGCCGCGGGCCAGGGCATACAGCTCACGCGTCCTCTCGATCTCGAAGGTGAGCAGCTCGCGGATCGGACCGGTGACGCTGTGTTGAGCGGAACTGGCCCGCTCCAGGTCCGCACGAGAGACGCCGAAGCGCGCGAGATCCTCGCCCGGCAGGTAGAGGCGGCCGCGGCGCAGATCCTCTCCGACATCGCGGATGAAGTTGGTGAGCTGGAAGGCGTAGCCGAGCGCCACCGCCTCCGGCTCGGGCCACGGGCTCGACTCCGTGACGCGACCGAGGACGGGGAGCATCTGCAGCCCGATCACTGCTGCCGAGCCCCACATGTACTCCTTGAGCTCGGCGTAGGTCGCGTACTCCGTGACGCGGGTGTCCATGCGCATCGAGGCGAGGAACTCGTCGAAATAGTGCACGGGGATCTCGAAGCGGTTCACCGCGTCGTCCAGGGCCGGACGGATGCGCTCGTCGTCGATCTTCGATTCGTCGAGATCCCCGAGGACGTCGACGAGGTCATCGACGTGGCGGGCATAGGCGTAGAGGGCGTGCACGGCAGGACGCTTCGCCTTCGGCAGCAGCAGCGTGGCGAGGTAGAAGGTCTTGCCGTGGGCCGCATTGAGGCGGCGGCAGTACGCGTAGCTGGCTGCCAGATCGACGCTCACCGGTTCATCTTCTCTGCTGTCGCAGGTCCTGTAATTCTCGCTGCCGCCAGCTTTCCGGAGATCAGCACCATGGGCACGCCCACCCCGGGTTGGGTGTTGGACCCGGCGAAGACGAGGTTCGGGACGCGGCGATCGAGGGTGGCGGAGCGGAACGGTCCTGTCTGGCCGAAGCTGTGCGCCGCCGCGAACGGAGCCCCGGCCGCGAGTCCTTGCGCCTGCCACTCGAGCGGCGTGACGAGGTGCTCCACCTCGACGTCCTCGCCGAAGCCGGCGTAGCCGCGGGCCTGCAACGTCTCGACGATGTGGTCGCGGTAGCGGGAGCGGTCGCTGCGCCAGTCGATCAGGTGCCGGTGATCCAGGTTCGGCACCGGGAAGAGGACGTAGCGCGCATGGCGTCCGGCGGGGGCGAGCGAGGCATCGGTGAGCGTCGGTGTCGTGAGCAGGAAGGACGGGTCGTCCATCACCTCACCGCGCGTCACGATGCGGTCGAAGGTCGACTCCCACGCCGAACCGAAGTCGATCGTGTGATGCAGGGTGTGGGGGAACGTCCTCGCCGAGCCGCTGTGCAGGACGACCGCCGAAGGGGAGTAGCGCAGCCGCCGGACGCGTCGTGGCGTGTAGCCCGGCGGCAGCAGTTCGCGATACGCGGTCGGCAGGTCGGCGTTGACAAGCACCACATCGGCCGGGATGCGCTCACCCTCCGCGGTGAGGACGCCGGTGGCGCGGCCCGAGCTGATCTCGACGCGGGCGACCGTGGTGTTGTAGCGGAACCGCACGCCGTGTGTGACCGCGGCACCGGCGAGTGCGCGGGGCACCGCGTGCATTCCGCCGGTCGGGAAGTAGACGCCGCGCACCGCGTCCATGTAGGTGATGACGCAGTAGATCGCCAGCGCCTTCGCGGGTGGCATCCCGGCATACATCGACTGGAACGACAGGACGCGGCGCAGCCGCTCGTCGGCCACGAAGTCGCCGACCTTGTTCGCCAGCCGGCCGAAGGCGCCCATCGCGAGCAGACGTGCCGCCGGTGCCCCGATCAGTTGCAGCGGTGAGTCGAGGTTGCGGTCGATGAAGTGCGGCAGCTCGAGCTCATAGAGCTCGCGCGCAAAGCGTACGAAGCGGCGGTAGCCGTCGGCGTCCTTGCCGCCGCAGACCGCGGCGATCTCATCTGCCATCGCATCGACGTCGGCGCGGACGTCGAGCTGGCTGCCGTCGGCGAAGCGTGCCCGGTAGGCGGGGTCGAGGCGGGTGAGGGTGAGCCAGTCGTCCAGCTCCTCGCCGACGGCGTTGAGCGGCTCGGCGAGTAGCTCCGGCATGGTGAGGACGGTCGGCCCGGTGTCGAAGCGGTACCCGTGGTCCTGGATCAGCCCGCAGCGCCCGCCGGGAACCGCCTCGCGTTCCACGACGGTGACATGCCGCCCGGCAGCGGCGAGGTGCAGAGCGGCGGAGAGCCCGCCGAGACCCGCCCCGACGATGACGACCGAGTCGGTGGGGCCGGTAACGGTACGCATACGCATGACGCGCTCAGGCTAGCTTTCCCCCTAAGGTGAGCTGGATGACTGCCAAGCGAATCGGCATTATGGGTGGCACCTTCGACCCGATCCACCACGGACACCTCGTCGCCGCCAGCGAGGTGGCAGCACGGTTCGGCCTCGACCAGGTGATCTTCGTGCCCACCGGCCAGCCGTGGCAGAAGACCGACCGCGTGGTGAGCACGGCCGAGGACCGCTATCTCATGGCGGTGATCGCCACAGCCTCCAACCCACGCTTCACCGTCAGCCGCGTCGACATCGACCGCGGTGGGCCGACCTACACGGTTGACACCATCAACGACATCGCGGCGCAGTACCCCGGGGCGGAGCTGTTTTTTATTACCGGGGCGGATGCCCTCGGCCAGATCCTGTCGTGGAAGGACGCCGACAAGGCGATGCGGATGGCGCGCTTCGTCGGCGTCACCCGTCCCGGGTATGAACTCAGCGACGACCACCTGCCCGTGGACTCGGTGACGCTGCAAGAGGTTCCCGCGCTGGCGATCAGCTCCACCGACTGCCGCAGCCGGGTTCGTCGCGGGGAACCCGTCTGGTACCTGGTGCCGGACGGGGTTGTGCAGTACATAAGCAAGCACGATCTTTATAGCCGCGCTGATTAGCGCCGATCGAGGGAGCGCGAGTGTCGGCCGTTGAGGTAAGCGACGAGGATCTGCAGGACGAGGCGGCCACCGCGCCTGAGCTCCCCCATGCTCTGCGCAACATCGCCTTCGCGGTGATCGCCGGCGGGATGCTGCTCGCCTCGCTCGACTCCACGATCATGGCCACCGCGCTACCGACGATCGTCGGCGACCTCGGCGGCGCGGCCCATATGACGTGGGTCGTCACGGCGTACATGCTCACCTCGACCATCGCCACCGTCCTCGCCGGAAAGTTCGGCGATCAGTTCGGCCGCAAGACCATCTTCATCCTCGCCATCGTCGTCTTCGTCCTCGCCTCCGCGCTGGCCGGGTTCGCGCAGAACATGACCTGGCTCATCGCGATGCGCGCCGTGCAGGGCATAGGCGGCGGAGGCCTCACCGTCACCGCGATGGCCATGATCGCCGACATCATTCCGCTGCGTGAGCGGGGCAAGTACCAGGGCGCCATCGGCGCGGTCTTCGGCGTCACCACCGTCCTCGGTCCGCTCGCCGGCGGCCTCTTCACCGATCACCTCTCCTGGCGCTGGGTCTTCTACATCAACGTGCCCATCGCCGTGCTGCTCCTGGTCGCCGCGCTGCGGGTGCTGCCGTCGGTCGGCGTGGTAACCAAGCGCCGGATCGACTACAGCGGAATTGCGTTCATCTCGGTGGCCTCCGGTGCGCTCATCCTCGCGACCAGTTGGGGCGGCACGCAGTACGCCTGGAGCTCGGGCACCATCATCGGGCTCTTCATCGCCTCGGTCGCCGGCTTCGTCGCCTTCATCATCGCCGAGCGCCGCGCCACCGACCCGATCCTGCCACTGCGCCTGTTCCGGGCGAACGTCTTCTCCGTGAGTGCCGTGCTGAGCTTCATCGTCGGCTTCGCCCTGCTCGGCTCGATGACCTTCCTGCCCACGTATCTGCAGTACTGCCAGGGCGTCTCGGCGACGATATCCGGCATCCGGACCCTGCCGATGGTGGTCGGCCTGCTCATCGCCTCGATCGCCGCGGGCAACACGGTGAGCCGCATCGGCGTCTATAAACCGTTCCCGATCGCCGGCGGTGCGGTGATGGCCGTGGGGCTGTGGCTGCTCTCGCGGCTGGACGAGCATTCGAGCACGTGGGCGACCTCGGCGGCGATGTTCGTCCTCGGCGTCGGCATCGGCTTGGCGATGCAGGTACTGACGATCATCGTGCAGAACACGTCGGACTATCAGGACCTCGGCGTCGCCACCTCGGGCGTGACCTTCCTGAGGACGATGGGCAGCTCGTTCGGCGCGGCGATCTTCGGCACGATCTACGCCAACCAGCTCGGCCCCAAGCTCGCGGCCGCGATCGCCGGAACGCACACCGATCCGAAGCTGGCGACAACACCCGACGGCGTGCACAGCCTTGCCCCGGCCGCGCACGCCGCGATCGTGCACGCGTACGCGCAGGCGCTGCGGCACACCTTCCAGTACGCGATTCCGGTCGCGGTGCTCGCGCTGCTCGTGGCGCTCTTCCTGAGGCAGGTGCCGCTGCGGGGCATCGCGAAGACCGGGGCGCGTGACGTCGGGCAGGGCTTCGGTATGCCCGATCAGCGGACCTCGGCAGAGCAACTCGAGGCACAGATCGTGCGGCTGTTGCGCACCACGTACATGGCCGCCCTGCCGGGCATCGTCGAGCGGTCCGGGACGGAACTCGACTCGGTGCAGCTGTGGGTCGTGCGGCAGGTTGCGGTCGACCGTCATCGGGCCGGCGGCGGCCCGGATGCGGTGGCGGATCGCGATCGCATCGCGCTGCGCAAACGAGTACCGGTCGAGCTGATCGAACCGGCGATCGCCGACGCGATCCGCGACGGTCTCATCGAAGAACGCAACGGCGGCCTCGTGCTCACCGCTGCGGGAAGTAACGGCTTTCGCGTTGTCGTGCGGGCGTTCATCGAGTGGATCGCCTCCGAAATCGAACGCGAGAACCGCGTGCAGTTGAGCGAAGTTGACCTTGAGGCGATCGCGACGCTTGCCGCCAAACTCGCGCGCTCGGACGACGGGGACATCCTCGCCCGCGTCGGCGGCTAGGCTGGGGGCCTGATGCCTGCCACACAAGAATCCATCGATCTCGCCCTCGCCGCCGCACATGCCGCCTCGGACAAGCTCGCGACTGACATCGTTCTCATCGACGTCAGCGAACAACTCGCGATCACCGACATCTTCCTCATCGCCTCCGGCAACAACGAGCGGCAGGTCGAGGCCGTCGTCGACGCCGTGGAGGAGAAACTGCGCGCCTCAGGCGCCAAGCCGATCCGCCGGGAGGGCCGCCGCGACGACCGCTGGGTGCTGTTGGACTACGGCGACATCGTGGTGCACGTGATGCACCAGGAGGAGCGCGTCTTCTACGCGTTGGAGCGGCTCTGGAAGGACTGCCCCTTCATCCCGTTCACCGATCCCGTCGACACGCACTCCCCGAGCGCTACTCAGGGTCCGCCGGCCAGTGAGTGACAGCCGCCGGATCATCCTGCTGCGGCACGGCAGGACGTCATGGAACGCTGAGCGCCGCTTCCAGGGGCAGGCGGACCCGCCGTTGGACGAGGTCGGACGGCGGCAGGCCTACGAGGTCGCCCCGCTCATCGCAGCCCTGCGGCCGGACGTCCTCATCAGTTCCGATGCCCAGCGTGCGGCGCAGACCGCTGACCCGGTCGCGGCGATCACCGGGCTTGACCTCGTCCTCGACGCCCGGCTGCGGGAACGCTCACTCGGCCACTGGGAGGGACTGACCCGTCCCGAGGTCGCCGAGCGGTACCCCGAGGAGTTCGCCGCGTGGATCGCCGGCAAGGACGTCAGCCAGTTCGGACGCGGCGGCGAGTCGCGCGATGCAGTTGCGGCACGGTCGATCGCGGTATTCGAGGAGCTGCCCGACGTGCCGACCGCCGTACTGGTGACCCACGGTGCGACGTCGATGGCGCTCGCGGCGGCGATCCTCGGGCTGTCGCAGACGGTGCACAGCCTCGGTCCGCTGGCGAACTGCCACTGGAGCGAGCTGATGGTCGAGTACCACGCGGCACCGTCCGCCCCTGGGGCGGCGAAAACAACATGGTCGGGCGAACCGGGCGAGGCGATCTGGCGGCTGCGCGCCCACAACGTCGGTGTGCCGGGCGTGGTTGTGCCGCTGCCCGCCCAGCCGGACGAAGCGGACGACGCGAGCGACGCCGAGGCGTGATCCGGCCGCTGCGCGGCCGTCAACGCTCAATCGCTCGGCGTGAGAGCGCAAGCGCTCTTCACCTCGCTCAATCGCGTGACTCAGTCCACACCTGTAGGTCTGGTGTGGACTGTTAAGCGAGCCTAAAGTTTGGGCTCAGTGCCCCCGCTCCCGGCGGCGACGGACGACGGGAGCGGGGCGAGCACTGGAATCGTCCCAGTAGGCTCTTGTGACGTGACTGAGCCAGCCAACGACTCCCCATCGGTGACAGCCGACAGCCAGCCGCAGCACCGGTACAACGCTGCTCTCGCTGAGAACATCGAGCAGGCATGGCAGGCACGGTGGCTGGCTGAGGGCACCTTCAACGCGCCGAACCCCGAGGGCCCGCTTGCCGACGGCTTCGACGCCGTCGCGATCCGTCCTCACGCGTACGTGATGGACATGTTCCCCTACCCCTCCGGCGCCGGTCTGCACGTGGGACACCCGCTGGGTTACATCGGCACCGACGTCTACGCCCGTTACCTGCGGATGAGCGGTCACAACGTGCTGCACACCATGGGTTTCGACGCCTTCGGCCTGCCCGCCGAGCAATACGCGGTACAGACCGGCACGCACCCCGCAACCACGACCTACGCCAACATCGACACCTTCATCACCCAGCTGCGCCGCCTCGGTCTCGGCCACGACGAGCGGCGCAGGCTGGCCACCACCGACCCCGGCTACTACCGCTGGACGCAGTGGATCTTCCTGCAGATCTTCAACTCCTGGTACGACACGGCGCTGGACAAGGCGCGTCCGATCGCCGAGCTGATCAGCGAACTCGACACCGATGAGCGCGAGCCGAGTGCGGGGACGAACCCCTTCGGCAAGCACTGGGCCGATCTCGACGCGGTCGAGAGGCGGCAGGTCACCGACAACCATCGCCTGGCCTACCGCACCGAGTCGACCGTGAACTGGGCGCCAGGGCTAGGCACAGTTCTCTCCAACGAGGAGGTGACCGCCGACGGACGCAGCGAGCGCGGCAACTTCCCGGTGTTCCGTAAACCGTTGGCGCAGTGGATGCTGCGCATCACCTCCTACGCCGACCGCCTCGTCCGCGACCTGGACAAGATCGACTGGCCCGAGAAGGTGCGCACCATGCAGCGCAACTGGATCGGGCGCTCCACCGGCGCGCATGTCAACTTCGAGACTGCCGCGGGGACGCTGACGGTCTTCACCACGCGTCCGGACACTCTCTTCGGCGCGACCTACATGGTGATCGCGCCGGAGCATCCACTCGTCGGTGCGCTCACCTCGGCCGAATGGCCGCAGGGGACGGATGAGCGCTGGACCGGCGGCGCCGCGACGCCGGCCGAGGGCGTCGACGCCTACATCGCCAGGGCAGCCAACGTCTCCGATCGCGCCCGCCAGGTCGACACGGAGAAGGAGAAGACCGGCGTCTTCACCGGCTCGTTCGCGAGGAATCCCGTTACCGGAACGAGCATCCCGGTGTTCATCGCCGACTACGTCCTCATGGGCTACGGCACCGGCGCGATCATGGCCGTCCCGGCGCAGGACGAACGCGACTGGGATTTCGCGAAGGCGTTCGGCCTGCCGATCATCCGTACCGTGCAGCCGCCCGAGGGCTGGGACGGGGGAGCGTTCACAGGCGACGGTCCCGCGATCAACTCGAGCATCGAGGGGCTGTCGCTCGACGGCCTCGCTGTGGCGCAGGCCAAGGAGCGGATCATCGGCTGGCTCGAGGCGCACGGCGCGGGCACCGGCGCGGTGACCTATCGCCTGCGTGACTGGCTCTTCAGCCGGCAGCGCTACTGGGGCGAGCCGTTCCCGATCGTCTACGACGAGACCGGCCTGCCGGTGGCGCTGCCCGATTCGATGCTTCCCGTGCTGCTGCCTGAGACCGACGACTTCTCGCCGGAGACCTTCGAACCGGAGGATTCGTCCTCGACGCCGCGGCCGCCGCTGGGGCGCCTGCACGACTGGGTGGAGGTCGAACTCGACCTCGGCGACGGCATGAGGACGTACCACCGTGAGACGAACACGATGCCGAACTGGGCCGGGTCGTGCTGGTATGAGCTGCGCTACCTCGATCCGACCAACGCGCAGCGACTCGTCGACCCGTTCGTCGAGCACTACTGGATGGGACCGTCGGCCGACCGTCCTCTCGGCGGGGTCGAACTCTACGTCGGCGGCGTCGAGCACGCCGTCCTGCACCTGCTCTACGCGCGGTTCTGGCACAAGGTGCTCTTCGACCTCGGCTACCTCTCCTCCTCCGAGCCGTTCCACCGCCTGGTGAACCAGGGTTACGTGCAGGCCTACGCCTTCACCGACTCGCGCGGCGTGCACGTGCCCGCCGCCGAGGTGGAGCAGACGCCCGACGGCTACTTCTACAACGGCGAGAAGGTCACCCGCGAGTACGGGAAGATGGGCAAGTCGCTGAAGAACGTGACGACCCCTGACGACGTCTTCGCCGACTACGGCGCGGACACGCTGCGCCTTTTCGAGATGTCGGCCGGCCCGCTGGAGGCGGATCGTCCTTGGGAGACGAAGGCGATCGTCGGCCCGTACCGCCTGCTGCAGCGCATCTGGCGGGTGGTGGTGGACGAGAACAGCGGGGCGGCGCACGTCAGCTCGGAGGACGTGCCGGAGGAGCTGAACCGTCAGCTGCACAAGACGATCGCCGCGGTGCGAGAGGGCTATGAGACGCTGCGCTTCAACACGTCGGTGGCACGGCTCACCGAGCTGAACAACGCGGTGACGCAGGCATACCCGAACGGCGGAGCACCGCGCGCTGTCGCCGAGCCGTTGGTGTTGATGCTCGCCCCGCTCGCCCCGCACATCGCCGAGGAACTCTGGGCACGGCTCGGGCACGAGACGTCGATCGCGTGGGCGGACTTTCCGGTGCCCGACCCCGCGTTGCTGGCGGACGACACCATCGAGGTGCCCGTGCAGGTGAACGGCAAGGTACGGGCGGTGATCTCCGTGCCCGCCGACGCTGATGTCGCCGCGCTGGAGCGGGCGGCACGGGCCGACGAGAAGGTCGTCGCGGCGCTCGAGGGACGCGAGACCAAGCGGGTGGTCGCGGTCCCCGGCCGCCTCGTCAACTTCGTTGTCTGAGGGCCGGCGTCCGATGGCTGACCTCTGATGGCGGTCTTCCGTCGCAGGCAGACGGAACCCGAGGTGGCGCCGACCTCTGTCGCCATCGTCACGGACTCGACCGCCGGGCTCGCGCCCGAGGTGGTCGAGCAGTACGGGATCCACGTGGTGCCGCTGCGGGTGCTGCTCGGCACGCGCAGCGCCGTCGACGGCGTGGAGATCCTCGGCTGCGATGTCGCCACCGCACTGCGCGACAAGGTCGTCATCACGACCTCGCGCCCCACGCCGGCAGAGTTCGCGGCGTCCTACCGGGCCTGCCTCGACGGCGGAGCTACCCACGTGGTGTCGATCCATCTGGCGGCAGCGCTCTCCGGCACCTGGGAGTCGGCGACGCTGGCCTCGCAGGACTTCGGTCACGGGGTGGTGCGTGTGCTGGATTCGCGGGCCGCGGGCATGGGTCTCGGCTACGCCGTCCTGGCCGCGGCCCGCGCTGCCTCAGCAGGAGCTGGCCCCGCTGAGGTGCAGGGCGCGGCGGTGGAGGTGATCGACCGCACCAAGATCATGTTCTACGTCGACACGCTGGAGTATCTGCGCCGTGGAGGACGGGTCGGCAACGCTGCCGCGCTGCTCGCCACGTCGCTCGCGGTGAAGCCGCTGCTGCAGATGGCGGAGGGAAACATCGTCGCGCTGGAGAAGGTGCGCACGTCGAGCAAGGCGCTGGCGCGACTGGTGGAACTCACGGCGGCTGCTGCTGGCGACGGCCCCGTCGACCTCGCGGTGCACCACCTCGACGCCCCGGAACGGGCCAACGCGGTCGCTGAGCAGCTGCGCGGGCGGGTGCCTCAGCTCGGCGAGCTACAGGTCTCGGAGTTGGGCGCCGTCATCGGTGCGCACCTCGGTCCCGGGGCCATCGGGACGGTCGTCGTGCGCCGCTAACCCACCGACTTTTGGTCTTGAGTCAGGCGAGATTCCCTGACTCAAGACCAAAAGTTGCCGCGGCGGCGAGGAGGAGGGCTGCGGCGATGACCGGGAAGGCCCGCCAGTCGCTCTCCATGCCGCTGCCCGAGGGCATGATCATGATCGGGAAGAGGACGCCGACCGCGGCGAGCAGCCACAGCACCACGCGGCGGGTGACGACGAAGCCGGCCAGCGCGAGTCCCCAGCAGTAGTACCAGGGCTGCACCGACGGCGCGAGCAGCGCCGCCGCACCGAGCGCGGCCGACAGGCACGCGAGCTGCGTGCGGCCGTCCTTGAGGCGGGAGATCGCGACGAACCAGAGCGCCACCACGGCGACGACCGTGAGCACCTCACCGCCGGTACGGAATCCCCTGAGCGTGCCGTCGAGGTGCTTCAGCGGCGAGGCGCCGGAGACCAGGCGTCCGAACAGGACGAGCGCCGAGGGCAGCGACAGCCAGCTGATCCACTGCGAGTCGGAGTTCACCTGGCTCGTCCAGCCGTGTCCGAGGCCGCAGGCGAGGCTCGCAAGGACGATCACCGCGGCAGCGCTCACGACAGCGACGGCACAGGCGCGCACGACGTTCTTGACACTGCGGTCGAGCCGGTTGGCGTGCAGATAGAGCGGCACCGTGAACGCCAGGCCGATAGCCGCCGGAGACTTCACCAGTACGCCGAGGGCGACGATGGCGGCGCCGAGCGCGAGCATCCGTTCACCGCCACGGGTGGCGACGGCACAGCCGGCCAGGACGAGGCCGAGCATGAACAGGTCGTTGTGGCCGCCACCCACGCCCAGGACGACCGTGAGAGGCGAGGCGGCGCCGAGCCAGAGGCCGGTGCCGGGTGTTCCGGTGCCGGGTGTTCCGGTGCCCGGTGTTCCGGTGCCCGGTGTTCCGGCGCCGATAGTGGTGCGGAAGCGTTCGGCGAGCCGGGGCAATGCCCAGAGGCAGAGCAGTAGTCCGAGCATCGCCGGCAGGCGCAGCAGCAGCACGGCGATCACGGGATGGCTGGCGCTGACATCGACGCCGAGGTGCGAGATCCGCAGCCAGATCGGGCCGTAGGGCGAGGCGCTGTCCAGCCACCGCGGACTGACCTGGGCGGTGAAGACCCCGGGTACCGCCGACGGCCCGTGTGTGTAGGGGTCGATACCGTGCCGGACCAGGTTTCCCTGCGCTGCGTACGCCCAGAGGTCACGTCCGAAGGGGGCGGCACCGAGCAACGGCACCGCGCCGGCGAGAGCGTAGCGGGTCACCGTCCTCGCCCCGCACGCCCCGGCCAGGACGTGCCTGCCGAGCAATAACCACGCACCGATGACCGCAGCCAGTCCGATGTAGAAGAGGACGAAGGCGGCGGTGTTGGTGTCACGACCGGCCTGGATTGCCGCGCACCACCACGAGGCGACTGCCATCGCCGCGGAGCCTGCCCCGGTGACCGCTAGCAGAATCCGCGCCCTCACGGGGCGCAACGCTACCGGCTGTGGACGGGGCGCCCGTTATCCACAGCGCGCGCCGCACGGCTGCGGTGGCAGCCGGCACGAACCTAACCTCACGGCGTGTTGCGCGAAGGGTTGGGAGAGCTGGCTGCGCGCTGGCAGCCAAGTCGCCGAGCGGTGCTTGCGCTCGGCACCGTTCTCGTTGTCGTCGTGGCGGTCACCGTGGCGTGGGTGTTCTCGGCTCGCCCGCAACCGCTCACCGTGGCCCAAGACGCGCCGACACCGAGCGCGGGTTCCTCGGCGGGCACCACCTCTTCGGGCACCACGTCTTCGGACACCACCTCTTCGGACACCACGCCTTCCCGGGTGGCCCCGGCGGGAGAGGTAGTGGTGGACGTCGAAGGAAAGGTACGGCGTCCCGGCCTGTACCGGCTCGAGCCCGGAGCGCGGGTGAATGACGCACTCAAGGCGGCGGGCGGCGTCCTGCCCGGTGTCAGCGCCGTGGGCGTGAACCGTGCTGCGAAGCTCACCGACGGCCAGCAGATCGTCGTGAGCCTCACGCCGGTACCCGCAGCTCAGGGTGCACCGGGTGCCGGGTCGGGTGGCGTGGGTCCGGCGTCCGCCGCCGACAGCGCGGCGAGTGGCGGCGTCCTCAGTCTCAACTCCGCGGATCTGACGCAACTGCAAGGGCTGCCCGGAGTGGGACCGGTGCTCGCGCAGCACATCCTCGACTGGCGCACGGCACACGGCGGCTTCGCCCGCATCGATCAGTTGCAGGACGTGAATGGCATCGGACCCAGCAAGTACGCCGCAATCAAAGACCTGGTGACGCCATGACCCTGATGACGCCGAGGGTGCTGAGGGCGCGGTGACTTCTCGACACGACGGCTCCGCCCACTCCGGGACGGTCGATCTGCGGCTGCTCGCGGCGGCTGTCGCGGGCTGGCTCGCGGTGCTCTGGGCACTGGGCCGAGACACCCGCACCGTGGTGGTCGTAGCGGTCGGCGCCGTCGTCCTCGCCGCCGTGCTGTTCGCGTCGAGGCGGCACGTGCGTGGTCTCGCGCCGGCGATGTGGCTGCTGGTGGTGGCGTTACTGCTGATTCCGTTGGCCGCCCGCCAGGCGCACGCCCATGCCTCGCCGCTCTGGCAGCTCGCCACCGAGCGCGCGCAGGTTCACCTGGAACTCGTCACCAGCAGTGATCCGACACCACTGGCCACCCGCGGCCCTGACGGTCGTCCGCGCATCGTGTTGGACGCAGCCGCCCGCAGCGTCACCGAGGGTGCGAGCACTCGCGATCTTGACGGTTCGCTGGTCGTCCTCGCCGACGCTGCCGGGTGGCAGGACGTCCTGCCCGGGCAGCGGGTGATCGTGGACGGCCAACTCGCCCCTCCGCTGGATGACGGCGAGCTGGCGGTGGCCCTCTTCGCCGAATCGGCCCCGACGCCGGTCGGAGGACCGCCCTGGTACCAGCGCGCGGCCGGCGTGGTGCGGGCGTCCTTGCGGGCAGCCTGTGCCGGATTGCCGACCCAGGTCCGTGGGCTGCTGCCCGGACTCATCGACGGCGACACCACGCAACTCGACCCGGTGCTCAAGGAACACTTCCGCCTCGCGGGTCTCACGCACCTCGTCGCGGTCTCAGGGACGAATCTCTCCCTGCTGTTGGGGGCGGTGCTGCTGTTGCTGCGGCGCCTCCGGGCACGGCCGTGGATCTGCGCGCTCGTCGGTGTGCTCGTGGTCGTGGCCTTCGTCCTCGTCGCGCGTCCCTCGCCGAGCGTGCTGCGGGCAGCGGCGATGGGCCTGGTCACCCTCGCCGGCCTCGCCTCAGGACGCCCCCGCGCCGCGCTTCCGGCAGTCGGCTTCGCGGTGATCGCGTTGTTGCTCTACGACCCGTTCCTCGCTGTGGATGCCGGCTTCGCGATGTCCGTCCTCGCCACCGCTGCGCTGCTGCTGCTCGCCCCGCGCTGGGCCGCTGCGCTGCGCGGCCGGCACGTCCCGATGGGGTTGGCGGAGGCGACCGCGGTGGCTGCGGCGGCACACATGGTGACCGCGCCGATCGCGGCGGCGATCTCGGGCACGGTGAGTCTCTCCGCGATACCGGCGAACATCCTTGCCGAACCGCTCGTGGCACCGGCCACGCTGTTGGGTTTCGTCGCGGCGCTCGTCGCCCCGTTCTCGCTGACACTCGGCAGCGTGCTCGCCTGGCTGGCGTCCTGGCCGTGTCGCTGGCTCGTCCTGGTCGCGGATCACCTCGGGACGGTCCACGGCGGCAATCTGCCCTGGCCGGGCGGGATGGCCGGTGGCTTGCTGCTCGTAGGGGTGATCCTCGCCGTGCTCGTGGCAGCGCGGCACACCGCGATGAGGACGGGTCTCGTCGCGGTGGCCGTGGTCGCGCTCGTGGTTCAGGTACCGATCCGGAACGTGGCGGCAGCGTGGCCGCCGACTGCCGGCAATGGCAGCAACGGGTGGGTGATGACCGTGTGTGACGTCGATCAGGGCGACGGAATCGTCTTGAACGCCGGAGGGGGAGCAGCTGTCGTCATCGATACCGGACCCGACCCCGTGCGGATGGACCGCTGCCTGCGCGACCTCGGCATCCGACAGATTCCACTGCTGGCGATCAGCCACTTTCACCTCGATCACGTCGGTGGCGTCACGGGCGCCTTGCGAGGACGCCCGGTCGGGCGCGTGATCACCGGCCCGCTCGCGGACCCTGAGTCGGGCGTGCAGATCCTGCAAGCGGCGCTCCCCGTCGGCACATCGGTGACGACGCCCGTGCCGGGGCAGCGCTTCACCGTGGGCACGGTGGCCCTCGAGGTGCTCGGTCCGACGACAGAGCTGCACAACACGCGATCGGATCCGAACAACGACTCGCTCGTGCTCCGCGCAACGGTCGACGGCGTGCGCATCCTGCTTCCCGGCGATGCCGAAATCGAGGAGCAGCAGTCGCTGCTGGACGCCGGCGTCGACCTGAGGGCGGACGTCCTCAAGGTGCCGCACCACGGCTCCGCCTATTCGCTTCCGGAGTTCCTCTCGGCGGTTCACGCCAAGGTCGCCCTGGTCTCGTGCGGCGTGAACAACGACTACGGGCACCCCGCACCCAGCCTGCTGGAGACGATGAACCGCCTCGGCGTTCCGCTGCGCCGCACCGACAAGGACGGCGACATCGCGGTGCGCGGTCCACCGGAGAAGCTCACTGTCGTGGTTCGCGGCAAAGCGGCGAGTGCGGTGACGGGCTGAGTCAGCGCCGGATCAGTCGGTCTCGTCGGCCTCCACGACTGAGAAACCGGCGTCACGCAGCCTGGCAAGGACGTCGTCGTAGTTCTGCGACGCCCAGACGATGTTCGCCAGTTCGCCTTCGCTGAACGGGTCGAAGGCGTGGGCGTTGAGGAACGGGTGCGCCGGCGCGCCGCCGGGAGGGGGTGCAGCCGTGGAGAGGAGAACACCCGGACGGTCGGTGACCTCGAGAACCAGCAGGTCCTCGCGGTACACCTGCGCACTGCGGGTCATTTCTTCTTCCTATTGTTGGCGCCGCTGATCGAACCGCCCTTGAAGACCACGTCCAACAGCTTGTAGAGCTCGGGTTCGATGCGGCGGACCTCGCTCTTACCGTTGCGTCGCTTGGCCCTGTCCGGCTTACCCATCCGCTGCCATGTTCTGTTCGTATAGGGGTCGGGGCCGGTGTTCGTGCCGAGATAGGCGTTGGCGGTCTGGGCGAAGTACTCGAGACGGTGCACCGAGGCGTAACACTCGGTCTTCGTGCCGCCGTCGCCGCCAGTCCAGGTGACGTCGCCGAAGAAGCTGAGCTTTCCCCAGACGGTGCCGTCGGGCGCGAGCAGTTTCTTGCCGTCCTTGCTGAAGAACTGGACCGCTTCGAGGTCCTTGCGGTCGCGTTTGAGGGTGGTGACCTCCTTGAGGTTCGAGGCGCCCGCAATGGCTTGGATCGTGTAGAAGACCTCCAGCGCGCGATCCTGATCGGTGCCACCGTCGACGAGGTCGTTGTACCAGAGCGTGGCCGCGGAGTTCGGATCGAAGTACGGCCCCTGCACCACGTTGTAACCGTCGATCCACTCCTGCGGTTCAGTGGCTTCGAGGTCGTGCTTGACCTTGTAGAGAGCATCGACCGCCGCCCGCTGGTCATCCGACAGGCCGTAGTTGTCGATGACGTGGGCGATCTCGTGCGAGGTCACCGAGTAGCCCTTGTCGTAGCACCACTGCACAGAGGTGTCGCCGTCCGGCCCGGTGTAGTCGCTGCCCATGATGTTCTCTTCGGTGACGGCTACGAAGATCTCGGTCCGCCCCGGCACCTTGAAGCCACCGGAGCCACGCACGTCGTCCCAGGTACGTCCGTCGAAAGTCTTCGTGCCGGCAAGTGCGTTGAACTCGACGAGGTCGGTCATCTTCTTGTCCTTCGGGACGACGACCACCTTCGTGTTCTCGTTCAGCAGACGCAGGGCGATGTCCTTGTTCGCCAGTTGCGCGGTGAGGATCGCCAACGCCTTCTTGCGGGTCTCGTCCTCTTCGACCACATCGGCGGTGGAGAGCACGAGCGTCGCGGCGACCTTCGCGAATCGCGAATCCGGCAGCGTCTGCAGCGCGTCGAGCATCTCCGTGCGGCTGATGCCGAGATCGGTTTCGGTCTGCCCGGCGAGTACTGCCCGCTCGTAGAGCAGGCCGTTCGCCTTCTTCTGTTCAGCGGTGGGCGGGGTCGGGGGGACGTCCTGCGGTGGGGCCACATCGCCGACCGGGCCGCCGCCCTGCTCCTGGGTGAGCTGTTGCATCCCTATGACGATCGGGGTGGGGTCGTGCTGCGGCACTTGCGGGGGAGCGTCCGTCGGTGGCGGGACATCGTTCGGTGGCGGCGGGACGTCCTGCGGCGCGGGCGGATCCTCGACCGGGACGGGGGTATCGAGCAGCCGCAGCTCTCCCTGGACGGCTGCGCGCAGCGTCCGTGCGGCGCCGCCGCGCGAACTGGTGCCCTCCTTGCCCCACGCATCGAGAGCCTCGAGGATCTCCTGCAGGTCAGTCTTCAGGGTGTCGTTGCTCGCGTGGTTCTTGACGTGCTTCGCGTACGCGCGCACCGACTGGTCGACGGATTTGAGGTCGCCGGAGCGACTTTGGAGGGCGCCGCCCTTCGACTGGGAGAACCAATCCCCGCCGAGATCACGCCGGATCGTCCCGCCGACGCCGACGCCGACGCCGACGCCGACGCCGACGCTGCCGACGCCGACGCTGCCGGCGTGACGGCGGATCGCGGTGCCGGTCGGGGCGCTGGGGTTCAGCGTCGCAGTGGCGACGCTTCCGGCGCCTCTGGTCGATCGCTGGATGTGATCGAGAGCGTGATCGGCGGAGGCGTCGGCAGCGGCCTCGGCGGGATCATCCGCACGGCCGATCATCGGTCCGCCGGCCGAGGGCCGCCGATCGTCCTGTTGGACGACGTGTGCCACCTCATGGGCGATCAGCCGCAGACCCCGATCGTTGCCCGGTTCGTAGGACGAACCCGAGAAGTAGATGTCGGATCCGTAGGTGAAGGCGGTGGCCTGCATGCTTCGCGCCAGGGAGTTCGCCTCATTGTCGCGGTGCACCCGGATCGCGCCGAGGTCGACGCCGCCGAAAGCGTCGCCGAGCTGAGCGGCCGTGTTCTGCGGAAGCGACTCGCCACTCCCGCGCCGCTGAGCCAGGCGCTGCGCGCTCCGTTCAGGGACCGCAGTGCCACCGAGGGGGTCGGCGACGGCGGTCGCCGCACGCCGCACGGTTTCGTCGTGGTCACCGCAGTCGCACGCAGTGGTCCGCGCGGAGCTGAAGACCAACCCGGGCGGCGGAGTGACGCGCCCAGATGGTGCCGTCGTCGTAAGGGCGTCCTCGGCGAAACGCAGGACCTCGGCCGATTCGTCGACCGAGGTTTCGGAGGTGGCGGTCGTCTCTTCCGAACTCACGCGAGCGGGTGCGAACGATTTCATGCCGGCCCCAACGATGTCACCAACGGCCCATTTACCTACGCGACTGTAGCAATTGTCGGCTGCTGCGGCGCCACTGAAATCCTGGTTCGTCAGGGTGAGATGCAAGGATGGCTGCGTGCCGGCCCGCCCTGTCACTGTCGATGACCTCCCCGAGATCCTCCCTCCCGTCCTTCTCCTCGTCGGAGACGAGGAACTGCTGATCTCGCGCGCCATCTCGGCGATCGCCTCCGTCGCACGCCGCGGCGATCCGGACGTCACCGAGAGCCAGATCAGCGGCGGCGAGATTGAAGGTTCGGAACTGCACGAAATGCTCGGCCCGTCGCTGTTCAGCGAGGCGCGGCTGCTCGTGGTCCTCGCCATGCAGGACGTCAAGGTGGCAGCGGCTCCCGTGCTGCAGCAGTACCTCGCCGCACCCACCGAAGGCGCGGTCATCGTGCTGCAGCACGCCGGCGGCGCGAAGGGCAAGGCGCTGCTCGACGCGGCGCGGAAGGCGGGAGCGCCGGAGATCTCGGTAGCCAAACTCACCAGACCCTCGGAGCGCCTCGACTTCGTCCGTGCCGAGGTGAAACGTGCCGGAGGGCGGATCTCCCCCGACGCGCTGACGGCTCTGGTCGACGCGGTGGGCAGCGACCTGCGTGAGCTCGCCGCGGCGTCCTCGCAGCTGGTGACAGACAGCGGCTCGGGCTCGATCGACACCGCGCTGGTCCGCCGCTTCCACCAAGGACGGGCAGAGGTGAGCGGCTACGCCGTCGCTGACCTTGCCGTCGTGGGCAACGTCCCCGGGGCTCTGGAGGTGCTGCGCTTCGCACTCGACGTCGGTGTTCCGCAGGTCGTGATCGCCGATGCCCTCGCCGACGGGGTGCGGTCCATCGCCAAGGTCGCCGGCGCCACAGGCGGTTCCCGCGCCAGCAAGTTCGACCTCGCCCAGATGCTCGGTATGCCGCCGTGGAAGGTGGAGCGTGCGCAGAACCAGCTCCGTGGCTGGTCGGAGCCTGGCGTGCGTGAAGCCTTCGGTGTGGTGGCCAGGCTCAACGCCGACGTGAAGGGTGAGGCTGCGGACGCCGACTACGCGCTCGAGCGCGCGATCCTCGCCATGGCGGCCGCGCGCGAGACCCGATGAGCCGCGCCCGCCGCGCCGTCCTGGTGTCCATCGCAGCAGCATTGGCGGCGACGGCAGCTCCGGCCTATGCAACGAACACGTCGGAGACGAGCGGGCCCGGCTACGCCTACCTGCGTTCGGACCTGCTCGGGGAGTCGCCGACCGGCATGAAGGTCCTGGTCGACAAGCGTGCCGGCCAGAAGCACGCCAGCGCGATCGCCTCCTTCGCGAAGGCCGATGTGCGGACGATGGCGGCGCTGCACCTGCCGATCACCTTCGGCGGCTACTACACGAAGGCCACGACCGCCTCAGGCAGCATCACGATCACCGAGAGCCGCAAGGGGTGCGGCGCGGTGAAGGGGGGCGACCGGGCGGGCTTGACCGAGGCGGAGTTCACGACAATCCCGGCGGGCGCGTCCGAGCCTGCTGGAACGGCGCCGAGCTGGTACGTCGACCACAGCGTGATCTATCTCTGCCCCGACCTCCTCACCGTCGCAACGCCGAAGCTCTCGCCGGTGCAGAGGCGCCTGCCCGCCAAGAGCCGGGCCGTGGTGCTGGCGAAGCTGAAGAAGAAGGCGAAGGCCGAGGCGACGAAGCTACAGAAGACCACCGTGGCCCACGAACTGGGGCACGCGGTCGGGCTCGGGCACACGAGCTACAAGGTCCGCGGCAAGTACCAGGTGATGTACCCCGTGGCGAACAGTGCCCCGACGACCTACGCCAGCGGTGACCTCGCCGGACTCGCTGCGTTGGCCGCCGGAAGCGACGCCGTCAAACGGGCTTTCCCGCCCGAGGGGACGGTGGGCCACTCGGGGCCGACCGGTTCGACGCTGACGGTCACTGGCTCCGCGAAGCTGAAGTATCTGCCCGGAACGTCGGTACACGTCGAACTGCGGGTTGCCCAGGTGGGCGGCTCCGCATTCTCGACGCCGACCGAGACCACCGCCGATGGAACGTTCGCGTTTAACACGGCGCTACTGAGCCCGGCGTGCTACACGGTGACCGCGACGAGTCCGTTCGGTCCCAGCACCGTCCTCGGTGGGTTTTCGTTCTTCGATGGCAGTGGACGGCCGCCGGCCTGCTGATCGCCGGCGCGCTGAGGAGGACGCGGGAATGGCGAAGCCCCGGGCGAACGCCCGGGGCAACGCATGAAGCGGAGTGGCTCGCGTTAGAGCGAGTTGACCTTCACAGCCAGCGCCGACTTCTTGTTGGCGGCCTGGTTGGCGTGGATGACGCCCTTGCTCACAGCCTTGTCGAGCTGGCGGGCGGCCGTGCGGTAGGCGGTCTGTGCGGCGGCGCCGTCACCGGTGGAGGCGGCCTCGCGCACGCGCCGGATAGCCGTCTTGAGGGACGACTTCACGGCCTGGTTCCGCTGCCGCGCCTTCTCGTTGGTGAGGATGCGCTTCTTCTGGGACTTGATGTTCGCCACGAATTAAAGCCTTCTTGCTTGGGAATGCCGGGTTAAAAGTCTGTGGTGTTGCCGCAAAGCAACCCTGCAAGGTTACCAGCGCGAGCAGGTTTGCCCAAAATCCGCAGGAGGCGGCTTGAGGGAGCCCGACAGGGCTTGTCTCGAAACTGAGGTCTCGACAGACGCACGCCTCGGATTATGAGCGAACCGTGACCAGCTCGTACTTCGTGAAGAGGTAGATCCGGATCGCCCCGGAGTCACTGAGCAGTTCCGAGACGGGAAAGTCCTCGCCGTCCTCGCCGTTCACGCGTCCAAGGCCGTCGGAGTCGATGTAGACGGTGTTGTCGACGCTGGCGAGGTCGGTGACCTCGACGTAGACGTAGTTACCACCCAGCGAGGCGAGGAAGGTCCTCGTCGACGGGTCGGTCGCCGTCGCGGCGGCGGTGTGCACCGCGAGCACCTCCTGCCAATCGTCGTCGCCCGGTGCGAGGTTCACCAGGTCGCCGGCCTTCAAAGAGGCGGCGGGAATGCGGAATTCATCGGCACGGCGGGTGTCGGTCATGCGGACATCCTGTCATGGCGGCCGTGGGATCATTGGCCGGATATGACTCAGCCCGCCGCAAGACCAGCAGTCGTTGCCAGCGCCGGCAAGACCGACCCGGCCAGCATCCGCAACTTCTCGATCATCGCCCACATCGACCACGGCAAGTCGACGCTGGCCGATGTGATGCTGCGCCTTACCGGCGTGCTGGACCCGCGTAAGGCGAAGGCGCAGTACCTCGACCGCATGGATATCGAGCGTGAGCGTGGCATCACCATCAAGGCGCAGAACGTGCGGATGCCGTGGAAGTCGCGACTGGACGGCACCGAGCACGTGCTGCACATGATCGACACCCCGGGGCACGTCGACTTCACCTACGAGGTGTCGCGGTCGCTGGCTGCGTGCGAGGGGGCCGTCCTGCTCGTCGACGCCGCCCAGGGCATCGAGGCGCAGACGCTGGCCAACCTCTACCTCGCCCTCGAGGCGGACCTGCAGATCGTGCCGGTGCTGAACAAGATCGATCTGCCGGCAGCGCAGCCCGAGCGCTACGCCGCCGAACTCGCGCACATCATCGGCTGCGACCCCGACGACGTCCTGCGCGTCAGCGCCAAGACGGGACAGGGCGTCGAAGACCTGCTCGACGTCGTCTGCCGTGACATCCCCGCGCCGGTCGGCGATGCCGGCGCGGCGCCACGCGCGATGATCTTCGACTCGGTCTATGACATCTACCGCGGCGTCATCACCTATATCCGCGTCGTGGACGGGCAGTTCAAGCCGCGCGAGCGGATCGCGATGATGTCCACCGGCGCCACCCACGAACTGCTCGAGATCGGCGTCATCTCACCTGAGCCGGAGCCGACGAGCGGCCTCGGTGTCGGCGAGGTGGGCTACCTCATCACCGGTGTGAAGGACGTGCGGCAGTCACGCGTCGGTGACACCGTCACCGACGCGGCCAAGCCCGCGAAGCAGTCCCTCGGCGGCTACCGGGACCCGCAGCCGATGGTCTACTCCGGCCTCTACCCGATCGATGGGTCGGACTACCCGCTGCTGCGCGACGCGCTGGACAAGCTGCGCCTCAACGACGCCGCCCTCGTCTACGAACCGGAATCCTCGGCGGCGCTCGGCTTCGGTTTCCGCTGTGGCTTCCTCGGGCTGCTGCACCTGGAAATCACCCGCGACCGCCTCGAGCGCGAGTTCGGCCTCGAGCTCATCTCCACCGCGCCGAACGTCGTCAACCGGGTCGTTGTGGAAGGTGGCGAGGAGTTCGTCGTCACCAACCCCTCCGACTGGCCGACCGGCAAGAAGATCAACGAGATCTACGAGCCCATCGTGAAGGCGATGATCATCGCGCCGAGCGAGTTCATCGGCACGATCATGGAGCTCTGCCAGGACCGCCGCGGTCAGCTCGGCGGCATGGACTATCTCTCCGAGACGCGCGTGGAGCTGCGCTACACGCTGCCGCTCGCCGAGATCATCTTCGACTTCTTCGACCAGCTGAAGTCACGCACCCGCGGCTATGCCTCCCTCGACTACGAGTTGGCCGGCGAACAGGCCTCCGACCTCGTGAAGGTCGACATCCTGCTTCAGGGCGAGACGGTCGATGCGTTTTCCGCGATCGTGCACAAGGACAAGGCATACGCCTATGGCACCTCGATGACGACGAAGCTGCGCAAGCTCATCCCGCGCCAGCAGTTCGAGGTTCCGATCCAGGCCGCGATCGGGTCGCGCATCATCGCGCGCGAAAGCATCCGGGCGATCCGCAAGGACGTCCTCGCCAAGTGCTACGGCGGTGACATCACCCGCAAGCGCAAGCTGCTGGAGAAGCAGAAGGAGGGCAAGAAGCGGATGAAGATGGTGGGACGGGTCGAGGTCCCGCAGGAAGCCTTCATCGCCGCGCTCTCCACCAACGAGGACGTCGACGCCCTCGCCAAGAAGAACTCGTAGTTGCGCGTTCCGGCGTGGCTCAGACTGTCAGGACGAGCTTTCCGGCGATCTCGCCTGATTCGAGGGTTGCGAGGGCTTCGCGCGCATTGGCGAGAGCGAAGGTGCGGTCGATGCGGGGGCGCAGGCCGGTGACCTTCAGGAAGTTGAGCAGGTCGCCGAGTTCGTCCTTCGTCCCCATCGTCGAGCCGATGATCTGCAGTTGCAGGAAGAAAACCCGGTTGAGGTCGGCGGTGGGGTTCGGACCCGAGGTGGCGCCCGAGGTGATGATCTGGCCACCGGGGCGCAGCGACTTGAGGCTGTGGTCCCAGGTGGCGGTGCCGATGGTCTCGATCACGGCGTCGACCCGCTGCGGTAGGCGGGCCCGGCTCGGGAAGGCCGCGTGGGCGCCGAGGGCGAGGGCGAACTGCTGCTTCTCCTCGGTACGGGCCGTGGCGTAGACCTGCAGTCCGGCCGCCCGCGCCATGCTGATCGCCGCACTGGCGACGCCGCCGCTGGCACCCTGGACGAGGACGGTCTGTCCCGGCCGGAGCGAGGAGCGGACGAAGAGCATCTGGTAGGCCGTGAGCCAGGCGGTGGGCAGGCAGGCAGCCTCTGCCCAGCTGAGTTCGGCCGGCTTGGGGACGACGTTGCCCTTGGGGACGACGACGTACTCGGCCATCGCACCCTGGTGCTTCTCGGAGAGCAGCGAGCGTCCCGGGTCGAGTGTCTCGTCACCCCTCCAGCCCGGCGTGGTGATCACCGAGTGGATGACGACTTCTTCGCCGGTGGACTCGTCGATGCCCGCCGCGTCGGTGCCGAGGGTCATCGGCAGCTGATCCGCGTTGATGCCGACGCCGCGCAGCGTCCAGAGGTCGTGATGGTTGAGGCTCGCGGCCTTCACCGCGATCCGCGTCCACCCCTCGGCTACCTCCGGCTCGGGCCGGTCGCCGACGACGAGGCCGTCGAGCGGGGAGTCGGGATTGATCGAGGAGGCGTAGGCAGCAAGCACAAGGTCGACCCTAGTCAGAGCTTGAGGGCCTCGGGAACCGACTCCAGCGCGCTCGCGATCGCAGCCATGAGTTCACGTGCCGACGCGGCGGTGAGTTCGAGGGCGACGCGTGCCGACGGTCCGCGGGACGGATCGGCCGGCGTCGAACTCCACAGGTCGATGTTCAGCGTGTGCTCGGCCATCGCATGCACGGGGTGGTCGAAGTACACGGTGGCGTCTGTGACGTGGAACCACGAGCCGTTCGGGCCCTTGGCGCTGCCCGACATCGGGGCGGTGACGGTGGTGTAGGTGCACATCTCGACTCCTCAGCTCGCCAGGTACTTGCCGTAGAACGCGGCGATGCGCGCCCAGCCGTCGTTGGCTGCATGCACCCGGTAGGACGGACGCTCGGTGGAGAAGAAGGCGTGCGCGGCGTCGTCGTAGCGGTGGATCTCCACCGTCTTGCCGTTCGCCGTGAGGATCTGCTCCAGCTTGTCCACGTCGGCCGGCGGCGGGAACTTGTCATCGTTGCCGAAGAGGCCGAGCAGGGGGCAGCGGAGGTTGGGCAGCTGCTCCTCGATGCCGGTCATCGTCATGCCGGATCCCTCCGGGGGATCGCCGATGACGAAGGCGCCGTAGTTGTCCACCGCGGCGTCGAGGTGGACGTTGCAGGCGGCGAGGACGGACTGGCGTCCTCCGGAGCAGTATCCGATGACGCCGACCTTGCCGTTCGAGGTGGGCAGCGCGCGCAGGTGGGCGGCTGCCCCGGCGACGTCGCTGACGAGTTCGGTGTCAGGCTTTCCGCCGTTCGCGCGGGCTGCGGCGGCGGCGTCGTCCGGCGAGGCGCCGGGCGCCTGGCGCCAGTAGAGGTTCGGCACCACGACGTCGTAGCCGAGTTCGGCGACGTGGCGGGCGAGTTCTTTCTGCCCGCGGTCGTAGCCGGGAAGGTGGTGGATGAGCACGACACCACCGCGACTGGCGGCCCGTCCTTCTCCTTCGGGGGTGACGGAGTACGCCTGGATCGCGCTGCCGTCCCCGCTGGTGATCGTGATCGTCTTCGCGCTCAGGTCTTCGTTCACAACCAAGATCAGATCACGCATGGATATGAACTCACTAGGGTTGTCTCGTGCCGAGGATCCGACGACCGCTCATCGCGCTCATCGTCCTCATCGCAGCGCTGCTCATCGGCTACCTCGTCAACGCCCTCAAGGACGACGGCAACGGTACGCCCAAGCCCACCACGTCGGTCTCCTCATCGGCCGGGGTCGGACTCTCGCCGGTGGCGCTGTCGACACTCCCACCGCAGGCCGCCGACACGGTGCGCCTTATCCGGGCCGGTGGGCCGTTCCCGTATCCGCAGAACGACGGGGTGGTCTTTCACAACAACGAGCACGTGCTGCCGAAGCATCCTGACGGCTGGTACCACGAGTACACGGTGCCGACGCCGGGTTCCTCGACCCGCGGCGCGCGCCGCATCATTCTCGGTGAGGACGGCACGTACTACTACACCGGTGACCACTACGAGACGTTCGATGTCATCGACATCGGTGCATAGGCGCAGCACGGCGGTGAATGTTGATGGGTGAGAAGCAGGACGCGATCCGCGAGATCTTCGCGCGGGTGCAGGCACCGGCGTGGGCCGCGCCGAATCTGGACGGACTTGTCGACGTGCTGCGCGACCTCACGTGGCTGCCGGAGGGGCCGGTCGTCCTTCCCGTTCCGGACACCCTCAGGATGGCGGACGAGGACCGGGCGGCGTTCCTCGCGGTGCTTCGCAGCGTGGCGGAGGAGACTCAGAACTCGGCGCGTCCGGTGCGCTGGGTCATCGAGTGCTGAGAGGTTCGACTGTGCCGTCCGCGTTGCCCGAGGGCGATCTCGCGCCGCCTGACGGCCGCCTGCCCGAGGACGTCCTGCTCGCGGCTCGCGGCGCCCGCTTCGGCGTCTACGTCCACGTGCCGTTCTGCAGCACGCGCTGTGGCTACTGCGACTTCAACACCTACACCGCCGAGGAACTCGGCGCGGGTGTCAGCCGTGGGACGTATGTCGACATGCTGCTCGCCGAGGTGCGCCTTGGCGCCGAGGTGATGGACGGCAACGTCCTGCCGATCGAGACCGTCTTCTTCGGCGGCGGCACGCCGACGCTGCTACCTGCCGAGCACCTCGGGCTGGTGATCGCCGAACTGCGCGAGCAGTTCGGCTTGACGCCCGACGCCGAGATCACCACGGAGGCGACCCCCGAGACGGTGACGCCCGGGTACTTCGTCCGGCTGCGCGAGGCGGGCTTCACCCGCGTCTCGATCGGGATGCAGTCCGCCGTGCCGAAGGTGCTCTCCGTCCTCGACCGGACGCACCGGCCGGGGCGGCCGGAGGAGGCCGTCGCCGAGGCGAAGGCGGCCGGCTTCGAGCACGTGAACCTCGACCTCATCTACGGCTCCCCGCTGGAGACGGACGCGGATTGGCAGACCTCCCTCGATGCCGCGATCGGTGCCGGTGCGGATCACCTCAGCGCCTACGCCCTCGTCATCGAGGAGGGGACGGCGCTGGCGCGGCAGGTCGCCAACGGTGTGGTGCCGGCACCGGACGACGACGTCCTCGCCGACCGCTACGTGATGGCGGACGAGACGCTGGCCGCGGCCGGATTCGAGTGGTACGAGGTCTCGAACTGGGCTACCTCGACCGCGGGACGCTGCCGGCACAACGAGCTGTACTGGAGCGACGCGAACTGGTGGGGATTCGGCCCCGGGGCACACAGCCACATCAGCGGAGTGCGCTGGTGGAACGTGAAGCACCCCGCCCGCTACGCGACGATGCTCGACGCCGGGACGAGCCCGGCGGCCGGGCGCGAGACGCTCGGTGCGCAGGCGCGTTTCACCGAACGGGTGATGCTCGGCGTGCGGATGCGCGAGGGCCTGCCGCTCGAGGAGCTGCCATCGTCTGCTCAGCAGCGGGTGCAACAGCTCGTGAGCTGGGGACTGTTGGATCGCGACAGCCTGGGCGTGGGAAAACTCGTCCTCACCCAGCGCGGACGCCTACTCGCCGACGCCGTGGTCAGAGAGCTGATGGCTTAAGGGCATCCAGGTCCAGGACGCGGACGTGGATGGTGTTGCGCTGTTCGAGCGCGGCGCGCAGGGCGCGGTGCAGACCGTCCTCGAGGTAGAACTCGCGTTGCCAGAGGACGGCGTGCGGGAAGAGATCGCCGTAGAAGGTGGAGTCCTCTTCGAGCAGGCGGTCCAGCGCCAGTTCGCGCTTGGTGGTGACGAGTTCGTCGAGGCGCACCGTGCGGGGCGCGACATTGGCCCAGTCGCGGCCGGAGAGGCCATGATCCGGGTAAGGACGTCCCTCGCCGACCCGTTTGAAGATCACAGTTCGCAGGGTACTTGCGGTCGCGAACGATCGACGTCCGCCGAACTAAGCTGGACGCGGATTGGAGGCACGTCGTGGCGAACGAGGACCGCAGGGTCGAGGTCTTGCGCGCGATCGTCGCCGACTTCATCTCCACCAACGAACCCGTCGGCAGCAAGGCCCTCGCCGATCGCCACAACCTCGGCGTCTCTCCGGCCACCATTCGAAACGACATGGCGGTGCTGGAGGAGGAGGGGCTCATCGCCCAGCCGCATACCAGCGCAGGTCGCGTGCCGACCGATGCAGGCTATCGCCTCTTCGTCGATCGCCTCACCGACATCAAGCCGCTCTCGTCGGCCGAGCGTCGCGCGATCACCGCATTCCTCGATGACGCAGTCGACCTCGACGACGTGCTGCACCGCGCGGTGAAGGCGCTGGCGCAGCTCACCCGCAACGTGGCGGTGGTGCGCTATCCGTCGCTGTCCCGCTCGCGGGTACGCCACCTCGAGGTGGTGCCTGTCTCGACGACGCGGCTGATGCTCGTCCTCATCACCGACACCGGACGGGTCGAGCAGCGCGTCGTCGAACTGCCGGTGCCGGTGCCCGCGGAGCAGGTCTCCGACCTACGCAACACGCTGAACGCGACGCTGCGCGACCGTCCGCTCTCCGAGGCGCCCGCCCTCATCGAGGAGCTGCCTGATCAGGTCGGGGCAGACCTGCGGGGCCTGCTCGCGACGCTGTCGGCGGTACTGCTGGAGGCGTTGGTCGAGCCGAGCAGCGAGCGGCTCGTCCTGGGCGGTACGGTGAACCTCACCGAGAACTCGCTGGACTTCCCGGCGATCCGCCCGGTGCTGGAGGCACTGGAGGAGCAGGTCGTGCTGCTGCGACTGCTCGACCAGTCGGTGGCGACCAATCGGGTGCTGGTGCGCATCGGCAATGAGAACGAGCACGAGGGGCTGACGTCGGCTTCCGTGGTGAGCACCGGGTACGGGGTGCGGGGCGCGCCGGTGGGTGCGGTCGGTGTGCTCGGCCCGCGGCGGATGGACTACGCGCACACGATGGCGCGGGTCGCGGCTGTCGCGCGTTATGTGGGCGAACTCATCGAAGAACGGTGACCCGTAAACTGATCACGTGACTGCGCCGCGCGACTACTACGCCCTGCTGGGTGTGCAGAAGGACGCGACGCCGGAGGAGATCAAGCGGGCCTACCGCAAACTCGCTCGTGAGCTGCACCCCGACATCAACCCCGACTCGCACGCACAGGAGCGGTTCAAAGAGGTCACCACTGCCTACGAGGTGCTCTCGGATCCCGAGAAGCGCCGCGTGGTGGACCTCGGTGGCGACCCGCTCTCGCAGGGCGGTGGAGCCGCCGGCAACCCGTTCGGTGGTGGCTTCGGTGGCTTCGGCGACGTCTTCGAGGCGTTCTTCGGTTCCGGCACCGGTGGTGCCCGGAGCGGCAAGCGTTCGCGACGCCGTCAGGGTTCGGACGCACTGCTGCAGATGACGCTCACACTGGAAGATGCCGCGTTCGGGACCCGTCGCGACGTGACGGTCGAGACCGCGGTGCTCTGCGAGACCTGCCACGGCGGGGGGACGGCACCGGGGACGACCACGCGGACCTGCACGGTCTGCGGCGGCGCCGGAGAGATCCAGACCGTGCAGCGCTCGTTCCTCGGCCAGGTGATGACGACTCGGGCCTGCACTGCGTGTGCGGGGACCGGGGAGCAGATTCCTTCGCCGTGCCCGACCTGCAACGCCGATGGCCGGGTACGTGCTCGGCGCACCATCACCGTCGAAGTGCCGGCGGGCATCGAGGACGGGATGCGGATCCGGCTCACTGGCCAGGGCGAGGTCGGCCCCGGTGGCGGTCCCGCGGGCGACCTCTACATCGAAGTCTCCGAGCAGCGGCACGACACCTTCGTCCGCGAGGGTTCGGACCTGCACTGCACTGTCGCGGTGCCGATGACGGCTGCCGCACTCGGCACCGATCTCGTCCTCAGCACGCTGGATGGCGAGGAGAAGCTGGACATCCGCGCTGGGACGCAGAACGGCCAGATCATCACGCTGCGGGGCAAGGGCATACCGCGGTTGCGCTCGACGGCCCGCGGCGATCTACATGTGCACCTTGAGGTCCGGACGCCGACCCGGTTGGACGACGAGCAGGAGCGCCTGCTGCGCGAGCTCGCGGCGCTGCGCCGGGAGGACGTTGCCGCGGTGACGAAGAACAACGGCCTCTTCGGCAAGATCCGCGACGCATTCACGGGCTGACAGCCCACTCGATGAGACTCATACCGATCGCTCATCTCCGATGAGCACAGCGCCGCTGTTCCTCCTCGACCCGCTGCCGGCGGGGGAGTCGATCTCGCTGACGGGCGATGAGGGACGCCATGCGGCGCGAGTGAAGCGCCTTGGCGTGGGCGAGCGGGTGCTCATCTCAGACGGTCGCGGCGCGGTGGCGGAGTGCGCCGTGGCCGAGGTGTTGCCAGATGGTCTGCGGTTGAGCGTGATGGCGAGGCGTGCGGTGCCGGAGCCGACGCCGCGGTTGGTGGTCGTGCAGGCGCTGCCGAAGGGGGAGCGCGCCGACCTTGCGGTCGAGGTGATGACCGAACTCGGGGTGGATGAGATCGTGCCGTGGGCTGCGTCGCGCTCGATCGTGCGGTGGGACGGTGCCCGCGGCGCGAAGGCGCTGGAGAAATGGCGCAGGACGGCGGCAGAGGCGGCAAAGCAGTCGCGGCGCGCGCGAGTGCCGCTGGTGGCGGAGCTGGCGTCGACCGAGCAGGTCGCTGCGATTCTTGCCGGTTCGACCGGGCTCGTATTGCACGAATCGGCCCAGCACGGGATCGGCTCGGTGACCCTGTCCGCGGGGCGGGACGTTGTCGTGGTGGTGGGGCCGGAGGGTGGCATCAGCGATGGCGAACTCGCGCATTTCATCGGTGCCGGCGCGGTTGCCGTGCGGTTGGGGGAGTCCGTCCTGCGTACGTCAACGGCGGGCGCTGCGGCCCTTGCCGCCCTTTCCCTGCGCCTCGACCGTTGGGTGTGAGCTGATGCCTGAAGTGCTCGGCGCCGTCATCGCCCTGGAACTGCGGCTGCTCGACCCGGCAGTTCGCGCTGATCGTGCGGCCGTCACCGCGCTGCTGCACGACGACTTCCTGGAGTTCGGAGGCTCGGGCAGCGTCTGGAACAAGACGTCGATCATCGAGGCGCTCGCCGAGAGCCCAGACGTGTCGGGCGTTATCGAGGACCTCGCGGCGCGATGGATCGGAGATGGCGTCGTGCTCGTCACCTATCGCATTCGGGGCGCGCGGAGTTCTCTGCGAAGTTCGATCTGGATCGACGGTGCGTCTCGCGGCTGGCAGATCCGCTTTCACCAGGGGACGCTGGACCTCACGTTTGCCGCGATCCCGCTGCGCTGACTCGCCGAAACCAGCTAGGGCACTGACAGCTGCCGGGACGCCGCCGACTATCGCCCAAGCAGCTGTCGCGGTGAGGTCGAGGTCGCAGGTACGGCAGAGCGAGCGTTCTATGGGTGCGGATCGGTTTGCGACCGAATCGACGGTGGCAACTCGTCGCAGGTGAACGACGAAATAGCTACCTCCCACGCTCAGTCTGCTCGCTGAATCGCGGTTCGTGGTGGTGTGCGATGTTTCTTCGAGGATGTCGGTCTGGGTCGATCCAGGTGGGTGGGCGCCAGTGCGGGACGCCGTCTTGCATTACACATTCCCAACCTCCCCCGCCGACTACGTCCTTGTCGGCAGGGGTGCCGCCGCTATCGAGCAGCCGATGATCCCGGGGGCAGACGAGTGTCATGTTCGACAGGTCGGTGCCGCCGCCTTCTGACCAGAGCAGGACGTGGTGGGCTTCGCACCAGCCCGGTGGTGCCGTGCATCCAGGTCTTGAACATCCGCCGTCCCGTGCAGCAAGGGCTCGGCGCTGCGCCGGGGTGGCGAGGCGTTTCGCCCGGCCGTACGCCATGATCCCGCCGGTGTCGTTGAGGTAGGTCGGGATCAGTTCGGCGTCGCCGGCCATTGCGACGAGAGTCTTGATGGGAAGCAGGTCGCCGTGGGCCGTGACCGCGTGGCCGACACGCCGGCGTAGGTCGCCTTCCTGCACTGTCACCAGGATCGTCACGGGCGCACCGCCCACGTCGGGCAGATCACCGCTGCGCAGCACTCGTTCGAGTGCATCTTGCAATCCGTCGTGACAGCGCTGGGCGTGGCTGCGGGGATCGGGTGTCCGATCTTCAGCGGGGGCCGGAGCGGCGAGGGAGTCGAGAACGGTCTTCACGACAGCGGTGAGACGGGGGGAAAGAAAGCCGCTCGCCTTGGACCAGCCGTCGGAGCCCGTGTACAGAGTGAACGAGCGGCGTCTCTGGAGTGCTTCGTCACGGGGCTCGGTGCCATCTTGGTCGATATGGGCGAGCAGTGCGGTGGCGCGAGCGCCGACATTCGCCGGGTAGGTGTGAGCCGCGGTATCGAGCAGAAGTGCTTGCAGGTCAGCGATCGCCGGGGGATCGATGTGTGGCGGGAGCTGCTCGGTGAACTGCACGATCTTCTGCGCATGGCCGAGGGAGACCTCGCCCGAAGCGACCGCGGCAGCGACCGCCGGAAAGATCGGATCGAGCGCTTCGCCGGTCAGCGTGCGTCGTGGGCCGAGGTCGCGGGCGAGTTCGACGCGGCGCTTGGCCTCGTGTGGGTCGATGCGCAGCATGTCGATGAGCAACGCACGGGTATCTCGGACGCGCATCTCGGCGGCCAGATGTCGCTGCTCAAGTTCGGCGAGGTTGCGCTGATCGACGGCGGCCAGGCGTCGCACCTCGACCTCCATTTCGCGCACGAGGTCAAGAACGTCGGTACTAGGTAGCAAGGTGAGATTCAACTCAAGCAACTCATCGACAGCGACACGCAGCTGGGCTACAGCTGCACGGCCTGACGACTCCACGGTTGACTCGAACACGTGTTCTAATATAGCGTGACCTGTGAAGGGAGGCAAGCCCCATGAGTAACCGAATCTTGAGCAGCTCAGCGTTGGGCGGCGTGGACGTTACGCTCCGCACATGGCCCAGTCAGCAGTCGAAGACTGTCTCTTCTGCAAGATCTCTGCGGGCGATATCCCCGCGACCATCGTCTGGGAGGACGAGCGCGCCGTGGCTTTCGCGGACATCAATCCACAGGCGCCGACGCACGTCCTCGTCATCCCGCGCAAGCACGTGGCGGACATCGCCGAGGCCGGAGAAGACCCTGAGGCGGCCGCGGACCTGCTACACGGCGTCGCCCAGGTCGCCAGGCATTTGGAGCTTGAACACTTCCGCACCGTCTTCAATACGGGAACAGGCTCCGGCCAGAGCGTGTTTCACGTCCACGGCCATGTTCTCGCAGGTAGGCAATTGCAGTGGCCGCCTGGGTAAACTGAATTTGTCCCGATTCCGAGCAGGCAAACGCCTGCTTCCGCTATCGCAGACTGATGCTTGACATCCGCTATCGCAGAAGGGGCGACTTGTCCGAAGCTAGCAATCCGATTGAGCCCGTCTCGATCAGTATCACCGTTCCGGGTGATCAAGCGATGGTTTCGCTGCTCGGATCCCGCGATGAACTACTCCAGGTGATCGAAAAGTCCGTCGCCAGCGACATTCACGTCCGCGGCAACGAGATCACCATCACCGGCGCACCTGCGGACAACGCGATCGCCGCACAGCTCATCGACGACCTTCTCGCCCTTATCAAGGACGGCCAGCAGCTCAGCCCCGACGTGGTTCACCGCATCCTGGGCATGCTCACTGCCGGCACCGAGGAGCGGCCGGCCGACGTGCTCACCCTCGACATCCTCAGCCGTCGCGGAAAGACCATCCGCCCCAAGACGGTGAATCAGAAGCGTTACGTCGACGCCATCGACAACCACACCATCGTCTTCGGCATCGGCCCCGCCGGCACGGGCAAGACCTACCTTGCGGTGGCGAAGGCAGTGCAGGCGTTGCAGGCCAAGCAGGTAAGCCGCATCATCCTCACCCGCCCCGCCGTCGAAGCCGGTGAGCGCCTCGGCTTCCTCCCGGGCACGCTCATCGACAAGATCGACCCGTACCTGCGCCCGCTCTACGACGCACTGCACGACATGCTCGATCCCGACTCGATCCCGCGTCTGATGCAGGCCGGCACCATCGAGATCGCGCCGCTGGCGTACATGCGCGGACGGACGCTGAATGACGCCTTCATCATTCTCGACGAGGCACAGAACACCACCGCCGAGCAGATGAAGATGTTCCTCACCCGGCTTGGTTTCGGCAGCAAGATCGTCGTCACCGGCGACGTCACCCAGGTCGACCTGCCGGGCGGAACGCAGAGCGGTCTGCGCATCATCCGCGACATCCTCGGCGACGTGGAGGACGTGCACTTCTCGACTCTCACTTCCACCGACGTCGTGCGCCACCGACTCGTCGGCGAGATTGTCGATGCGTACGAGCGCTTCGACGCGGCCCAGCCTCAACCTGTGACTCAGCATCGCGCCAAGCCCCGACGATAGGGCCGAAGGTGACGATCGAGATCCATAACGAGTCGGGCTTCGTCGTCGACGAGGTCGGGCTCGCCGCGCTGGGGCGCTTCGTCCTCGACGCGATGCAGATCAATCCGCTCGCCGAACTCTCCGTTCTCCTCCTCGATGCCGACGCGATGGCCCAGTTGCACGTGCAGTGGATGGACCTTCCGGGCCCGACCGACGTGATGGCCTTTCCGATGGACGGCGACGACCTTCCCGGTGATCGCTTCGATCCCAGCGCGCCACCGTCCACCGACGAGACCTTCGGCGAGGCGCTGCTCGGCGACGTGGTCCTCTGCCCAACTGTCGCCCAGACCCAGGCCAAGGACGCGGGCCACTCCACCGAGGCTGAGCTGCACCTGCTGGCGACCCACGGCATCCTGCATCTGCTCGGCTTCGACCACGGTGATGCCGAGGAAGAACGCGAGATGTTCGAACTGCAGGCCAAGCTCGTGCAGGCCTGGTCCGCTGAGTCGGGACGTGGCCCGATCCATGCGCCGCTGCCCGGCACCAAAGGCGAAGTGAGGGACGTGCGATGACCGCGGGTGACATAGTCGCGCTGATCATCGCGATCGCGCTCATCCCGCTGGGCGGACTTTTCGCCTGCGTCGACTCGGCCCTCGGTCGCGTTTCGGCTGCCCGGGTCGAGGAATTCCTCCGTGAGGAACGTCCGGGTGCGAAGGCGCTGCATATCGTGGTCGCCGACCGCGCCCGCTACACCAACCTGCTGCTGATGCTGCGCGTCACGTGCGAGCTCGCCGCCACCGTCCTCGCCGCACAGGTCGCCACTGCCCAGTGGGGCAGCCACTGGCACGTTCTCGTCCTCACGGTCGTGGTGATGGTGGTGATCGTCTACGCAATCATCGGTGTCGGCCCGCGAACACTCGGCCGACAGCACCCCAATCAGGTGGCGCTCGCGGGTGCGAGCGCGGTCCGCATCCTCGGCTCGGTCTTCGGCCCGCTCGCCTCAATCCTCACCGTCTTCGGTAACGCGCTCACACCGGGCAAAGGCTTCCGGGACGGCCCGTTCGCCTCCGAGGTCGAGCTGCGGGAGCTTGTCGACCTCGCCGAGGAACGTGGCGTCGTGGAGCAGAGCGAGCGTGAGATGATCCAGTCCGTCTTCGAGCTCGGCGACACCATCGCACGCGAAGTCATGGTGCCGCGTACCGACATCGTCTGGATCGAGCGCAACAAGACCGTGCCGCAAGCACTCGCCCTCGCGCTGCGCAGCGGCTTCAGTCGTGTACCGGTGATCGGCGAGAATGCCGACGATGTCGTCGGCATCGTGTACCTCAAGGACCTCGCTCGCCGCGCGCAGGACACCTCCAACGCATCGAAGACCACCGTCGACCAGGTGATGCGTCCCGCTGAGTTCGTGCCCGAATCCAAGCCCGTCGACGAACTGCTGCGCGAGATGCAGGGGCACCGCACGCACATGGCGGTGGTGATCGACGAGTACGGCGGCACAGCCGGACTCGTCACCATCGAGGACGTCCTCGAGGAGATCGTCGGTGAGATCGCGGACGAGTACGACGACGAACGTCCCCCCGTCGAGCGTATAGACGAGAACACCGTGCGGGTCAGCGGGCGCCTCGCAGTCGAAGACCTCGCCGATCTCTTCGAGGACGTCGAGCTCCCGGACCGCGACGACGTAGAGACGGTCGCGGGATTACTCGCC
>DASXYU010000071.1:0-15515 GCA_036502295.1 Jatrophihabitans sp. | reverse complement strand
TGACGATCGCCACGGGCAGCGACCTCAGCGGTGGCACGGACTGGGCCGAATCCGTCACAGACTCGGTAGGCAACGCGGAATGCGGCAGTGCGAACTTCACGCCGTCGGCTGCGGCGACAGCGATCCCCGTACCGGATACGTGCGTCGTTGAAGGGCAGAGCGGCCAGTGGAGTGTCACGATCACCTATCAAGATGTGACCACAGGAGCTACTAAGACAGTCACCGTGGACGTCACTGGCACGGCCCCACTGCCAGCCGCACCGCCGTCGACTCCGCCCCCGACGTCCTAGAAGGAGCAGCATGACGAACCCGACCGACGAGCACAGTCCGTTGCACTCGGCCACGGCATCTGCCACGAACACGGCAGCTCCCACCGACGGACCGGCACGCCTCGCCTATGACGTGCAGCGACTCTGCGACAACATCGCAGTCGTCATCCAGGGCAAGCCGGAGGTGATCCGCAACGCCGTGATCTGCCTGCTCGCCGAAGGCCACCTGCTGTTGGAGGACGTGCCAGGCACCGGCAAGACGTCACTGGCACGGGCGCTCGCCTCTTCACTCGAGGTGCCGTGGCACCGCATCCAGTTCACCCCCGACCTGCTGCCCAGCGACGTCACCGGCGTCTCGATCTACAACCAGAGCAACGGCGAGTTCGAGTTCAAGGCCGGACCGGTCTTCGCCAACGTCGTCCTCGGCGACGAGATCAATCGCGCCTCTCCCAAAACGCAGTCCGCGCTGCTCGAGGTGATGGAGGAGGGAACGCTGAGCTATGACGGCGTCGTCCATCAACTGCCCAAGCCGTTCCTCGTGGTGGCGACGCAGAACCCCATCGACATGGAGGGCACCTACATCCTCCCGGAGGCGCAGCTCGACCGCTTCCTGATGAAGCTCACCGTGGGCTATCCGACGCCGGAGGCCGAGGCCGAGGTGCTGCGCACCCAGAAGGGCGGTGCCACGATCGAGCACCTGAAGCCGGTGCTGTCGGCGGCGGCCGTCCTCAACATGATCAACGCGGTGCGCCAGATCGAGGTGGCGCCGGCGTTGGAGAGCTACATCGTCGCGATCGCCACCGCCACCAGGGCGATGTCGGAGCTCCGTCTCGGCGTCTCACCTCGCGGCAGTCTCGCGCTGCTGCGCGCCGCCCGCGCCTCCGCCGCGGTACAGGGCCGCACCTACGTCATCCCGGAGGACGTGAAGCAGATGGCGCCGGTGGTACTCGCGCACCGCGTGATCCTGCAGCCCGAGGCCGAACTACAAGGACGGACGGGACTGGAGCTCGTCGCCCGCGCGGTGCAGTCGGTTCCGGTGCCCCGTGCCGAGCCGGGTCACGTAGCACTCTGATCCTGGGAATCTGATGCTGAGGACGCTGTCGCGGGTCGGGCTGACGAGAGCAGGTGGGGCCGCACTCGTCGTCGGCGCCGCATTGCTCGTGATCGGCCTGCTGCTGCGCTGGCCGTCCTTCGTCCTCATCGGCATCGGGCTGCTCGCGGCGACGCTGATCGGACTGGCCTGGATCCTGCGGCCCTCGCGCCTCACGATCGACCGGGCGATCCAGCCACCACGCGTGCCGAAAGGTTCCCCCGCGATCGCCGTCCTCACCTTCGCCAACCGCAGCCGCCGCAGCGTCGGGATCACCATCGCGAACCAGCCTTTCGGTGACGCACTGGTCCGCACGGTCATCCCGCGCGTGCGCCGCGGGGAGCGCGGCATGCGCACCTACCGCCTACCCACCCGCAGGCGCGGCATCTTCGACGTCGGTCCCGTGGAGGTGACCCGGCGCGATCCGTTCGAGTTCTTCAGGACGTCGCGCAGCTACGGCACCGTGGAGCGCATCTGGGTGTACCCGCGGATCGTCGGCCTGCGCAGTCTGCCGACCGGGCAGATGCGGCACATGGAGGGTCCGAGCTCGGACACCTCCCCGCAGGGCAACATCACCTTCCACCGCCTGCGCGATTACGTCGTCGGCGATGACCTGCGGCTGGTGCACTGGCGCTCCTCGGCGCGCACCGGAAAGCTCGTCGTGAAGCACAACGTCGACACCTCGCAGCCGTACACGGTCGTGCTCCTGGACCTACGACCGTCGGCCTACACGGCCGAGTCGTTCGAGGAGGCGGTGGATGTCGCCGCCTCGGTGGTGGTGACGAATTCGGGGAGCAAGGCGCCGGTGGAGCTGCGGCTCACCGATGCAACGGTGATCGGCGGCCCGCGGATACACGAGCCGACTCCGCTCATCGATCACCTCACCGGCGTCACGCCCCATGCCGAGGGTTCGCTGCGCTCGCAGCTGCTCGCCTTGCGGCGCGGTCACGGCGGGACGGCGCTGGTGATCGTCACCGGCCGCCTCGACCCGTCCGATCTGCCCTACGTCACTCCGCTGCGCCGCCGTTTCGACCGCCTCGTGGTTGTCTCGGTCGATCCCGAGCCCGGGGCGCCGATCCACTTCCCCGGCACACGCGTCATCATCGCCTCCGACGCCGACGAGGTCTGCGCCGCCTGGAACCTGCAGGTCACGCCGTGAGCTGGATCGAGCGCCGTCCGGCGTCGCGCATCGATCGCGTCGCGGTGCCGGCATCCGGAGACGCGCGATGAGGCGAGTCATTCAGCGCGGGGTCTTGCCGCTGACCCTCATTGCCAGCCTGCTCTCCGCGACGCCGTGGCTGCGTTCGTTCCCCGCCGACGTGATGCTCGGGCCGCTCTTCGGCGCCGCTGTGCTGAGCGTGCTGCTGCCGGTGGTCTTCGGTCGAATGGGGGTGCGGTCGCTCTGGGCCACCGCACTGCTCGACATCGTCGTCTTCGTCCTCTACGAACTCATCGTCGTGCTCCACGACCCTTCGGGGATCCACGCACTGCTCAGCGGCGTCTACCGCGGTCCGTCGCAGGTGCTCAGCTACGCGCTGCCGCTGCTGAGCCCGCGCAGCCTCATGGTCTCCCCCATTGCCCTCACCTGGATCGTCGGCGCTGTTGCCGGTGAATGTGTTGCGCGGCGGTGGACCGCGCCGGTGATGCACGGCGGATTCCTTGTCTCGTTCGCGCTCGCGTATGCCGCCACCGTCCGCGGCACCTCCACCGTGAGTGACGCGTTGCTGCGCCGCGAGGCGCCGCTGGCCGCGGTACTCCTCCTCGCCCTCATGCTGTTACGGGCGGCGCAGACCTGGACGCAACAGGACTCCGACGCCGAGGCGACCCAGGCCGACGGGGTGTTGCCGCTGCGTGGGGTCTACGCGGGTAGTGCGATCGCTGTTGTCGTGGCGTTCATCGCCTACGCAATCGCACAGAACACGGCGCCCAGCGCAGAGCCGACCACGCCGCAGCGCGAGCCGGCGGTGAACAGCTCGGAGCCGGTGAGCCCGGTGTCGTTCATCGCGGGGCTGCGGCCGGCGAGTCAGTCGACGCCGGGAACCGATCTCTTCACCGTGCGCACCGACGGCGCGAGTACCGGCTACCTGGAGATCGCGAACCTGGACTACTACGACGGTTCCGGGTGGAGCTTCGATCGGACGTTCCGTCCTTCCGGCGGCGTGCTGCAACCGGACACCGACACATCGTTGGCAGGCAGCTCCGGGACCGTGACCCAGACCTATCGCCTCGGCTCCAGCGCGCTCGTCGGCAAGCCGTGGATGCCGTATCTGTACCGCGCCGAGAAGGTGGACGGCATCGGCGTGAGCACTGACACCGGCAGCGGGATGATCGTCCCGGCGCGGTCACTCGCCGCGGGTGAGTCGTTCGCGGTCCGCTCGACCGCACCGGTGCACACGTTCACGTCGGTCCCTGCGACTGCGTCGCCGGACACCCTCACCGCGACGACGAACGTGCAGCTTCCCGGGTCGTTGAACGCCACGCTCTCCACCGTCGTCTCCACCTTCTCGCAGGAGATCGGTGTGCCGAGCACCCCGGCGCTGCCCTTCCTCGCGGCACTGCAGCGGCAGCTGCAGCAGAACTACTCCTTGCCCGGCGCCGCGACCACGACTGCCGCCGCTCCGTCGCCCTCCCCGACGGTTTCCCCGAGCGGTGCGCCGACCGCGATGCCGGTGAGCAGCCCCGCCCCCCCGGGCGCCCGCGCCGGCAGCACCAGCTTCGCCGACGTCGCCGCCTCGATCCTGGGCGCGAACCGCTCCGGAACGCCCGAGCAGTACGCCACCCTCGTCGCCCTCGTCGCCCGCGAACTCGGCGTTCCGGCGCGGATCGCCACCGGCTTCCGCGTGCCGACCAGCGGCGGCGTCCTCGCCGCGGGCAGCTACACCGTCACCACGAAGGACGCCTGGACCTGGGTCGAGATCCCCGTCATGGGCGAAGGCTGGGTGGTGCTCGACGCGGCGCCCGGGCAGTACGGCAACGCCCCGGTGCAGCCGACCGAGGGCGCCACCACTGCCCCCGTGCCGACCGCCACGCCGACCCAGGACTCCGCCGTGATCTCCAAGGGCGACGGCAACGCGGTGGCCCCGCACAGCAGCGTGCCGAGTGGCCATAGCTCCACCGGGTTGATCGTCCTCATCGTGATCGTCGCGGTAGTGGCTCTGGTGATTCTGGGCGTCATCGGCTGGCTGATGCGCAAACCGCTCAGGGTGCGGCGCCGACGACGCGCGGCCGATCCGCGGACGCAGGTGCTCGGCGCGTGGGCGGAGAGCATCGATCTGCTCAGCGAGTCCGGTCTCTTCGATCTCGACGTGCTGACCAGCGCGGAGATCGCCTCGGTCGCCGCCGAGCGGTTCGGGGCCTCCGGTGGATCCGCGGCCCGATTCCTGGGCGCGCAGGCGAACGTGGCGGTCTACTCACCGAGGACGGCGCTGGCCGAGCGCGACGCGGAGGACGCGTGGGAGGCACACCGCCTGCTGCGCACCGAGATCCGGCGGGGGCTCACTCAGCGGGAGCGTCTCGCCACCCGGTTCCGCTACCGCAAACACGGCTGATGTGCCCGGTTGACGTTTCAAACCGTCGGGCGATCGGGGCTGATCCAGCGCTTCGAGCCCGCGGAGGAAGTCGGCAAAGGCCCGGTCGGTTCGGGTGGCATCGGCGGTGGCGTCGAGGTCCATGAGCAGACCGCGGATGACGGCGAGGACGAGCGTCGCCAGGTCCGGCCGGCCGACGCTGCGCAGGCCGTCCTCGAGCGGCCCTAACCAATCCGTCGTAGCGATACGACGGAAGTCGGGGCACAGTTGCTGCTCCGCGCTCTCCCGCAGTTGCCCGAACATTCGCAGGTACGGCTGCCCCTCAGGGCCGGTCATGGTGGTCCAGGCACGGCGCAGGGAGGCGGTGTACGGCTCCTCGAGCCTTACCCGCAAGAGGTCACCGAACGTGTCGAGTTGACGCTGCCGCGCGTGTTGAAGAACCGCACGCAGCAGGGCGTCTCGGCTGCCGAAGTGGTAGATCAACATGCGGGCCGAGGCGCCGCTGGCGCTGGCCAGCGGCTCGATCCGTTCTGGCAGGCCGTGTGTGAGGGCATGGTCGGTGCAGGCGCCGACGGTCCCGGGCTGGCCGAGGACGTCGCCACCGTGCGGCAGGTGCTGCAGGACAGCGAGGAGCCGACCGTCGTCGTCGCCCACAGTTACGGCGGCATCGTCACCGCGGAGGCCGCGGCGGGAGTCGGGTCGGTGCGCCACCTCGTGCTGATCTCCAGCTATCTGCCTGAGGTCGGGCAGAGCCTGCACGTCACCGGGTAGCCTGTTAGTGCCGCCGCATGGCAGCAGGTCTCCACGACCTATCTCGTCTGCGCCGAGGATCGCGGCACCCCTGCGCGGCTGCAGCGCGAATTCGCCCGCCGCGCCGGCGGTGTCGTCGAGCTAGAGGCCGGCCACCACCCGTTCCTGTCCCGGCCTGCGGCCGTCCGGGACGTGCTGCTGAGCCTGTGAGCCCTGATCATCGCCGCCGGATGCACGCTATTGCGTGCAGAACAGCGCGATGATCAGCCGTTGGCGAGGGCGTTGGCGCGCAGGCGGTAAGCCTCGAGGACGGCGTGTGCGTGCTCGACCTCGGTGACGCTGCCGCGGGTGGCAGGTAGATCGATGGCGTCGTGGTGCGTGCGCAGGATGAGGTAGCCACGCGCATCCACGTCCGTCGGATCGCCCTCGGTATACGTCTCGAAGTGTGTGACGTCGCTCCAGGGCACACGCTCTCGTGACATCCCGGAGCGGATCACGAGCTGCTCTCCGTCCACCTTGAGCGAGTCGAGCCCAGCCCGCAGCGTCATCGAAGGGCGCAGCGACATCGGGTCGATCGCAATGTCGCCCACGAAGACCGGAGCGATCGCTGGCCGTGGAGGAGTCGGCGAGCTCGCTGGACTTCGGCCGCCGTGGGCGGCCTGCAGAATCGTTCGCTCGCTCGATTCCTCCTCCGCCACATTCGCGATGTACGTCGGCATGCGCTCGACCGCAGGCTCCGGCTCGACCGCAGGCTCCGGCTCAGGCGGTGGTGTCGGGACGACTGCGGGCGCAGTCTTCTCGACCACCGGCGTCCTCTGCGGCAGCAGAAGCGGCGGAGCAGGCACCGTCTCGGAACCACGCACCGGCACAGGCGAGCGTTCGCTGCGCACCAGGAACGGCGTCTGGTTCCAGCCCTGTGCCCGCTCGATCTCCCTGAGTTGCTCGGCGAACTCCGCGGCGGTCTGGGGCCGCTCAGCGGGGATCTTGCTCATCGCACGCGCCAGCACCGACGACAGCGCGAGCGGAACATTCGGCCCGAGCGGCGGCACCGGATCCCGGAGGATTCGCAGGATGATCGACGCCGGCGACTCCCCTTCGAAGGCCCGGAACGCCGACCGCCCGGAGAGCAGTTGGTACAGCGACGAGGCGAGTTCGTAGACGTCGGTGGCGGCCGAGGTGGCGGTGCCCTCCAGCAGTTCGGGCGCGGCATGCAGCGTGGTGAAGTCGAAGAGTCCGGTGGAGGTCTGTGACGAGGTCTGCAGCATCGCCACTCCGAAGTCGGCGAGTGCCGGTTCGCCGAACTCGGTGGTGAGGACGTTCTGCGGCTTCACGTCGCGGTGTAACACGCCACCGCGATGGGCGGTCTCGAGCGCCCCTGCGATCTTGATCCCGATCGAGACGGCCTCGGCGGCCGGAATCGCCTCGCCGTCCTTCACTTTGTCCGAGACGGCACCGACGCAGAGTTCGAGGACGAGGACGGGGCGGCCGTCCTCGGTGCGGAATGTGCGGTACAGCGTGACGATGTTCGGGTGCGCACCGAGTGCGCCGAGCGCCCGAGACTCGCGCTCGAAAGACTCGACGGCCCGCGGTGAGGCATCGCGGACATTGAGCAGTTTCAACGCCACGGTGCGGCCGGTGCTGGTCTCCTTGGCGCGGTAGACCGTCGCGAGGCTGCCGTAGCCGATCTCGCGGACGTCGCGGAAGCCGGGGAAGAGTCCGTCCTCCCCGTTCACCCGACGCCGCAGTGCCATACCTACATGGTGCCCGGTCAGGCGACGTCGGGCGCGCGCAGTCCCACGAAGAACGTCTCGATCCGCGTGGCGAATCCAAGGGCTTCGTAGAGGCGGACGGCGCCGGTGTTCGACTTGCGGACATGCAGCATCGGCGTCTCACCGCGCTCCTGGACCCCGGCCGCGACGGCACGGACCAGCCGTGCGGCAAGGCCCTGGCCCCGGAACTCGGCGTCGGTGCAGACGGCGCTGATCTCGGTGTGCCCCGCCGGACGCATCCGCTCCCCCGCCATGGCGACGAGGGCACCGCCGCGGCGAATACCGAGGTACTTCCCCAGTTCGATCGTCCTGGGACGGAACGGGCCGGGCTCGGCGCGCTCGACGAGCGCCAGCATCTCGGGGACGTCCGCGGCACCGAGGACGAGTGCTTCGTCGTCGTGCTCACCGACGACGGCGTCACCGATCATCTGCAGTCCGACGCCGCGATCGAGTTCCTGCCAGCCGGCGAGCGGGTCGATCACCGGCCGGCTGAGGACGGCGATGTTGCCGGCACCGACGAGCGCGGCGAGCTCGCGCCAGGCAGGCTCATCCGGTTCGTCGGGCAGCGCGGCGAACGGCGCGATGTCCGGGTGATACCGGCGCACAACGCCGACCACTTCGGCGAAACGCGCATGCTCACCTGCGAGGGTGTGCCACACCGCGTTGTCGAGCACCGCGTTGTCGAGCACCGGATTGTCGTGCGCGGGGACACTGACGGTCACCTGCTCCTCCGTTCGATTGATGCTTGCTGTTGCGCTGCATAGAGGACGAAGGGGTCGAGGACCTCCGCACCGATCGCCTCGGAGAGCCAGGCGGCATCGCGCGGCGCGACCTGCCCCGCCTCGTCCTTGCCGCCTCCCCCGGTGAGGTTGGACTGGAAGATCCCGGCGGCCGACCTCGGCAGGAAGTCCTCGTAGACGATCGGTGATCGGGTGCCGTCGGCGGCCAGTTCGAAGTACGCCAGCCCGGTGTCGAAGAGTTCCGATTCGGTCCGGGGGAAGAACTCGCCCCAGATGCCGGCGGCGTCCTCACCCGGACGGGAGTCGACAGCGCACAGCGCCTCGTCGTAGCGGCCACGTCCGAGCGGGGTGAGGGCGAGGCCGCGCGCCTCCACCTCACCGAAGCGCACCCGCAGGGTGCCCTCGCTCAGCGAACCATCGGGTTCACGGAACGTGCAGCGCTCATCCAGGGCCCGGAAGGATGTCTGCCGCAACAAGACGTCCGGGCCGTCCCACTTCGGTGGGCCCTGGATCGCGTCGATCATCGCGATTCCCCGCGACGCCATGCGCCGGTACAGCTCGTCGACGTCCAGCACGCGGGGCGTGAGGTGGTTGATGTGGGTGGAGCGAACACCGCCGATGTCGGCGGCCACCGAGGAGACCGCGGCGAGTTCCGCGTACCAGGCGCGGTCCACCGGCTCGGCCGACAGTTCGAACGACGCCGTGGCGAGGACGAGGAACTCCTCGGCAAGATCGGCATGCAGGCCACCCGCCGCGATAGCCACTTCGGCGAGTTCGGTGAGGCGTGGCGGAAAGAGCGTCCTGCCCGCGAGAAACGTCTCGAGACGCTGCTGCAACTCCGCGCTGAAGAATCGCCTGTCGTCGCTGACGAGCAGCGAGGTGAACATGCGGAACGGGTTGCGCGCGAGTTCGTCGGCGGCGAGCGGGCGGAACGCGGTCGACACCACGGGGACGGCGGAGGCCGCATCGCGCAGGTCGTAGAAGCCCACCGGATGCATGCCGAGCGCGGCGAAGACACGTGATACCTGGCGCAGCTCGGCGGGCGTTCCCACCCGGATCGCGCCATGCCGCTCCGCCGTCACCCTGTCCAGGGAGCCAAGACGTTGGGCCGCATGCGGATCCTTGGCGACGGCGTCGGCATTCACCTGGGCGGCGACGTCAACGAGCGTTGTGTAGGCGGGCACCTCGCGGCCGTACATCGCCGCCATCCGCGTGGCGAATGCGGCGCGCAACTCATAAGCCCTCACTCGTTCAGGCTAACGAGCGCGGCGACTCAGAAAGTCCGTACCTGGTAGCAGGAGATCGAGGCGGTCTTCTTCGAGTCGGTGAAGAAGAGCGAGACGTAGGGGTCCTGGTGGCCGGCGTCGCTGGGCTGGATCTTGCCGAAGAACGACGTCAACGGCCCGGCCTTGAAGGTGAGCTTGCCGTTGGCCATCTTGTAGCTCCCCGCGGTCGGGACGACGAGCTTCTTCCTGGCGCGGTTCAGTGCATAACTGTAGAACTTCTTTGCTTTGAGCTGCACGCTGCTCGTATAGATGTACAGGCCGGTCAGGCGGTCGCGTGTGTAGCAGTCGAAGATGCCCGTGTTGAGCTTGGGCGAGGTCGTCCGTCCGGGCGAGAGGGCGGGCGAGATCACTCCGTCCGCGTACGCGGGAGCAGCGACGAGGAAAAACGGAAGCGCGACAAGCGACGCAAGAACACTGCGCGCACGCATGCTGTCGACCCTTCGCCGGCCGCGAGATCATCGCGGAGTACCGAACCCCGCGATGATGCTAGTAATCACTGGCTGGGAAGCGGGTGAGGACGTTGCTCGTAGAAGGTCTGCAGCACGACCGTGGTCGTGGTGGTCGCCTTGGCCCGGCGCCGGATCTCCCGGATGAGTTCCTCCAGATCGGTCGGCGCAGCAACCCGCACGTAGAGGACGAAGCTCGCTTCGCCGGCCACTGAATGGCACGCCTCGATCTCCGGCAGGTCGGCGAGGAGGTCCGGGATGTCGTACTCGTGGTCGGGGTCGAGCGGAGTGAGGGCGATGAACGCGGCGAGGGGGAGGTTGAGCGAGCGCGGGTCGATCCTGGCGGTATAGCCACTGATGACACCGTCGGCCTCGAGCTTGCGAACCCTCGCCTGCACGGCAGAGACCGAGAGACCGGTCTTGGCGGCGAGGTCTTTCAGCGTGCTCCGTCCGTCCTCCACGAGCGCCGCGGCGATGCGGCGGTCGATGCGGTCGGAGAGAGGCGCGGTCATGCCCACATCCTGCCAGCCGGTCAGTGCGGGCCCGGCCCAGCGGCGGCATCGAGGACGGCGGACAACCCCGAAGACCTGAGCGCCCCGCGAGCCCGGGCGTAACGCTGCGGCCCCCACTGCGAGAAGTCGATGTCGCTGTCAGCGGTGGCGTCGTGGATGGCGGCCCAGAGCGTCCAGGTGTAGTCGCAGAGGACGCCGTACAGCTGCACGCGCGCGGCCACCTGCGCGCAGGGGTGTCCGAGGTAGGCGGTGACGAGGTGCGCGCGGAGTTCACCGTCCAGTTCGGCCGCGCTGCTGAGGTTGCCGAGTTCGTAGCAGGGGTCGGCGTTGGCCGAGTACTCGTAGTCGATGAACCAGAGGCGCTCGCCCCCCTCGATGACGTTCTCCGCGACCAGATCGTTGTGGCAGGGCACCGTCGCTGGCGCAGTGTCACGCAGCACGTCCTCGATGCGGGCAGCTGTGGATTCGAGATCGACGTAGCCCGCGGGAATTCGGCAGCCCTGCTCGTGGGCGATGGCGAGATAACGACGCCGCGTCGTGAAGAGGTCGAAGTCGCCGGCGAAGCGTGGGCCGGCATGCAGCGTGCGGCAGAGCTGAGCGATCCGGGTGAGGCATTCCGGCCGTGCGACGTCCTCGGCTGTGAGCGAGGTGCCGTTGATCCACTCGAAGAGCATCAGCCCGGCGTCGGGGCGGTGGTCGATGACCCGTGGCCCGACACCGGCCTCCGCTGCGAGGCGCGCGTTGGCGAACTCCGCATCGCGGTCGATCGCGGGCAGCGGGGCGGTCGTGGCGACGAAGCGCGCCACGTACTGCTCACCCTCCGCCATGCTCACCCGGTAGCTGCGGTTGAGCGAACCGCCGGAGAGCTGAGTGAGGGTCCGCTCCCGTCCTCGCAGCGCTGGGACGGAGTCGAGGACGAGGTCAGCCGCGGCCGCGTCAGGTAGCCGGGTGGCTCGGCCGTCCACTCGTCGAACTCCTTCGGGCACGTCAGCAATTATCGGGCCACGATGCCACGGACGATTATCCCTGCGATGACCGCTGCCAATGCGTCCAGTTCCTCGTCGCTCTGAGTTGCGCGCGGCCGGTACCAGTTACCGACACCCAGAATGGCCCCAAGGATCGTCCGAGCGGCAAGAACCGGACTCTCCGCATCCAAGCTCCGATCGCGGACGCCGGCCTTCACTATGTCGACGAATCGCGCCTCGTGAGCATCCCGTAGCCGAACGAGCTCGGCGAGTCTCTTCCGGTCCTCAGCCGTCATCCGACCTTCGGTCCGGGCGTCGATTCCTTGCTGAATGACATGGTGGTAGTCGGGCATGGCCATGATGCGGCGGACATGAGCCGTCGTGGCAGCAAGCAGTCGTTCCTCGCCGCCGCCGGCCCCGGCCATCGCCGCCTCGACAGCGGTCCCGAGTTCGTCCATGCCTCGCCGGTAGATACCGATGAAGAGGTCGAGCTTCGACCGGAAGTTGTAGTAGACGACGCCTTTCGACTGTCCGAGGACGGCGGCGATGTCATCAGTGGTACTCGCATCGAATCCCTTGGCCGCGAACGTCCGCGCGGAGGCGTCAAGAACCCGGATCTGGGTCGCGGTCCAAGCAAACACTCCACTAGCATACTACTCAGTATTCTAAAATTGTGAGGTCACTGATGCCCGAAACCCTCGATCCGCGAACCGTGCTCGACCTGTTCCGACTCGACGACGCCGTGGCTGTCGTCACCGGAGGCTCGGCGGGCCTCGGAGCCGTCTTCGCGGAGTCGCTCGCTGCAGCCGGCGCGGACATCGTCCTTACCGCTCGGCGCGCCGAACGCCTCGCCGCTGTACGCGAACGAATCGAGGCAGTGGGCCGGCGCGCGATCTGCGTCGCCGCCGACGTCTCCGATCCCGCTGCGGGCGCAAACGTGGTCGACGAGGCGATGACCGCCTTCGGCAAGGTCGACATCCTCGTCAACAACGCCGGCATGGCCTCCGCGGTCCCGGCGAGCCGCGAGACCGCGGAGGAGTTCAGCAAGGTCATCGACACGAACCTGTCCGGCGCGTACTGGATGGCGCAAGCGGCAGCTCGTGTCATGCGGCCGGGCAGTTCGATCGTGAACATCAGCAGCGTTCTCGGCCTCACCACCGCTGGACTTCCGCAGGCGGCCTACGCAGCAAGCAAGGCGGGACTGCTCGGACTCACCCGAGACCTCGCGCAACAGTGGACGGCGCGAAAGGGCATTCGGGTAAACGCGCTCGTCCCCGGCTTCTTCCAGACCGAGATGACGGAGGAGTACTCACCCGAGTACCGCGAGTCGCTCGCCGCGCGGATGGTGACAGGACGGGCCGGCGATCCGGTGGAACTCGCCGCCGCGCTGCTCTTCCTGGTCAGCCGTGCCGGCGGCTACGCGACCGGTACGGCGTTGATCGTGGACGGTGGCTTCTCGATCACCTGACCGGTAGGTCAGGCGACGGCGGCCTTGCGCGAGAGGAGGTCGGCCATCTCGGCGACCTGCGTTCCGAGAAGCGAGAGGTTCCGACGTACCCCGTCATCGATGCAGATGCCCCGGTCGAAGACCGGCTGCGCGGTGCTGATCGCCGCGCCGTACGGAGTGGGGACGCCTCGAAGGGCATGGACGATGTCACGCAAGGTCCGCAGCGTGTTGCCGGCGGCCTGCCAGCCGCGCGCGACGCCGATGCAGCCGACCGGAAGCGCGTCGAAGTATGGGCGCGCATCGGTGACGGTGTCTTCGACATAGTCGAGGGCGTTCTTCACCAGGCCCGACACCGTGCCGTGGTAGCCCGGGCTCGCAAGGATGACGCCGTCCGCACTACGGACCGCCTCAATGAGTTCGGTTGCTGCGGAGGTGCGATCTGGCGCCGCCGGGTTGTACATAGGAAGCTCGATTCGCGGACCCGCGAAGCACTCGACATCAGCGCCGAGGGTGCGCGCCGCCTCCAGCGCGATTCGCATGGCGAGTTCCGAGCCGGAGCCGTCCCGCTGAGTCCCGCCGATTCCGATAATGCGCATGTCTTCCTCCTGTATCGACAACTCCCACATTAGTTCAACATTGAAGTTTTCGCAAGAGAGACCTCTGGTCGTCCACGGAACTGATAACCGAGGAAGCGGCGCTACCGAAGAGGTCAGAGGCCGAGGTCACGACCGATGATCTCCTTCATGATCTCGTTCGTCCCGGCCCAGATTCGCGTCACACGCGCGTCCATCCAGGCCCGCGCGGCGCGGTACTCACGCATGTAGCCGTAGCCACCGTGGAGCTGGACGCACGCGTCGAGGACCTCGTTCTGAACCTGAGCCGACCACCATTTGGCTTTCGCGGCATCGATCGCATTGAGCTCACCCTGGGAGTGGGCGAGGATCGCGTTATCGACGAATGCCTGTGCGACCTCCATGGACGTCACCAATTCGGCGAAACGGAACTTGTTGTACTGGAACGAGCCGATCGGCGCGCCGAAGGCGTGCCGATCGCGGGCATAGACAAGGGTCTCGTGCAGGATCGGCCACGCGTGAGCGAGATTGCTCACCGATGCGCCGATCCGCTCCTGCGGAAGCATCCGCATCATGTGGAAGAAACCCTCGTCCACCTCACCGATGACGTTCTCCTTCGGCACCCGGACATCGTCGAAGAAGAGTTCTGAGGTGTCCGCCTCGGGCTGCCCGACCTTCTCGAGCTTCCGTCCGCGCTCGAAGCCCTTCATCTCCGCCTCGACCGCGAAGAGCGTGATACCCCGTGCACGCTTCTCGGGACTCGTCTTCGCAGCGACGACGACGAGGTCGGCGCCGAAACCATTCGTGATGAATGTCTTCGAACCGCTGATGCGCCAATCACTGCCGTCGGCGACCGCCACCGTTCGCAGTGCCGCGAGATCGGAGCCCGCCGATGCCTCGGTCATGCCGATCGCTGTGACGAGTTCACCGGTGCAGAAACGTGGAAGCCAGCGCTGCCTCTGCTCCTCCGTCGTGAGGTCGACGAGGTAGGGGGCGACAACATCGAAGTGGATGCCGAACGCCGACGGTATCGCCGCGCTGACCCGGGAGAGCTCTTCAAAGGCGACAGCATTGAAACGCCAGTCCCCCGCTGCGCTGCCGCCGTACTCCTCAGCGACGTTGAGTCCCAGGAAGCCCTGTTTGCCGGCCTCGACCCAGAGATCCCTCGGAAGGCTCCGGCCGGCGATCATCTCCTGGTGCGCCGGCGTGACAGACCGAGTGACGAACTCCGCCATAGAGTCCCGGAAGGACTCGTGATCGGCGTCGTAGATGGTTCGCCGCACGCGGGCCTCCATGGTCATCCCCGGTGGCCGGTAACCCGGGCCACCGGGGAGAGTCGAATGGACTGCTAGACGCCGGCGGGCGCGGGCTGCGGGCCGCGAAGCAGTTTGCCCGGCAGCGCGCCGGTGTGTCTCCCGTTCTCGAAGGTGATCTCACCGGCGACGACACTGGCGCGATAGCCGTCCACCGGTTGGAGCAGCCGTGCACCGCCGCCCGGCAGGTCGTAGGTCATCTCAGGAGCGTGCAGGCGGAGACCCTCGAAGTCGATCACGTTGAGGTCGGCGCGGTAGCCCGGCTTGATGACGCCGCGATCGAGGAAGCCGTACAGCCGCGCCGTGTCGTGGGCCTGCAGCTTCACCACGTACTCGAGACTGAGCTTCGGCCCGCGCTTACGGTCGCGCGCCCAGTGCGTCAGCAGGTACGTCGTCGATGACGCATCGCAGATCGAACGCGCATGCGCGCCGGCATCCGAAAGCGAGACGACGCAGTCATCACGCTGCATCCGCTCCCACAGCGGGTCGAGGGAGTGGTCGGAGTACTCCGAAACCGCCATGAAGAGAAGCGCCTTGCCCTCGCGCTCCAGAAGCTCATCGTAGGTGAACTCATAGGGGTCGCGCCCTGCCTGCTTCGCCCGAGCGGCCATCGAGTCCTCCGGCGCCGGTTCGTACTCGGGGTTGTCGCCAAGCGGATAGATCTTGTCGAAGCCGTGGGCGACGTCGTAGTAGAACGGAACGTCCTCGAGGTAGCCGGTCTTCTCGCCGAGGATCTGCTGCTTCACCTCGGGCTTGCGCAACTCGACGACGAGTTCCGGCAGCGGAAGCTCTGCGAGCTTGAGGAACGTAGGGTGCTGCGCGAAGGGGT
>DASXYU010000070.1:0-3530 GCA_036502295.1 Jatrophihabitans sp. | reverse complement strand
CGCTACAAGTGACCACTCAACATCAATTTTCGGCCAGGTGGTGGGCGAGTAGTTGAGCCAGGTGGATGCCCTGCCGGTCGGCAAGCTGGTCGAGCTGGGTGCGACAGCTGAAGCCGTCGGCGAGGACGACCGCGTCCTCGCCGGCCGCACGCACCGCGGGCAGCAGCGCGTTCTCGGCGACCGCCACGCTCACCTCGTAGTGCCCCTTCTCCACGCCGAAGTTGCCCGCGAGACCGCAGCACCCACCCACCGCGTTCACCTCCGCACCGGCGTCGCGCAGCAGCGCGGCATCGGCATCCCAGCCGAGGACGGCGTGCTGGTGGCAGTGCGGCTGCGCCACCGCGGTGACACCGACCAGCGACGGAGCGCTCCAGCCGGGCGTCGCGGCGAGCAGCTCGGCGAGCGTCGTGGTCTGCACGGCGAGCTTGGCCGCGCGGGGGTCGTCGGTGAGCAACTCGGGTGCGTCCCCGCGCAACGTCGCCGTGCAGGACGGCTCCAGCCCGACGACCGGCCAGCCGTTCGCCAATGCCTCGTCGAGCGCGTCGAGTGAACGCCGCAGCTGGCGCTTCGCCCCGTCCAGCTGCCCGGTGGAGATCCAGGTGAGGCCGCAGCACACGGGCTTCCGAGTAAGGCGCACCGAGTAGCCGGCGTCCTCGAGCACCCGCACTGCCGCCTGCCCCACCTCGGGGCTGAAGTGATTGGTGAAGGTGTCCGCCCACAGCAGGACGGGCGTGCCCGCCACAGGCGCGCGCTTGCCGAACCACTGACGAAACGTCGTCCTCGCGAAGAGCGGCAGCGAGCGCCGCACGTCCACGCCGGCCACGCGCTTGCCCACGTTGCCCAGCCGTCCCGCACCGAGCCGGTTCGCCAGCCGCGGTGCCTTCGACGTCACGCGCGCCGTCCGCGGCAGCCACCCCAGCGCGTAGTGCGACGGCGGACGCAGCCGCCGCCGGTAGCGCTGATGCAGGACCTCGGACTTGTACGTCGCCATGTCCACGCCCGCCGGGCAGTCCGATGCACAGCCCTTGCAGGAGAGGCAGAGGTCGAGGGCCTCGTCAAGCTCCTTCGATGCGAACCCGCCCGGTAGCGAGCCCTGCGCGAGTTCCTGCAGCACGCGGGCCCGTCCTCGCGTCGAGTCTTTCTCGTCACCCGTGGCGAGGTAGGACGGGCACATCACGCCATCGCCGCGCTGGTCGGCGCGGGTGACGCGGCACTTGCCGATGCCGACACAGCGGTGCACCGCGACGGCAAGGTCGCCACGGTCATGCGGGTAGGCGAAGCCGAGCGAGCGCGAGAGGGGGCGGGCCGACGCCACGCGTAGATCGGCATCAACAGCAACGGGATCGACGAGGACGCCGGGGTTCAGCAGGTTCGCCGGGTCGAAGATGTCCTTCACCGCGCCGAAGGCGGCGATGGCGGCGGGTGAGTACATGTAGGGCAGCAGCTCCGAGCGTGCCCGGCCGTCGCCGTGCTCGCCGGACATCGAGCCGCCGTGCTTGCCGACGAGGACGGCCGCGTCGAGGAGGAAGGTACGGAACCGCGAGGGCGACTCCAATGGAAAGTCGATGCGGGCGTGCACGCAACCGTCACCGAAGTGCCCGTAGACCAGACCGTCGACACGGTGCTCGGTGAGCAGCGCGCCGAACTCGCGCAGGTACGCACCGAGCGCGGCGGGGGGCACCGCAGCGTCCTCCCACCCGGGCCAGGCAGGTGAGCCGTCGGGCGTGCGGCCGCCGAGGCCGGCACCATCCTCGCGGATGCGCCACAATGCACGCGCAGTCCTACCGGTGACGATGATCGAGTCGAGGCACCCTGCATCAGCGGTGAGCTTGCCCGCCGCCTCGATCGCCTCGGCCTCGGTGGCACCGGCGGTCTCGACGAAGAGCCAGCCCTCGCCCCGAGGCAGGCCGGGGACGGCCGCCGCGCCACGCCGCCGCCGCACCACGTCGACCAGCCGCGCGTCCATGCCTTCGAGCGCGACCGGGTCGTGCGGCAGTACGGCCAGGACGGCGTCGGCCGCCGCGGGCATGTCCGGATAGCCGAGGACCGCCAGCGCCGTGGCACGGGGGGCGTCGACCAACGCGACCGTCGCGCCGAGGACGATGCCGAGCGTGCCTTCGCTGCCGACGAGAAATTTCGCCAGGTCGGGGCCACGAGTGGCCCCTCGGTGCGCAAGGTTCGCGCCGTTCTCCGGCAGCAGGTGCTCGAGCGAGTAACCCGAGACCTGCCGGGTGAAGCGGCCGAACTCGGTGCGGATGACCGCGAGGTTGGCGGTGACGATCTCCTGGAGCGCCGCGCCGATCCGTCCCCCCGAGGCAAGACCTCGACCGGCGGTGAGCCGCTCCCCCGTCCCCGCAACGACGTCGAGTTCGACGACGTTGTCGGCGGTGCGTCCGTACTTGAGCGCACGTGAGCCGCAGGCGTTGTTGCCCAGCGAGCCGCCGATGGTGGCGCGGGCATGTGTCGAGGGGTCCGGTCCGTAGCGCAGTCCAAAGCCGGCAGCGGCAGCGGTGATGTCGTCGAGGACGACACCGGGCTCCACCGTCGCGGTACGCGCCTCGACATCTACGGCGAGCACCGCGTTGAGGTGCCGCGAGAAGTCGAGGACGATCCCGGCACCGACCGCGTTACCTGCCGTCGAGGTGCCGGCGCCGCGACTGGTGAGCGATACGCCCAGCTCCCGCGCCACCGACAGCGCGGCGAGCGCTTCGTCGACGTGCCGCGGAAAGGCGACGACCTCGGGGACGACGCGATAGTTGGAGGCATCCGAGGAGTATTCGGCGCGACGCCGCGACGAGTCATCGACCTCCGTGAGACCAGCAGCCAGCAATGCACCGGCGAGGTCTCGTGTCGTCACCCGTCCATTGTTTCAAACGACCCATCGCCGATTCCGTGGCCGTGGCCACTGGACGCGCGCAGGTATGACGGCGCCTCGAGCATGCTCACGGCGAGCCCGGCCAGGTCGTCGACGAAGTCGGAGAGTTCGATCATGGGCGTCGACTCGTCTTCGGAGTCGCGCTCCCAGGTGGCGAGCCCGTGCATGATGAAGCGGAACGTAAGCGCGACGCGGTGTACGGCCTCCTCGCGCGTGAGCTGCGTGAGGTGCTGCTCGGTCTGCTTGTAGAGCAGGAACAGGACGTAGAGCGGATGCGCGTTGTCGCGCATGATCAGCTCGATCTGGAGGTCTGCGACGAAGTGCAGCGGCGAGAGCAGGAGCTGCCGTTCGTTGAAGCGCGCCCAGTAGGACGGCTTGTAGCTGCCGAGTTCACGGGCGAGAGGCACGAGATAGGCGTCGATGAGTTCCCGAGTCGTCACTTCGTCGGCCGGGGGTAGTGCCGCGACGATCTCGGCGCGGTACAGGTTCACCGGCGCGCCGTGCAAGTACCAGATGGCTTCTACCATCTCGTCACGTGAACCGTAGTAGTACTGGATCGCCGACTTGTTCCGGTGCCCCGCCTCGGCGATGATCTCGCGGCTCGGTACGTCGAATCCCCTCGTCGCGATGAGGCGTTCGGCGGCGAGCAGCAGCC
>DASXYU010000069.1:0-12486 GCA_036502295.1 Jatrophihabitans sp. | reverse complement strand
CGTCCCACGCTCCCTCTGATCTGGCCCCCGATATCGCCTCGCGCCTCAAGCGCGACGCGGCCGGGCTGGTGACCGGTGTCGTCCAGCAGCACGACACCGGAGAGGTACTCATGGTGGGCTGGCTGGATGACGAGGCGCTGCACCGCACGCTCACCACAGGACGAGCCACCTTCTGGTCGCGTTCGCGGCAGGAGTACTGGGTGAAGGGCGACACCTCCGGCAACGTGCAGCACGTGAAGTCGGTGGCGCTCGACTGCGACGGCGACACCCTGCTCATCAAGGTCGACCAGGTCGGCGGTGCCTGTCACACCGGTGACCGCACCTGCTTCGACCATGACGTCTTGCTGGCCGCGCCGTGACCACGCGAGAGGAACTGACCGCGCTCGCACAGAGTCACCGCCTCGTGCCGATCACGCGCACCCTCTTCGCTGACGCCGAGACGCCCGTTGGCGTCTACCGCAAGCTCGCCGGGGAACGTCCCGGCACCTTCCTGCTCGAATCGGCCGAGCCGGGGGCGTCCTTCTCGCGCTGGTCCTTCGTCGGCGTCAACGCCGTCGCCACCCTCTCCGCCGACGGTGACGACGCCGTCTGGACCGGGCAGGTGCCCGCCGGTCTGCCACTGGAGGGCGACCCACTCGCCGTCCTCGGTCAGGCATGGCGGGCGATCAAGTCACCGCGCCTCGCCGGACTGCCGCCGCTCACCGGTGGCTTCGTCGGCTACCTCGGCTACGACGTGGTGCGCCGCATCGAGAAGCTGCCCAGCAAGGCGGCCGACGACCTCGGCTTCCCCGAACTGACGATGCTGCTCGTCACCGACCTCGCCGCCGTCGACCACCACGAGTGCACAGTCGTCCTCATCGCCAATGCCGTGGTGCATCCGGGCATGGCGGCGGCCGAACTCGACGCTGCCTACGCCGACGCGGTCGCACGCCTGGACGTGATGCAGCGCAACCTTGCTGCCCCGAGCGCGGCCACCATCGCCACCCTCGAGGTGGTGCCGCCGAAGGTCGCCGAGTCGAGGACGCCGCCGGGGGAGCACCAGAAGATCGTCGAGCTCTGCATCGAGGAGATACGTGCCGGCGAGGTCTTCCAGATCGTGCCGGGGCAGCGGTTCAGCACGAAGACCGATGCCGATCCGCTCGACGTCTACCGGGTGCTGCGCACGCTGAACCCGAGCCCGTACATGTACTTCCTGCACTTCGACGGCCTCGATATCGTCGGCTCCTCGCCCGAGGCGCTGGTGACGGTGCACGACGGACAGGCGACCGTGCACCCCATCGCCGGCACGCGCAAGCGCGGGGCGACGCCCGAGCGCGATGCTGAGCTGATCGCCGAGATGGTGAACGACCCTAAGGAGCGGGCCGAGCACGTGATGCTCGTCGACCTCGCCCGCAACGATCTGGGACGTGTCTGTGAAGCCGGTTCGGTGAGCGTCGTCGATTTCGGAATCGTGGAGAAGTACCAGAACGTCAGCCACATCGTCTCGACCGTCACCGGTACCGTGCGCGCTGAACTCGACGCCTTCGACGTCTTCAAGTCGGCGTTCCCGCACGGCACTGTCACCGGCGCGCCGAAGGTGCGTGCAATGGAGCTCATCGACTCCTTCGAGCCGGTGCGGCGCGGGATCTACTCCGGCGCGGTCGGATACATGGACCCGGCCGGTGACATCGACATGGCGATCGCGATCCGCACCGCGATCATCACCGGCGGACCGGGGGAGCGCGTCGCCTACGTACAGGCCGGTGGTGGCGTCGTCGCCGACAGTGTTCCCGCGCTGGAGGAGAAGGAGACGCAGAACAAGGCACGTGCACTGCTGCAGGCCATCGCGACCGCAGAGACGTTGAAGACCCTCCGATGAGGCAACGCGGCGAGTTCGCCGGAGCGCTCGTGCTGCTGGTCGCCGGTGCGGCCCTCGCACTGCTCTTCGCCAGCTTCACCTGGGAGACGCTGTCGGTGTCGCGGGAGGCGCCGCTCGGCAACCTCGTCCTGCATGTCTCCGGCCGTCAGGTTGACGCCGCACCGACCGCGCTGGCGCTGGTCGCGCTCGCCGGCGTGGTCGCGGTACTCGCCACCCGCGGCATCTGGCGTCGCGGCATCGGCGTCATCGTCGCTCTCGACGGGCTGGCATTGATCTGGCGCGCCGCAACGGCGTCGCTCTCCACCGACCGGGCGTGGGCGATCATCGTCGAGAAGCTGCCCTCCGTCGGCCCCGCGAACGATTCGTTCGGCAGCAGCGGCAGCTCGGGTGCGTGGTCGGCCGTCACCGCGGCCTGCGGTGTGCTCGTCCTGCTGGCCGGCGTCACGACCGCATGGCGCGGTGCGGCGTGGGCGGGGATGTCGGCGCGCTACTCGCGAACCCCCGATCCGATCGAGGACGCCGCGGCAGCGCAGGCGAAGGCGAACGCTTCGCTGTGGAACTCCCTCGAACACGGGGACGACCCGACCGCCCGCTAGGGGCTCCGGCGAGCACGATCACCCCCAAAGGGATGACGGATTCACCCACGGTTACCCTCGTTGTGCAGGTGATTCTTCGGATGGCTGGAGGTCGGCTCACCGTGGCGAACGTGTTGGACGACATCGTCGCCGGCGTCCTTGAGGACGTCGCCGCGCGCGAGGCACAGTTGCCGCTCGCCGACGTGAAGGCCCAGGCCCTCGCCGCCGCGCCAGCCAAGGACGCGATGGCGGCGTTCCGCGCACCGGGTGTCGGCGTCATCGCCGAGGTGAAGCGCAAGAGTCCCTCGAAGGGTGCACTCGCGATGATCACCGACCCCGCCGCGCTGGCTGCCGAGTACGAGGCCGGTGGCGCCCGCGTCATCTCCGTCCTCACCGAACAGCGCCGCTTCGGCGGATCACTCGCCGACCTCGACGCGGTGCGCGCCACGGTCAACGTCCCTGTACTGCGCAAGGACTTCGTCGTCACGCCGTACCAGGTGCATGAGGCGCGGGCCCACGGCGCGGACGTCGTCCTGCTCATCGTCGCGGCGCTCGACCAGAACACCCTCGTCGGCTTGCGCGAACGCATCGAATCGCTCGGAATGACAGCGCTGGTCGAGGTACACACCGAGGACGAGGCATCCCGGGCGCTCAACGCCGGCGCGAAGGTGATCGGCGTCAACGCCCGCAACCTGCAGACCCTCGACGTCGACCGCTCCACCTTCGAGCGGATCGCACCCGGACTGCCCAGCGAGGTCATCAAGATCGCCGAGTCGGGCGTCCGCGGGCCGCGGGACCTCATCGAGTACGCGAGCTGCGGCGCCGATGCCGTCCTCGTCGGCGAGGGACTCGTCACCTCCGGCAACCCCCGCCAGGCAGTTGCCGAACTCGTCACCGCCGGCGCCCACCCCGCGACCCCCCACAATGCCCGCTGATCCCAACTTTTGGTCTTGAGTCAGGCATATCCCTGACTCGCGACCAAAAGTTGCTGTGGGGCGGTCGATAGGCTGGCCGCACTATGACGATGGATCCTGACGAGCATGGGCACTGGGGCAAGTTCGGTGGGCGGTTCGTGCCCGAGGCGCTGGTCGCCGCGATCGACGACCTCACCGCCGCGTTCCATGCCACGCAGGCGGATCCCGAGTTCCGGGCCGAGCTGAACCGCCTGCTCCGCGACTACACCGGCCGTCCCTCGCCACTCACCGATGTGCCGAAGTTCAGCGAGCACGCCGGGGGAGCCCGCGTCCTGCTCAAGCGCGAAGACCTCAACCACACCGGCTCGCACAAGATCAACAACGTCCTCGGCCAGGCGCTGCTCACCAAGCGCATCGGCAAGAAGCGCGTCATCGCCGAGACGGGCGCCGGCCAGCACGGCGTCGCCACCGCTACCGCCGCCGCGTTGATGGGGTTGGAGTGCGTCGTCTACATGGGCGAGGAGGACACCCGTCGTCAAGCGCTCAACGTTGCCCGGATGCGGCTGCTCGGCGCCACGGTCGTCGCCGTCACCACCGGCTCGCGCACCCTCAAGGACGCCATCAACGAAGCGATGCGCGACTGGGTCACCAGCGTCGAGTCCACCAACTACATCTTCGGCACCGTCGCCGGTCCGCACCCCTTCCCGCTGATGGTGCGCGAGTACCAGCGCGTGATCGGCGACGAGGCCCGCGTGCAGGTACTGGAGCGCGTCGGGCGCCTCCCCGACGTCGTCGCGGCCTGCGTCGGCGGCGGTAGCAACGCCATCGGCATATTCACCGCCTTCATCCCCGACGAGGCTGTGCGTCTGGTCGGCCTCGAAGCCGGCGGTGATGGAGTGGAGACCGGCCGCCACGCTGCGAGCATCACCGGCGGTGTGCCCGGCGTGCTGCACGGCGCCCGCTCCTACCTGCTGCAGGACGAGAACGGCCAGACCATCGAGTCGCACAGCATCAGCGCGGGACTCGACTATCCGGGCGTCGGCCCCGAGCACGCGTACCTGCACGACATCGGACGCGCCGAGTACCGCCCGATCACCGATGCCGAGGCGATGGAGGCATTCTCGCTGCTGTCACGCAGCGAGGGCATCATCCCGGCCATCGAGTCCTCGCACGCGCTCGCCGGCGCGATCAAGATCGGCAAGGAACTCGGTCCCGACGCGGTGATCCTGGTGAACCTCTCCGGCCGCGGCGACAAGGACGTGGAGACTGCAGTGAAGTACTTCCACCTCGACGACGAGTCGGCATCGTGAGCGTCCTCAGCGAGAAACTCGCCGCGGCGAAGGCCGAAGGACGCTATGCGCTCGTCGGCTACCTGCCGGTCGGCTACCCCTCGGTCGATACCTCGATCGAGGCAATGGTGGCGATGGTCGAGGGCGGTTGCGACGTCATCGAGGTCGGCGTCCCCTACAGCGACCCCGTGATGGACGGCCCGACGATCCAGGCGGCCGCGGAACCTGCAGTCCGCGCCGGGGTCGGCATTGTCGATGCCCTGCGCGCGGTCAAGGCGGTGAGCGACGCAGGCGCTGCCGCGGTGGTGATGTCGTACTGGAACCCGATCGAGCGCTACGGCGTGGCGCGCTTCGCCGCCGACCTGGCCTCAGCAGGCGGTTCGGGAGCGATCACGCCGGACCTCATCCCGGAGGAGGCCGCGGAGTGGATCGCGGCAGCCGATGCCCACGACCTCGACAAGGTCTTCCTGGTGGCACCGTCCTCCACCGATGCGCGGATCCGCGCGACGGCCGATGCGAGTCGTGGCTTCGTCTACGCCGCTGCGGTGATGGGTGTGACCGGTGCCCGCACGACCGTCAGCGACGCCGCCGAGACTCTCGTCCGGCGTACCCGCGACGCCGGCACCGGGATCCCCGTCTGCGTCGGCCTCGGGGTCTCAAACCACGACCAGGCCGCCCATATCGGCGCCTACGCCGACGGCGTCATCGTCGGCTCGGCCTTTGTCCGCTGCCTGCTCGACAACCCGAACGCCGACGGCGTCGCTGCAGTCCGCGAACTCGCCCGCGGACTGCGAGGCTGAGCGATGAGCCCGCTCGTCCTACGTCCTTATCGGATCGAGGACGAGACCGAGGCATTGGCGGCGCAGGACGAACTCGCCCTCGACGACTTTCAATTCCTGTTGTTCCGCGACGATTCTTCGTCGTGGCAGCAGTACGTCCGTCGGCTTGAGCTCGACCGCTACGGCATCGACCTGCCACCTGGGCGGGTTCGCAACGCCCAGCTCGCCGCGGAGGCCGACGGCGTACTCGTCGGACGCACCTCGATCAGGTTTCAGCTCGACGACTGGCTACGGCAGTTCGGCGGCCACATCGGCTACGGGGTGCGGCCGGGGTATCGCCGGCGGGGCTTTGCCACCGAGATCCTGCGCCAGTCGCTGGTGATCGCGCGCGCCGGTGGAGTGGGCGACGTCCTCATCTGCTGTCATGACGCCAACGCCGGCTCTGCCGCGGTGATCGAAGTGGCCGGCGGCGTTCTGGAGGGCACGGTGCACGATGCCACAGGTGAGCTCATCCGCCGCTACTGGATCGCGTATCCGTCGGGTATCGGCCGCTGAACCCGCTGGCTCGGTGCCGAACCCGCTGTTTCAGTGCAGGGCGGGGGTGCGGGTGTCGCGCCCGGAGCGCAGGACGTGCCCGGGGCGGACGTCCGTTGCTTTGCCGCCCGAGACGACCACCTCACCGTTGACGAGTACCTGGTGGATGCCTGACGGCTCGCTGTAGAGGCGCCCGGCGCCGGTCGGAAGGTCGAACCGGGTCTCGATGGCACCGGAGGCCACCGTCGCCTCATCGAAGACGACGAGGTCCGCCCACGTGCCCTCGGCCACCACGCCACGGTCGCGGATGCCGTACAGGCGCGCCGGTGCTTCGGTCATCAGGTGCACGGCCTCCTCGAGCGGGAGCGCCCGATGCCGGCGCACGGCGTGGTCCAGAACGTAGGTCGGGTAGTCGAAGTAGGCGGTGAAGTCGAGGTGCGCACCGGCGTCCGAGGCGCCGATGAGCGCCCGGTCATCGCGCCACACCTCCACCGCCGCGCGCCAGTCCTCAGCCGTCGGGTCCGCCTGGTCGCGGGTGAAGGTCGTCCTCAACTCATCGGCGCACGCGATGTCGAGCAGCGCGTCGAAGGGATCCTTGCCCTCCTCGCGGGCGATGTCGGCGACTCTGCGGCCTCGGTAATGAGAGGTGTCGGCGCTGAACGTCTGGTCGATGATGCGCTCCGAGAACTCTGCGATCTCCCGTGCTGGACCGACCGCCGATCTGGCTCCCTCGGCGAGGCGCGAGCGCACCTGCGGGTCGCGTAGCGCGGCGATGCGCTCGCCGAGCGGTAGCGCCATCACCGGCCCCCATGACGGCAGTGAGTCGAGGACGAAGCCGGTGCCGAACGAGAATCGGGCTCGCGAGTTGATCGGCATCGTGAGCGCGACGATGTCGCCGCCGTTCCGGCGGGCGTAGCTGCCGGCTTCGAGCAGCGACCGTGCGTCGTCCAGCGAATTCTCGGTGACGCGCAGTACGTTCCAGTTCAACGGCCGCCCGGCGGCGGCCGACATCGAGGTCGTCAGCTGCAACTGCGCGTCGTCGAAGACGTCCGCCCGCGCGGGTGCGAACTCAATCGACGTGCCTTCGACGTCGCGGCACACCGCGGCGAGCGCGATCAGTTCGTCCGGGGTCGCGTGACGCGACGGTATGGCACTGCCGGCATTGTCGAAATGCGCGGGACCCCAGGACGAGGAGAAGCCGAGGCCGCCGGCGTCGAGGCCCTCGCGGAGCAGTCGCTGCATGGCGTGACGTTCCTCCGGGGTAGCGGCGCGCTGCGTGGCGGCCAGGCCCATGACGACGCGGCGCAGGGCACTGTGCCCGACGAGGAAGCCGGCGTTGAGCGAGAGCGTGCCCTCGATGCGATCCAGATACTCGGCAGTGCCCGTCCAGTCGCCCGGCACGCTGGCCCGCAGCGCCGCCAGGGGCATGCCCTCGACCACCGACAGCATCTCCACCAGATAACTAGTGGCGTCGGGGATGAGTGGTGCCAGCGTGAAGCCGCAATTGCCCGCCAACACGGTCGTCACCCCGTGCAGCGAGGACGGCGTGAGGGAGGTGTCCCAGAAGACCTGCGCATCGATGTGGGTGTGGACGTCGCAGAAGCCCGGCGCCACGATGAGACCGGTGGCGTCCACCTCCTGGCGTGCCGCGCCGACATCGCCCAGTGCCACGACCCGTCCGCCGGAGATCCCGACGTCCGCCCGCCACCGTGGGGCGCCCGTCCCGTCGACGAGTTCCCCGCCACGAACCGCGAGATCCAACATCAGTGCCTCCTAGGACGGATACCGCTACGGCACGACCAGTAGCTTGCCGGTGGTGCGCCTCGCCGCGAGGTCGTCGTAGGCGCGGGCGGCGTCCTCGAACGGGTAGCGCCCGCCGACGGTGACCCGTAGCGTTCCGGCGCCGATCGCGGCGAAGATCTCCGAGGCGCGCCACAGCAGCTCGGCGCGGTCTGCGGTGTAGTGACCGAGGTCGGCCGCGTCACGAAAAGCGAGCCTGCCGAGTTGAGGCGCTGCGGGTCGAAGGTGTCCTTGCCGACTCCGTCGTAGACGACGTGCACGAGCACCTCGTGTCCCGGCTGCACGGGAAAGGTCGACCTCACCAGGTAGTGCGCAGTCATCCCCTGCACCAGCGCGGGCGCGGAGACCTCGACGAGGAGCTGCGTCGGGCCGGACTGGGGCAGCGGCAACGCCTGCACCTCGCTGTCGCCGTGCGCCGTGATGACCACTGCTCGCATCGTGCTCATCTAGCCAACGTAGGGTTTGCGCGTGGCGATTCCCAGCCCTACGCGCAGCCTGATCCATCTGGGTCCGGTGCCGATCCATGCCTACGCGATCTGCATCATCATCGGCATCGTCGTCTGCCTCTGGATCGCCGCCCGCCGCTTCGCCGAACGTGGCGGCACCAAGGAGAGTGTCTACGACGTTGCTGGGTGGGCGATCGTCTTCGGCATCATCGGTGGTCGCCTCTACCACGTGGTCACCGACCCGGAACTGTACTTCGGCTCGGGTAAGCACCCGATCGATGCCGTGAAGATCTGGGACGGTGGCCTCGGCATCTGGGGCGCGATCGCCCTCGGCTTCCTCGGCGCCTGGATCGGCTGCCGTCGGCACGGTGTGCGCCTGTTGAGCTTCGCCGACGCGGTGATTCCCGGTGTCGTCCTCGCCCAGGCGGTCGGCCGCTGGGGCAACTGGTTCAACAACGAGCTCTTCGGCGGCCCCACCTCGCTGCCGTGGAAGCTCACCATCCACTGCATGGACGCCGATTCTGGGCGGGCGGTCATGGGCGGATCGAACAGCGGCTACGCCTGTCCGCCGAACAGCACGGTAGCCGGCTACTTCCAGCCCACGTTCCTCTACGAGTCGGTCTGGTGTGTCGCGTTGGCGATCGTCCTCGTCCTCGTCGACCGGAAGTACCGCCTCGGCCGCGGCAACGTCTTCGCCTTCTACATCATGGGCTACACCGCGGGACGGAGCTGGATCGAGGCGCTGCGCAAGGACGAGGTGAACCACTTCCTCGGCCTGCGCCTCAACGACTGGACATCGATCGTCGTCTTCATCGGCGCGCTGATCTGGTTCCTGCTCCACGGCGGCTTCCACGCGCAAAGGGAAGCCTCGCCTTACGTGCGTGAGACGGCATCAGAGACAGAGAATGTTCTGCATGACGCAGACAAGCCCGACATCTAGTCACGCTGTCCGGGAGGGTGAGGTCGTGAGTATTTCCCACCGGCATCGTGATCCCGGGGCGGGCTGGCTCCGCCCATCGGTCTTCGGGATGATGGACGGCCTCGTCTCCAACTTTGCGCTGATCGCCGGTGTCTCCGGTGGCCACCTCATGTCGCACTACGTCGTCCTTACCGGAACGGCCGGTCTCGTTGCGGGCGGGCTGTCGATGGCGACTGGCGAGTTCATCTCGGTGCAGAGCCAGAACGAGTCGACGCTGCACGAGATCGAGGTCGAGCGCTACGAACTCGAGCACAACGCGGCCGGCGAGTTGGACGAACTCACCGAGGTCTACATCGACCGTGGCGTCGACCCGGACACGGCGGCGCTCGTTGCCACGCAGATCTCGGAGAACCCCGACCAAGCGCTGCTGGTGCACTCCCTCGTCGAGCTCGGCGTGAATCCGGGTGAGCTGCCCTCACCGCTCGTGGCAGCGGGGTCGTCCATCGCGTCGTTCGCAGTAGGTGCTTTCCTGCCGCTGATTCCCTACATCGCCGGTGTCACCGTCCTCTGGCCGTCGGCGATCATCGCGGTCATCGCGCTCTTCGCGGCCGGTGCGATCGTCTCCCGCTTCACCAGCCGGCCGTGGTGGTACTCCGGCCTGCGGCAATTGCTCTTCGGCATGGTCTCGGCCGCGGCGGCCTATGGGATCGGCGAGATCTTTCACGTCACCTGAGCAGGTCGCTTGACCGTCGGTGCTGTCTGCCGATGGTGAAGCTGTGCAGACCTCCTCGGTCGCGGTGACGGCCTGTCTCATCGTCCGGGACGAGGCTGACTCGCTCGCGGCCTGCCTGGAGTCGGTGCGCCCATTCGTCGCCGAGATCGTCGTCGTTGACACCGGCTCGACCGACGGCACGCGGGAGTTGGCGCGCGGACTCGGAGCGACGGTCGTCCGGGTGCCGTGGCGGGACGACTTTGCCGCTGCCCGCAACGCGGCGCTCACCTCGTGTACGCAACCGTGGGTGCTGAGCATCGATGCCGACGAGCGGGCTGAGGGTCTTGCCGCCTGGCTGCCGGAGATGCTCGCCGTGTTGGACGACGGCGTCCTCGCGCTGAATCTGCAGGTGACCCAGCAGGGCGAGTTCGACATGCGCGTCGATCACGTGCACCGCGCGACGAAGCTCTTCCGCCGCGACCGCTGTCACTGGATTGGTCGCGTGCATGAGCTCGTGGCGGACGCCACCGGGCTCCAGGTGCCCGCGCCCGAGCTGCCGGCCGAGGTGCTGCGGCTGGTGCACCACGGCTATGCCGATCATGAGGTGGCGGCGTGGAAGGCGGAGCGCAACACGCGCATCGCCGAACTGCAACTCGCCGAACTCATCGCCGCCGACGCACCCGACGCCACGCTCGCCCACGCGGCGCTGGACCTGGGACGCAGCCAGCTGCGCTGCGGCCGGCGAGCCCACGGGCGCAACAGCCTCCTCTTCGCACGGGACAGGTCCGCCCCCGGCGATCAGATCTGGTCGTGGGCGAACGAGTTCCTCCGCTGGGATGTGTTGGGTGCTACCGCACGCGGTGGCGCAGTAAGCACCGTGCGTGAGGAGGAGAGTCGGCGGTCACGGGGCTGACGAGTCCGTAGTGCAGCCTCTCGGCGCAGTCCAACGAGGAGTGAGAAAGTCCGAACTGGTTGCTAGTTCATGTCGTATGCCGGTTGCGCACAGGTGGGGACGTGTCCGATTGCCATATAGGACAGGGTGCTTATCGGTGTGCTCGCCCCCGGCTCGTAGTAGACCTCGATAACCAGGGTGCCGCCGCTGGGGAAGTGGCTCGGATGGATGACGAACCCGTTGATCGGTGTTGCCTGGTTGGGGAAGTCCCACTGCACCGCCTTGGCGCTGTACGGCTGGCCGCTCGTCGGTTCGGCACATGCCGGGACCGGCTGTGGGTGCTTTGGGTCGGGCAGCGCAACACCGGTAAGGACACGTACCGGTGCCTGAACACGGTCGAGTTCAGCTTGGAGGGCAGCCGGGTTCTTGATGTCGGACCAGTGCACGACAACGCTTGTGCTGCCGTCGGAATGCTGCGTCACTGCGTAGGCAGCCGTTGTCAGGCCGCTGGCGCCGTGCTTCCAGGGCATCGGGACTGTGAAGACGACGATTGCGGCGACCCCGGCGGCGACGGGCGCGAGTACGAGCCGCCAAGCGCGGTGTCGCTTGCGCGAAGCGGTATTGCGCGGCTGAGCCATTATCTGGCGCAGCAGAACTCGCGCGTCTGACGCGTAGGGGTCCACGGTCACACGTGCTGCTGGATCGAAGGATCGCAGAAGGTCTGTCATGAGAGTTCTCCTTGGGGAAGCGCGACGAGTTGTTCAAGCCCGTCGTCGCCGAGAAGTGCGGCCAAGCGTCGGCGTGCTCGATGGAGCCGGACTGTGTATGCGGCGGGGCTGCAACCGAGCACCTTTGCAGCGTCGGCGACGGACAGCTGCTCCCACGCGCGCAGGCGCAGCACCTCACGGTCTCGGACGCTGAGGCCGGCGAGAGCTGCGTGAACTTTCAGTCGCTGGCCGATGACTTCGGCGGGGTCGAGCGGTTCGGCTGGCGGCAGGTTGGAGAGATCGTCGGAGAATGCGCGACTGCGGTGCTGTCGGCGAAGTTCGTTGGCGATGACTCGCCTGGCAGTCGCGTATAGCCAGGGAAGCACGTTCTCCGGCATCTCCGGCAAGCGGCGCCACGCAATCAGGAAGGTCTCGCTGACTATTTCGCGTGCCGTGTCAGGATCGACGCGCCGCAGGGCGTAGCGGACCACCGCGCCGTAGCAGGTGGTGAACAGCTCCTCGAAGCGTTCCCGATCCCGATCCATATCTATTACTTGTCCGCTCGCGAGAGGCAATTACACCGCCGCTGGCTTTACTTGACGTTGCAAACGTAACTTGTGGGCTCTGATCTGAGGGCTGGCGCGGCGATCGTCGGGTCGTCGCGGTTGATTTGAGCAGCGGAACTGGGAAATCCTCAATCGTGTCCGGGCGTCCTCAACTATCGACCAGCGCGAAGTGCACGGGGAGGTGGTGGCTTGTGTTGCATTTCGGTTCTCGACTCGGGTCGATCCATGCGGGCGCGATCCAATATGGGACGCCTTGGCGCATGGTGATGCTCCAGCCTCGATCGAGTTGTTGGTGGTGGTGTGGGCAGACGAGTGCCATGTTCGAGATGTCGGTGCCGCCGCCGTCGGACCAGGGTGAACCGCCCCGGAGTGTCCGGAGGCCCGGTTTGTTTGCTCAGCCTGTTGGTATGAGCAGGTTTCGAGCGGCGTAGTGGAACTCTTCCACTGCGTGGGGCGTCATGTCATCGACGGATTCGTGGATTCGTTCGTTGTTGA
>DASXYU010000068.1:0-28235 GCA_036502295.1 Jatrophihabitans sp. | reverse complement strand
GATCGCGAGGACATCTACCGTCTCGCCTCGGCACTCGATGACGTCGTCGACGCCATCGAGGCCGCCGCGGACTTCATCGTCCTCGCCGACGTCGGCAAGCTGCCCGCTCTCATGAACGACCAGATCCAACTGCTGGTCCGTTCTGCGCAGGAGACCTGTGATGCGATGGGACGGCTCAAGACACTGCAGGATCTCGAGCCGTACTGGATCGAGGTGAATCGTCTCGAGAACGAGGCGGATCGCGTCTATCGCAAGCTGCTCTCCCGTCTCTTCAGCGGCGACTACGACGCCCTCACCATGGTGAAGCTGCGTGAAGTGGCCGACGGCCTCGAGGAAGCGGCTGACGCTCTCGAGCACGTCGCACATGCCGTCGAGACGATCGCCGTCAAGGAGTCCTAGGTCCGTGGGCATCACCACCTTGATGGTGGTGATCGTGGCAGTGGCTCTGGCGTTCGACTACACGAACGGTTTCCACGACTCGGCGAATGCCATCGCTACCACGATCTCCACCAAGGCACTCACGCCGCGAGCCGCTCTGGCGCTCGCTGCAGTCATGAACGTCGTCGGCGCCTTGGTCTCGACCGAGGTCGCAAAGACCGTTGGCAAGGGCATCATCGACACGCCCTCGCACGGCACCAAGGGGCTCGGCGTCGTCCTCGCCGCGCTGCTCGGCGCCATCATCTGGAATCTCGGCACCTGGTACTTCGGCCTGCCGTCGTCCTCATCGCATGCGTTGGTCGGCGGCCTTGTCGGCGCAGCACTCGCTGCCGGCGAACTCGTGAAGTGGCATGGCGTGATCGACAAAGTCGTCATTCCGATGGTGCTCTCGCCGATCATCGGTTTCGTTCTCGCGTATCTCTTCATGGTGCTGCTGCTCTGGGTCTTCAAGTCGGTCAACGCAGTGAAGGCCAACCGCGGGTTCCGTTGGGCGCAGATCGTCTCGGCCGCCACGATGTCGTTCGGCCACGGCACGCAAGACGCCCAGAAAACGATGGGCGTCATCGCGCTCACTCTGGTTGTCTCCGGGCATCTCGACGCCAGCGCGGGCGTGCCGCTGTGGGTGATCCTCGCCTCGGCGGCAGCCATCTCGCTCGGCACATACTCCGGAGGGTGGCGCATCATGCGCACGCTGGGGCGGCGGATCTTCTCGCTCAGCCCGGCCAGCGGGTTCGCCGCCCAGGCCGTGGCGAGCGGCGTGATGCTCGTGACCTCGCACCTGGGGCTACCCGTCTCGACAACACACGTCATCACCTCCTCGGTGATGGGCGTCGGTTCGACACGGCGCTTCTCGGCGGTGCGCTGGGGCGTCGCCGGCAACATCGTCTTCGCCTGGGTGCTCACCATGCCGGCGGCGGCCTCGGTTGCGGCACTCACCTACGTCGTGGTCGGCCCGCTCACGAGTTGATGAAGCGCAGGATGTCGCCGGGGCGAAGTTGCGCGAGCCTGCCCAGGTCGTCCTCGCGAAGAACCGCGATCACCGGATAGCCACCGGTTACCGGGGCATCCGGTCCGAAGATGATCGGCCGTCCGTTTGGTGGCACTTGCAGTGCACCGGGAAGGGTGGGCTCGCTCCGCAGTTCGCCGTCGCGCCCGCGTGCGAGTACTGGCCCATCCAGCCGTAGCCCGACGCGGTTGGACTCGGAACGCACGCTCCACTCGGCAGTGGCGAGAAGGGCGAGAGCGTCGGGGACGAACCAGTCCTCGCGCGGACCGGCCATAACGCGCAGTGGCGCGTCTGCGAGTGGGGCGGGGATTGCGTGCCCGCGTCCAGGTGGTGCTGCAGGTTCGGGCCCGGTCGCAAGGTAGTCGCCTGCGCGGAGCCGGGCCGGCCCGAGGCCGGAGAGCGTGTCCGTACTGCGTGATCCGAGCACCACCGTCGCGTCGATGCCGCCGCGGACGGCGACGTAATGCCGTAGCCCATTCACCGGCGCCGCGATCTCCACAAGACTCCCGGCGGCCACCGTGATCGCCTCGCCCCACTTCAACGATTCGGTGGGTGCGCCGGCGACGGCGACGGTGGCCGCTGTATGGAACCGCAGGCAGCAGCCGAGGACCGCCTCCAGCCCCGCGGCCTGCTCCGGGTTACCGACGAGCCGGTTCGCGGTGGCGAGCGCGCGGCGGTCCATCGCCCCCGAGCGAGGGACGCCGAGCGCCGCATATCCGGGGCGTCCCTGGTCTTGAATGGTGAGCAGCGCCCCGGATGACAGCACCTCGATCATGACCGCGTGAACCGGACGCGAGTGCCGGGGGAGAGCAGCGCAGGATCCGGGCGAGCCACGTCCCAGAGCGTGGTCTCCGTGCGTCCGAGCAGGCGCCAACCACCCGGTGAGCTGCGGGGGTAGACCCCGGTGAATTCGGCAGCGATCGCGACCGAACCGGCGGGCACTGACGTCCTCGGCTCGGCGAGACGGGGCAGATGCAGTGCTGGGTCGAGGCCGGTGAGGTAGGCGAATCCCGGCGCGAAGCCGCAGAACGCGACGACATACTCGCCGCTGCTGTGCCGGGCGATCACCTCCTCAAGGCTCAGCCTCGTCTCCGCGGCCACCGCCTCGAGGTCGACTCCGTCGTAGGTCACCGGCAACTTGATCAGTTCCCCGACGGTCGCCGACGCCGGCGGTACCGGCCGGGCCGCGAGGGCGGCAACATCCTCGGCCGTCGCGCGCTGCGGGTCGAAGCGCACGAGCAAGGTCCTTGACGCCGGGACGATCTCCACCACGCCCGCGGCGCTCGCGAGGGCATCGCGCAACGCCAGCGGTGTTTCGGTCTCGATGAGGACGGCCCTCTCGCCGTACGGCAGCACCCTCATCACGTGAACCGTCGCCTCACGCGAACGCAGCCAGGGCGAGGCCCGCTGCAACGAGGCCGGAGCGGATCTGACGTGCGACAGTCACCGCGGCGGGATTGTCGCCGTGCACGCAGAGCGACCTCGCCACGACGTGCAGCGTGCTGCCGTCGTTGGCGATGACCGCATGCTCGCGCGCGAGGCCGAGGGCTTGCGCAACCGCGGTGTACGGATCGTGGTGTACAGCGTGCGGTTCGCTGCGGGGCACGAGTTCGCCACTGGGAAGGTACGCGCGATCGGCGAAAGCCTCGGCGACAAAGCGGATGCGGCGATCGGCGGCAGCGCGTTGCAATTGCGAATTCGGTAGTCCCAGGAGCACGAGCGAGGAGTCGACGTCGGCGAGAGCCGCCACCACCGCGCCAGACTCGACAGGATCGACGGCGGCGACGTTGTAGAGGGCACCGTGCGGCTTGACGTAGCGAACCTCACCGCCAACCTCGGCCGCCACGCGACGCAGGGTGACGATCTGTTCGGTGACGTCCTCAGCAAGCTGCGCCGGCGTGACTGTCACCGGACGGCGTCCGAAGTTCGTGCTGTCGCGATAGCTGACGTGTGCCCCGAGGACGACGCCACGCCCGACCGCGAGACGGCAGACCTCGCGCATCGTCGCCTCGCTGCCGGCATGGAAGCCGCAGGCGATGTTGGCGCTCGTCACGATCTCGAGCAGCGCGGTGTCATTGCCGACGTCCTCGCCGAGATCGGCGTTGAGGTCAATGACGAGGGGCGAAGCGCGTGGCCCCACCGGAGTGCCCATGACCAAGGACCCTAGCGGCGGTGATTCGCTGATTCTTAGGCTTCCGAAGCAAGACTGTTGTCTGGGTAGGCATGCCTAACCTAAGCTGTCGGGATCAGTCGTAAGGGCGTCGACGAGGACGCCGGAGAGTCGAGGGCGCACCGATGCTTCCCACCTTCGTCATCGGACTACGCGAGGGTCTCGAAGCAGCGCTCATCGTCGGCATAATCGCCGCCTTCCTCCGCAAGCAAGGACGCAAAGACCTGCTGCGCTGGGTCTTCCTCGGTATCACCGTTGCCGTCCTGCTCTGTGCGGGCGTCGGCATCGCGCTCAAGCTGATCTCCCGTGACCTTCCGCAGAAGCAACAGGAAGGTATGGAGACCGTCATCGGCATCGTCGCGATCGTGATGGTCACCTACATGGTGGTCTGGATGCGACGCCACTCCCGCGAACTGAAGGGTTCGCTGGAGAGCCTCGCCGCCGGCGCCATCGACGGTGGTGGTTCGCGGGCCGGCATGGCGATGGTCGGCATGGCCTTCCTCGCCGTCCTCCGCGAAGGCTTCGAAACGGCGGTCTTCCTGCTCGCCGCCTTCAACGAGTCGGACAACACGGCGGGCGCGGCCTCGGGTGCGGTCATCGGCATCCTCGTCGCCGTGGCACTTGGCTACGGCATCTACCGCGGCGGCGTCTCGATCAATCTCTCCAAGTTCTTCCGCGTCACGGGTTTCGTCCTCGTCCTCGTCGCCGCCGGGCTGGTGGTGAACGCCTTCCACACCGCGCATGAAGCGGGCTGGCTCAACTGGGGACAGACGAACACGGTCGATCTCAGCTGGCTCGCGAAGCCCGGCACGGTGCAGGCCTCACTGCTCACGGGGATGCTCGGTGTGCAGCCGCATCCGGTGATGATCGAGGTGGTCGGCTGGCTCGCCTATCTCGTCCCCCTGGGTCTCTACGTCGCATGGCCTCCCGGTAGGGGACTGCCCTCGCGCCGCCTCTCACAGGTGCTCGCGGCCTCGGCAGGCGCCCTCGGCGTCGCCGCGCTGAGCCTTGCGCTCGCTGCGCCGTCGGTGCAGGCGACCACAGCGGTCGGGGCATGGCGCACGACGCTGCTGTCGGCGGACGGCACCAGCGCCGTCGTCGACACGACCACGCCCAGCCCAGCCGCCCACGTCGGCGCCGACGGGGCGATGACTGAGCGGATGACGCTGAAGCTCACCGGCGAGACGGATCGCCACGGTGTCCACGTCCGGACCTATACCGGGCTCACCAAGGGTCTCGCCGCGGAGGGCCAGCCGGCGAACCTGCCGCTGGAGCGCATCGCGGAACTCAACGGGGGTCGGCTGCCGCTCGGCATCAAGGCCACCTCGGGAGCAGTCCCGGCCACCTACCAGGACGACAACGTCCTCACCGTCTGGGTCCAGCCGCAGACGGGCTCCATCGTCGACATGAACTGGACGGAGTCGGTCACCGCGACGCTCAAAGACCCGACCGTCGGAACTGTGCAGCTGAGCAAGCCGGTGGCTCAGGGCAGCGTCGGACTCTCCTCCGTCGAGACCGCGGCGTCGGCCGCTGCGGCGCGCACCGCACTGGCGAACGTCGATGACCGAGACACGATGCACGACTGGGCGTGGACGACAGCGGTGCTCGCCGTCCTCGCTCTCGCCGCGGCCGTCGCATTGCTGATGGCTGAACGCCGCCGGCTACGCAGCGCACCCGTTGCGGAATCGCTACCTGCGGGGGATAGCGCCCTGGCAAGAAGTTAGGTTAGCCTCACCTAACTACTACGCCGTCCCTGATGGAGGAGCTCCGCCGATGTCCCGCACTGTCCTGCCCGCACGGCCACTGGCCGCCTCGCTCGCCGTCCTCGTCCTCGCCGGTGGCCTCGCGGCTTGCTCCAGTTCCGGCGGCGGCTCCGGCGCACCGAGCGATTCGTCCTCGGGTAGCGGTAGCGCGCCCGCGGGCGACCCGCACACGGCGAACGTCACCATCAACGCCGCCTCGGGCTGCACCCCGGACGCGACGACCTACGCCGCGGGTGGGATCACCTTCAAGATCACCAACAAGGACGCGACCGCGGTCACCGAGATCGAACTGCTCGATGGCAAGCGCATCGTCGGTGAGAAGGAGAACCTGCCCCCCGGCCTCTCCGGCGAGTTCGCCGTGCAGGTGGACGCCGGCACGTACACGCTCTACTGCCCGGGTGCCCCGACGGAGAACACCACCATCACCGTCACCGGCCAGGCGCCGAGCACCGGCAACGAGGACGTCGCCGCGCTGCTGAAGACGGCGACCGCGAACTACGCCGAATACGTCACGACGCAGGTCGGCTACCTGCTCGACACGTCGCAGAAGCTCGCCACCGCCCTGCACGGCACTGATCTCGCCGCCGCACAGAAGGCCTACGTCACCGCGCGTCCCTTCTACGAGAAGATCGAGCCGGTGGCCGAGTCATTCACCGTCGGCAACGACAGCCTGGATGCCGACATAGACGCTCGTGACGGCGACGTACCGGCCGCGCAGTGGAAGGGATTCCACAAGATCGAGAAGGCGCTCTACGCGACGAAGTCCCCCGACGGCCTCTCGGCACTCGGCGACCAGCTGGTGACCAACGTGAAGAAGCTGCAGGGCCTCACGCAGGGCCTCACCTACCAGGCCACCGAACTCGCCAACGGCGCGCAGGAGCTGCTCGACGAAGTGGCCAGCAGCAAGATCACCGGCGAGGAGGAGCGCTACTCCCACATCGACGTCCTCGACATGGCATACAACGTCGAAGGTTCCGAGCAGGCCTTCGCGCAGCTGCAGCCCGCCCTGGCGAAGATCGACTCCGCCCTTACCGACCAGATCAACAACGCCTTCACAGCTCTAGACACCGAGATCGCCAAGTTCCGGACCACGGACAACGACTCCGGCTACGTCCTCTATGCGACGCTGACGGCCGCCGACAAGAAGGACATCGCTGCAGCGGTGAAGGCCGTCCAGGAGCCGCTGAGCAAGGTCGCGAGCAAGGTGGCGAATGCCTGACACGGATAACGAGCTCGGGGCTGGTGCCGAGGGGGAGAAGGCCACCGGCACCAGCCGTCGGCGGTTTCTCGCCAGCGCCCTCGGTGGCGCCGGGGTCGTCGCGGTAGGAGCAGGTTTTGGTGGCGGCTTCGCCGCGGCAAAGGCCACCGGGGGTGACAGCACCCCGGACTCCTCCGGTGCCGTCGAGTTCTACGGCCGGCACCAGGCCGGCATCGCCACCCCAGCCCAGGACCGCCTCGCCTTCGCCGCCTTCGACGTCACCGCATCCGATGCCTCCAGCCTGCAGGCACTGCTGGCCCAGTGGGCCGCTGCCGCCGCGCAGCTGACGAAGGGTCTGCAGGTCGGTGCGGTGGACGTCAGCCCCGACCGTCCTCCGATCGACACCGGCGAGGCCGTAGGGCTCCCGGCGTCGCAGCTCACGATCACCGTGGGCTTCGGACCATCGCTGTTCGATGAGCGCTTCGGGCTGCAGAGGTTCAAGCCGGCCGCGCTCGCCGACCTGCCGGCGCTGCCGCGCGACGCGCTCGATCCGACGATCAGCAACGGTGACCTCTGCGTCCAGGCATGCTCCAACGACCCGACGGTGGCCTTCCACGTCATCCGCAACTTCGCGCGCCTGGCCCGCGGCACCGCGGTCATGCGCTGGTCGCAGCTCGGCTTCGGGCGGACGTCCTCCACATCCACGACGCAAGCGACACAGCGCAACCTGATGGGGTTCAAGGACGGCACGAACAACATCAAGGCCGAGGACGGCGCCCAGATGGACGGCTACGTCTGGGTCGGCGGCGAGACCGACCAGGACTGGATGAAGGACGGCAGCTATCTCGTCAGCCGCCGGATCCGGATGCTCATCGAGTCGTGGGACACCGACTTCCTCTCCGACCAGGAAGCAGTCTTCGGCCGCTTCAAGACCTCCGGGGCGCCGCTCACCGGCACGTCGGAGTTCGACGTCGTCGACCTCGCCGCGAAGGACGGCCACGGCAACCTCGTCATCGATCCCAACGCGCATATCCGCCTCGCGTCACCGAAGACGAACAGCGGGCAGATGCTGCTGCGCCGCGGCTACTCCTACACCGACGGCATCGATCCCACCACCGGCTACCTGGATGCGGGATTGTTCTTCATCGCATTCCAGAAAGACCCGCACAAGCAGTTCGTGCCGATCCAGACCAAGCTCGGGCAGCACGACAATCTCAACGAGTACATCAAACACACCTCCAGCGGCCTCTTCGCCGTCCCGCCCGGGCTCTCGAGCCCTGGCGACTACTACGGCAAACACTTCTTCTGACGAGCCTCGGGCGCACGATCTGCGGCGTTGTCGGTCGTCGGCCGTATCGCGATACGGCACTCCTCCTCCGCCTTGCTTCTCGCACACCGAGACTCGTCAGGGCAGATGAGAGACTGGGCCGGTGAATGAGCCGCGCAGGGTGACTGTCCTGGGGTCGACCGGGTCGATCGGGACGCAGGCGATCGACGTCGCCAAGCACGCCCCCGAGCTGTTCCGGATCACGGCCCTCACGGCCGGCGGCGGCAACGTGGACCTCCTCGCGCAGCAGGCCGCGGAGTTGCAGGTCGAGGTCGTCGGTGTCGCCCGCGAAGACAAACGAGCCGAACTCCGCGACCGACTCGATGCACTCGGCGCCGGTCACATCGAGGTGGTTTCCGGCACCTCCGCCAACACCGATCTCGCCGCGCGAGAGGCCGACATCGTCCTCAACGGGGTCGACGGAGCCCAGGGCCTGCGTGCCACCCTCGCCGCGTTGGAAGCCGGACGCGTCCTCGCCCTGGCCAACAAGGAGTCGCTGATCGCCGGCGGCCCGCTGGTGAAGGCGCTGGCCAAGCCCGGCCAGATCACGCCGGTCGACTCCGAGCACTCGGCCCTGGCGCAGTGCCTGCGCGGAGGCAGCGCAGCAGAGGTGCGCAAGCTCGTGATCACCGCCAGCGGCGGTCCCTTCCGAGGACGCAGCCGCCACGAACTCATCGATGTCACGCCGCAGCAGGCGCTGGCCCACCCCACCTGGGACATGGGCAAGCTCATCACCACCAACTCGGCGACGCTGGTGAACAAGGGGCTGGAGATCATCGAGGCCCACCTGCTCTTCGATATCCCCTACGAGCGGATCGAAGCCGTGGTGCACCCGCAGTCGATCGTCCACTCGATGGTCGAGTTCACCGACGGTTCCACGCTGGCGCAGGCCTCGCCCCCGGACATGCGGCTGCCGATCGCGCTCGCCCTGGCCTGGCCCGACCGGGTCGCCGATGCCGCCCGTCCGGTCGACTGGACCCAGGCACAGAACTGGACCTTCGAACCGTTGGATTCTGAGGCCTTCCCCGCCGTCGAACTGGCCAAGCAGGCGGGCATCGCGGGCGGAAGCGCGCCGGCCGTGTTCAACGCCGCCAACGAAGAACTCGTCGGCGCCTTCCACGCCGGCGGCATCGGGTTCCTGCAGATCGTCGACACCACTTCTGCAGTACTTGCTGAGTGGTTCGGCGATCAGCATGCCGCCATGGGAACGCCGAGTACCGTCGAGGACGTTGAAGAGGCACAGCGGTGGGCCCGCCGCCGAGCCCGTCAACTGGCCGAGGTCAGAAGCTAGGCAGCGATAAAGGACGAGGAGGACGACCGGTGCTCTACGCGCTCGGCGTCGTCGTCTTCGCGATCGGCCTGCTCGTCTCGATTGCCCTGCACGAGGTCGGGCACATGCTCCCCGCCAAGAAGTTCGGGGTGAAGGTCCCGCAGTACATGGTCGGCTTCGGCCCGACGGTCTGGTCGCGCACGCGCGGCGAGACGGAGTACGGCCTCAAGGCGCTGCCCGTCGGCGGCTACGTCCGCCTCATCGGGATGGTGCCGCCTGCCGATCTCCGATCGCCGCGAGTACAGCAGGCCGGCCGGCGTTGGCCCCGCTGGTCACCGCGCCTGCGTCGGATGGTGGAGGAGTACCGCGCCGCCAACCGCCGAGACCTCGACCCTGCCGATGAAGGACGCGAGTTCTGGCGGCTCACCCCCGGCAAGAAGATCGTGGTGATGGTCAGCGGCCCGCTGATGAACCTGCTGATCTTCCTCGTCCTGATGGTCGTCCTGCTCGGCGGAGTCGGCCTGGTGCACGACGACCCGACGACCACGATCGGCACCGTCACCAAGTGCGTCACCCCGGCCAACGCCACCCAGGCGCAGGTCGACGCCTGCACGCAGACCAACTCGCCTGCCGCAGTCGCAGGCTTCAAGCCCGGCGACCGGGTCGTCGCGATCAACGGCACCGCGGTCAGCAACTGGGACGAGGTCATCTCGGTCATCGAGAGGTCACCGGGGCAGCGGCTCAGCGTCGTCGTCGACCGCGCTGGCCACCAGCTCACGCTCACGCCTACGCCGGTGCAGAACTTGAAATACGTCGAGGACACCGACGGCAACGTCACAGACCAGACGCACACCGTCGGGTTCCTCGGCGTCTCCTCGACCGTGCACCACTACTACAAGCCGGTGAGCCTCACCGCCATCCCGCGACAGGTCCTCGACAGCGTCGGCGCCGGATTCTCGGCGCTAGGCCAGTACCCCGCGAAGCTGAAGAGCCTCTGGCAGACCGTCTTCGAGGGCAAGCCGCGTGACCCCGAAGGTGCCATCGGCGTTGTCGGGGTGAGTCGCATCGGCGGCGATATCGCCTCATCGAACGAATTCGGGTTCCAGGACAAGGTCGTCACACTGCTCGGCCTGCTCGCCAGCGTGAACCTGCTGCTCTTCCTCTTCAACATGCTGCCGCTGCTGCCGCTCGACGGCGGCCACGTCGTCGGTGCCGTGGTGGAGGCCGGAAAGCGGGGCTATGCCCGGTTGAAGGGGCGCTCCAGCAGGCGGATCTTCGTCGACACGGCGCAGATGGCGCCGATCATGTATGCCGTGGCGGTCGTCCTCATCGGCGTGACGCTGCTGACGTTCTACGCCGACATCGTCCACCCGGTGAAGCTGGTTGGCGGATAAAGAAGGGATAATGGAATCGTGACTGCCGTATCGCTCGGAATGCCGTCCGCCCCGCCGCCCGTCCTCGCGCCGCGCCGGGCCTCCCGCAAGATCAAGGTCGGCTCGGTCTACGTCGGTGGCGACGCCCCGATCTCGGTCCAGTCGATGGCCACCACGCTCACCTCCGACGTGAACGCCACGCTGCAGCAGATCGCACAGCTGACGGCCGCCGGCTGCGACATCGTGCGCGTTGCGGTCCCGTCGCAGGACGACGCCGACGCGCTGGGCGAGATCGCCAAGCACAGCCAGATCCCGGTCATCGCCGACATCCACTTCCAGCCCAAGTACGTCTTCGCCGCCATCGACGCAGGGTGCGCCGCGGTGCGAGTCAACCCGGGCAACATCAAGAAGTTCGACGACCAGGTGAAGGACATCGCCAAGGCTGCCAAGGATGCCGGGGTCTCGATCCGCATCGGCGTCAACGCCGGCTCGCTCGACAAGCGCCTGCTGGAGAAGTACGGCAAGGCCACCCCGGAGGCGCTCGTCGAGTCGGCACTATGGGAGGCGGGCCTCTTCGAGGAGCACGACTTCCGCGACTTCAAGATCTCGGTGAAGCACAACGACCCGGTCGTGATGGTGAAGGCATACGAACTGCTCGCCGAGGCCTGCGACTACCCGCTGCATCTCGGCGTCACTGAGGCCGGGCCGGCGTTCCAGGGGACGATCAAGTCCTCGATTGCCTTCGGCGCCTTGCTGAGCAAGGGCATCGGCGACACGATCCGCGTCTCGCTGAGCGCGCCACCCGTCGAAGAAGTGAAGGTCGGCCGTCAGATCCTGGAGTCGCTGAACCTCAAGCAGCGTCGCCTCGAGATCGTCAGCTGCCCATCCTGCGGTCGCGCACAGGTGGACGTCTACTCCCTCGCCGAGCGGGTCACCGCCGGCCTTGAAGGCATGACAGTCCCGCTGCGCGTCGCCGTGATGGGCTGCGTCGTCAACGGACCGGGTGAGGCACGCGAGGCCGACCTCGGTGTCGCCTCCGGCAACGGCAAGGGACAGATCTTCGTGCGGGGCGAGGTCATCAAGACAGTTCCCGAGAGCCAGATCGTCGAGACCCTCATCGAAGAGGCGATGCGTTTGGCCGAGGAGATGGAGGCTGCCGGCGTCGCCTCGGGCGAGCCGTCCGTCTCCATCAGCTAACGCAGCGTCATCACCAGCTGAATCCGCTCGACCGACCTGAGAGGCTAGGCGCGTGAGCGCGTCGTCCTATCCCATCCGTCCTGGCACTGTCGCCGACCTCCCCGAGATTGCCCGGCAGGACGGCGTCCAGTTCGGCTACGAGTTCCGCGGCCGTGCCCTTGAGGACGTCCTGCGCATCCTGGACCCGGAGAGGTTCCTCATCGCCACCGCCGGCGCCCCGGGCAGCGAGCGCGTCGTCGGCGTCTCGGGGGAGTACGACCTCAACTTCAGCCTCCCGGGCGGCGGCAACATCGACATGCCGGCGGTCACCTGGGTTTCGGTCGCGCCGACACACACCCGGCGCGGCATCCTGCGGTCGCTATTGGAGACACAACTGCGCCGCTACATCGACGAGGGCGCTGCGGCGAGCACCCTCACCGCGAGCCAGGGCGGCATCTATGAGCGTTTCGGCTTCGGTGCCGCGACGCAGATCCGCGAGATGGCGATCTCCACCCACGGCGCGCGCTTGCGGCGCGAAGTGGACGCCACCGGCGTCTGGCTCGGCACGGCGGATGAAGCGCGCAGTCTGCTGCCCGATGTCCACGAACGCTGGCGCACCCAGGTGCCCGGTCTCGTCCGACGCAACGCAGCGCGGTGGGACGCCGTGATCGACGATCCGTCCGATTCCGGCCAGAGGAAGATGTTCCTGCTGCATGAGGACGGCTACGTCGTCTTTCGCCCGGAGTTGCACAAGGACGAGGGGCATCCCGACAGCACCCTGCGGATCATCGAGTACGCCACCACAACGCCGCAGGCGCACGCCGCACTCTGGCAGAGCATGCTCAGCATGGAGCTGTACGCGTGGATCGAGACCGAGATGGCGCCGATCGACGATCCGATCGAGCACCTCCTCCTCGATGCACGCCAGGTACGCACCCGGTCCGTGGCAGACCTCGCCTGGGTCCGTCCGCTCAACATCGCGGCACTTCTCTCGGCACGCAGCTACGCGGTCGAGTTCGAGGTCGTCTGGGAATTGCGCGACTCGCTGCTCGGCGACGCCCGCTACCGCATCAAGGGTGGAGCCGAGGGTGCCGAGGTCGCGCGCACCGACGACTCTGCCGACCTGAGCAGCGATGTCTCCGTCCTCGGTGCGCTGTACCTCGGCGGGCACCGGCTGCAGTCCTTCCTCAGGGGAGGGCGGGCCGAGGGCGGCGACGAGGGCCTCCTGCGGCGCGTTGACCGGGCGTTGCTCGCAGACCGGGCGCCGCTCGCCGGCACGTCCTTCTAGCGCGGGCGTACCCAGGCCAAGCGCATATTGCCGTCGATCAAGGCGCGGTTGCGTACGAGGGATTCGAGCAGAGCTGCCGCTTTGGTCCACAGATCCGAGTACGCATCTTCACCGAAAGCCGATGCCTGGGGACGTGCGAGCGCAGACTCGAGGAGGCCGATGTCGCGTACTAGAACTTGGGCAGGTGAGATCGCGATCTCGGCGGCCTTGAGGATGTCGTCGAGATCGAGGTAGGTCGTCACTTCGAGAGTAGGTCGAGCGCCTCGGCGTCTTCCGTGACGATGCGATGAAGGATGTCGTCGCGCATCTTCTTGCGATCGGTCACAAAGTCGTGGATCGCTTGACGTGCGACGTCCTGCATGGAGCGACCGGATGCCTCAGCGAATTCCCGCAGCGCATCGGTCTCGTCCTCGGTGAGGCGCAGGGTCATGGCCATACGGCGATGATACCGCGGTGATACCACTGTGTTTTCGCCGCGAGAGGACGGATAGGCGCGGGTAGGGTCCTGCCTGTGACGATCCTGGAGTCCCTCGCTTCGCGTCGCACAGGTGATCGTCGGCACGTCTCCGTCCTCACGGACTCGGACCTGCCCGAGCTACATCAGCTCGTGCACTGCGACCCGATCCTCAACTCGGTGGTGGCCTCCCGGATCGCCGCGGTCGGGACACTGCACCCGAACCGACTCGGTGGCACGGTCTTCGGCATCCGTGAAGCGGGGCTGCTGCGGTCGGCCGTCTTCGCCGGCGGAAACGTGATCCCGCTCGGCGGGGACGAGGCGAACTGGCTGGCGCTGGCACACACACTTTCGCAACGGCCGCGCCTCTGCGCCTCGATCGTGGGCACCGCCGACGTCGTCGCCACGATGTGGCCGGTGCTGGAGCGCCGCTGGGGAGCACCGCGGGCGATCCGCGGAGCGCAGCCGCTACTCGTGGCCGACCGCCGTCCCGCGGTCGCCTCCGACCCTGAGGTGCGTCGCGCGACATCGGCCGAACTTGATCGCTACATGGCGGCGAGCGCGGCGATGTTCACCGACGAACTCGGCATCTCCCCGTACCGAGCACCTGGAGTCACGGCCTACCGCAACAGGGTCGCCGACCTCATCTCGGCGGGGTCGGCGTTCGCGCGTTTCGACCACCGCGGCCAGGTCGAGTTCAAGGCCGACATCGGTGTCATCACGCCGCAGACGTGCCAAATCCAGGGCGTCTGGGTGCGGCCGGATCTGCGCGGACGGGGCATTGCCACTGCGGCGATGGCAACCGTGCTCCGGCACGCACTCACCCTCGCGCCGACCGCGAGCCTCTACGTCAACGACTTCAACATCGCAGGACGGCGCCTCTACGCCAAGCTCGGCATGCGCTATCACGCGACGCTCGCCACCGTCCTGCTCTGAATTCTCAGTCGGTACCCACCACTAGGCTTCCTGCCGTGGCGATCGACAGCGTGATCTTCGACTGGGGTGGCACCCTGACGCCGTGGCACGTGATCGAACCCGGGCAGGCATGGAACGCCGCTGTAGCCGATCCTGAGATCGCCTCCCGCCTCGCGGCGGTCGAGAGCGAGATCTGGATCCGGTGCCGCGACCACCACGTCGCAGGCACCCTCGACGAGGTCCTCGCCTCCGCCGGCGTCGCGTCCACCCCTGAGATGCTCGCCGCATTCCACGCCTGGTGGGAGCCGCACACCATCACCGATCCTGACGTCGAACCGCTGTTCCTCGCGCTGCGCGAGCGAGGCATCAGCATCGGCGTCCTCAGCAACACCGTCTGGCCCGGCGAGGTGCATCGGGCGATCTTCGAGCGCGACGGCGTCGACCATCTGATCGACGGTGCGGTCTACACCTCCGAGATCGCCTGGACGAAGCCCCATCCCGAGGCGTTCAAGGCGGCGATGGCAGCCGTCGGCGCGAGCGATCCGGGGCGGGTCGTCTTCGTCGGCGATCGCCTCTTCGACGACATCCACGGCGCCAAGTCGGTCGGCATGAAGGCAGTACATGTTCCGCACAGCGCGATCCCGGTAGCGCAGCACGGACACACCCTCGGCGAACCCGACGCGGTGGTGCAGAGACTGCTTGACCTCATCGAGATAGTTGATAACTGGAGATGATCACAGCTTGACGAGAACGGGAGCCCCCGGGTGTTAGTGCGCGTACTGCGAACGTTCCTGGGGCCGTACAAGGTGTGGCTGACGATCGTCGTCGCGTTGCAGTTGCTGGCGACGCTCTCCGCGCTCTACCTGCCGACGCTCAACGCCGACATCATCGACAAGGGCGTGAGCAAGGGCGACACCGGTTACATCCTTGCCACCGGCGGCTGGATGCTGCTCATCAGCCTGCTGCAGATCCTCTGCGCGATCTGTGCGGCCTACTTCAGCGCGAAGGCCGCGATGAGTGCGGGACGTGATATTCGCCGGGCCCTCTTCAACCGGGTCGGGACCTTCTCGGCTCGTGAACTTGCCCGCTTCGGCGCCCCATCGCTGATCACCCGCAACACCAACGACGTGCAGCAGGTCCAGATGCTGGTCGTGCTCTCCTGCACGTTGATGGTGGCGGCCCCGATCACCGTGGTGGGCGGCATCATCATGGCGGTCCACCAGGAGGCGAGGCTGTCGTGGCTGGTGGCGGTGAGCCTGCCCGTCCTCACCCTCGTCATCGGACTGGTGGTGTGGCGCATGGTGCCGCAGTTCCGGGCGATGCAGGCGAAGCTGGACGGCATCAACCGGGTGCTGCGCGAACAAATCACCGGCGTGCGCGTCGTGCGCGCCTTCGTCCGGGAACCGGTGGAGGAGGCCCGCTTCGACGTCGCGAACCGCTCGCTGGCCGACACGTCACTGCGGGCAGGACGCTGGGCGGCGCTGCTCTTCCCGGTCGTCATGCTCGTCGTCAACGCCACCCTCGTCGCGCTGCTCTGGCTCAGCGGCCACTACATCGACTCCGGCACGATGCAGGTCGGCGAGATCACCGCCTTCATGAGCTACCTGATGCAGATCCTCATGTCGGTGCTGATGGCGAGCTTCATGGTGGTGATGATTCCGCGCGCCGCAGTCTGCGCGGAGCGGATCATCGAGGTGCTCGACACCCACACGTCGGTGGAGCCGCCGCTCACCCCGATCACCGAACTTCCCACCCACGCCCAGGTGGAGTTCCGCGGAGTCAGCTACGCCTACCCAGGTGCGGCGGCGTCGGTGCTCAGCGAGATCAGCCTCACGGCGCGGGCCGGAACCGTCACCGGCATCATCGGCAGCACCGGCTCGGGCAAGACCACGTTGATCTCCCTCATCCCGCGCCTCTTCGATGCGACCGAAGGTGCCGTCCTCGTCGACGGCATCAATGTCCGCGAGCTGGAGCCGGAGCTGCTCTGGGGCCGGATCGGTCTCGTCCCGCAGAAGGCGTACCTCTTCAGCGGGACGATCGCCAGCAACCTGCGCTACGGAAACCCGGAGGCCACCGACGAGGACCTCTGGGCCGCTCTCGATGTCGCCCAGGCGACCGAGTTCGTCGTGACGCTGCCCGATGGTCTGCAGGCCCCGATCGCGCAGGGCGGCACCAACGTCTCCGGCGGGCAGCGCCAGCGCCTGGCGATCGCGCGGGCGCTGGTCCGCAAGCCTGAGATCTACCTCTTCGACGACTCGTTCTCCGCCCTCGACATGGGCACCGACGCCCGGTTGCGTGCTGCGCTGAAACCCGCGACACGGGACGCGACGGTGATCGTCGTCGCGCAGCGGGTCTCCACGATCCGCGATGCCGACCAGATCATCGTCCTGGACAGGGGGGATACCCGCGCCGACGGGGGCGTAGCCGGCGGGGGAGGAGCCATCGTCGGAGTCGGCACGCACGACGAACTACGACTCACCTGCCCGGCCTATGCGGAGATCGTCACGTCGCAGCTCTCCGCGGAGGAGGCGGCATGAGCGAGAACGGTGCAACGCCGGACCGGGTTTCGGCTGGCTCGACCGGCGGCACCGGGCCGGCGAAGCGAATTCAGGGCGCCGAAAACCGCCGGGGTCCGGGCGGTGGCCCACCCTGGATGGGCGCCGCGATGCCCGCCGAGAAGTCGATGAACTTCTGGCCCTCGGCGCGGCGGTTGCTGAGGACGATGCGCCCGGAGCGCATCAAGCTCTACGTCGTCCTCGTCCTCGCGCTCGGCAGCGTCACCATGTCGGTGCTGGGACCGATTTTCCTCGGCAAGGCCACCGACGCGATCTTCGCCGGCGTGATGGGCAAGCTCTTCCCCGCCGGGCTCTCGCTCTCCGCCGCCGTGGACCAGGTACGAGGACGGGGTGACTCGACGTATGCCGAGGTGCTCGCCCACTCCGGCGCGGTACCCGGTCACGGCATCGACTTCGGACACCTGGGCGTCGTGCTGCTCTGCGCGATCGGCGTCTACTTCGGCGGCTCGCTGCTGTCGTGGGTGCAGGGCTATCTCCTCAACGGCATCGTGCAGAACGCCATCCGCCGGCTGCGCACCGACGTGGAGGAGAAGATCCACCGCCTGCCGCTGCCGTACTTCGACCGTCAGCAGCGCGGCGAGCTGCTCAGTCGGGTCACCAACGACATCGACAACATCCAGCAGACGCTGTCCCAGACGATGAGCCAGCTGCTCGTCGCCCTGCTCACCGTGGTCGGCGTCCTCGTCATGATGTTCACGCTCTCCTGGGTGCTCGCCCTCATCGCGCTCGTCGCGGTGCCGGTGTCGATGCTCGTCACGAAGTTCGTCGCGAAGCGCTCGCAGTCGAAGTTCATCCAGCAGTGGCGTAACACGGGCCAGCTCAACGGCCAGATCGAAGAGGCCTTCACCGGCCTCGAACTGGTGAAGGTCTTCGGCCGCCAGAAGGAGATCCAGGCGAGCTTCGACACCAAGAACCAGGAGCTCTACGAGGCGAGCTTCGGCGCGCAGTTCGTGAGCGGCACGATCATGCCGTTGATGATGTTCATCGGGAACCTCAACTACGTCGCGGTTGCCGTCGTCGGTGGCCTTCGGGTCGCCTCCGGCGCGATGAGCCTCGGTGACGTGCAGGCCTTCATCCAGTACTCGCGGCAGTTCACCCAGCCGCTGACCCAGGTCGCCTCGATGGCGAACGTGCTGCAGTCCGGCGTGGCATCGGCCGAGCGTGTCTTCGACCTCCTCGATGCCGAGGAGCAGCTTCCCGATCCGGTCTCGCCGGCGCGGCCGGTGCAGATGCGGGGTCGCGTCGAATTCGAGAACGTCAGCTTCCGCTACGTCCCCGACCAGCCGCTCATCGAGGACCTGTCGCTTGTCGCCGAGCCAGGTCACACGATCGCGATCGTCGGACACACCGGTGCCGGTAAGACCACGCTGGTGAACCTCGTCATGCGCTTCTACGAGATCGACGCAGGACGGATCACCCTCGACGGCGTCGACATCCGCGACATGGCACGGGCTGACCTGCGTGGAGAGATCGGCATGGTGCTGCAGGACACCTGGCTCTTCGGCGGAACGATCCGCGACAACATCGGCTACGGGCGGCCAAGTGGGGGTGCCCCCGGCAGCGAAGGCGTAGCCGCCGGGGGAGCGACCGAGGAGGAGATCCTCGCCGCGGCGAAAGCCGCCTACGTCGACGGTTTCGTCCAGGCGCTGCCGAACGGCTACGACACGGTGATCGATGAGGAGAGTTCGAACTTCTCGGCCGGCCAGAAGCAGCTGATGACGATCGCGCGCGCGTTCCTCGCCCAGCCGTCGCTGCTCATCCTCGACGAGGCGACGAGCTCAGTCGACACACGCACCGAGGTCCAGGTGCAGCACGCCATGGCAGCGTTGCGCAGCAACCGGACGTCCTTCGTCATCGCGCACCGGCTCTCGACGATCCGCGACGCCGACCTCATCCTCGTCATGGATGCCGGACGGATCGTCGAGCAGGGCACCCACACAGAGTTGCTTGCCGCACACGGCGCCTATTTCGAGCTCTACAACAGCCAGTTCAGCGCAGCGATCGAGGAGGACGTGGTGGCGTAAGCCCGCTCACAGGCCAGGGAAGGCGTCGGTCAGCTGCGGTGCCTTCATCGCCTTGCGCCAGCGCAGGGCCCGGACCGCGGAGGCGGTGAGCGCCTGCTGGGTTGCGTCGCGCAGTCCCGTCGGCGGGGCGGCGAGATCTGCGTTGGGCGCCGCCTCGGGTGTGCAGGCGGCGTACAGGCCACGCCACGCCGAGCAGCAGTCGTCCTCCATGCGCGCGGCCAGGGCCAGGGCGTCCTTGGCCGAGGTGACCGGATAGAGCGCGGGGTAGTCCGCGAGCGCCCCCCGGGGTGTCAATCCCACGGCGAGCATCGCCTCTGAGACCGACTCCACGAGCGCAGCATGGGCGGTGTCGCAGGCTCTGGCGAGGGCGGCGTGCGGATTGCCGCTGAAGTCGTCGGGGACCTCGTTGCTGATCACGTCGTCCTCGGTTACCAGGTGTGCCTGCACCAGGCCGTAGCCGAAGACGGCCTGATGTTCGGCGGCCAGGGCCGCCTGCCATGCCGTGGTGAGTTCAGCCGTCGGTCCTGCAGGCGTTGGCGCGGTCATGACAGCAGCTCCGCATGACTGGCCTCACACGCCGCGATGCAGGCGAGTAGGACGGCGGTGGCGCCCTCGGAGGATCCGGCAGTCGCGGCGGCCACCTGCGAGGCGCGCTGCTCGGTGCTGCGCACGATCGAGACGGTGGCCGGCGCCATCGAGACCGCAGGGAGGCGCAGCGGAGCTGACCCCGCCGGAATCAGTGACCGCAGGACCCGCTCGTGCTCAGCGTGGTCGGCTCGGAGTTGCTTCAGCAGGGCGGCATTCGCCGGAGAGGCGTCGGTGACCGCGTCGATGATCGCTATCAGGGAGACCTCCTGCGCGACGGCGTCCGCCAGGTCCCGACGCACCGGAGGCGCCACAGGTGGGTGTGGCGTTGCCGAGGACCCATGGCTGGCTCCCAACCCCACCCCCACACCCGCCCCGGCGACGACGGCGGCGCCGCCTGCGAGGAGCAACGTCCTGCGACTCGGGCGGCGGGGCGGTCGCAATTCACCGGGGTCAGAACGGGGATCGGCGTTCGGGGCAGTCATGTCGGCGCCAGTCTGGCAGAGATGGCGCGCGTTTCCGCCGAAGCCGGATAGGCTCTCAGCTGACAATTGAACGAACGGGAGACCAGCCATGTCGCCAGCAGGAACCGGCAAGCCGGTGAAGCCGGTGAAGACCGGTGCGTCCGGCGGTGGCGCGCGCGAACACCTGCTGCAACTGCTCGGTCCCGCTGTCGCCTCGGTCGGATACGACCTCGAGGACATCTCCGTCACCAGCGCGGGACGCCGCAGCCTTGTCAGGGTGAGCGTCGACGCCGATGGTGGCATCGACCTCGATGCGGTTGCCCAGGTCTCCAGGCTCATCTCCGAGGTCCTTGACGCCGACGGTCCGTTCGGCTCGAACGCGGCGTTCTCCGGGCCGTACGTCCTCGAGGTCGGTTCGCCGGGTGTCGATCGTCCGCTCGTCGAAGAACGGCACTGGCGCCGATCGCTGGGGCGTCTGGTGAAGGTGACGGCCGGCGATGACGAACTCACGGGACGCGTCCTCGCCGCCGATGATGCGGGTGTGACCTTGGATGTCGCAGGCAGCGAGCGTGTCGTCGCGTGGTCGCAGCTCGGCAGCGGCAAGGTCCAGGTCGAATTCAATCGCGCAGACGACCACGACAGCGTCGATGATGAGGACGGAGGGGGCTGAACGATGGTTCACGTCGATATCCAGGCACTGCGCAGCATCGAGCGCGAGAAGGAGATTCCGTTCGAGGCGTTGATGGCTGCGCTCGAAGGTGCCTTGCTCACCGCCTACAAGCACACCCCGCACTCGATGCCGCACGCCCGCGTGGCGATCGACTCCAAGTCCGGGGAGGTCGTCGTCTGGGCGCAGGAAATCGGCGCCGAGGGTCAGATCGAGGAGGAGTACGACGACACGCCGACCGACTTCGGGCGGGTCGCGGCGATGACCGCGCGGCAGGTGATCCTGCAGCGTCTGCGCGACGCCGAGCACGACAAGACCTTCGGCGAGTACGCGGGTAAGGAGGGCGACATCGTCACCGGTGTCGTGCAGGCCGACGCGCAAGCCGCGACCAGGGGAGTCGTGCTCGTAGACATAGGAACCATCGAGGCGATCCTGCCCAACTCCGAGCAGGTGCCGGGCGAGGTTTACAACCACGGAACCCGGCTGAAGTGCTACGTCGTGGGGGCCCAGCGCACCATGCGCGGACCGCAGGTGACGGTGAGCCGTACCCACCCCGGCCTGGTGAAGAAACTCTTCGCGCTCGAGGTGCCGGAGATCGCCGATGGCAGTGTGGAGATCATCGATGTCGCACGCGAAGCGGGGCACCGCAGCAAGATCGCGGTGCGGACGTCCGTCGCCGGCCTCAACGCCAAGGGAGCCTGCATCGGGCCGATGGGACAGCGGGTGCGCAACGTCGTCGCCGAACTGCACGGCGAGAAGATCGACATCATCGACTGGGACGCCGATCCGGCGACGTATGTCGGCAACGCGCTCTCGCCGGCGCACGCCCTCAACTCCGAGGTGGTCAATCTCGCCACCCAGTCGGTGCGGGTAGTGGTGCCGGACTTCCAGCTCTCGCTGGCGATCGGTCGTGAAGGGCAGAACGCCAGGCTCGCCGCCCGTCTCACCGGCTGGCGCATCGACATCCATTCCGATGCGGAGGGTCAGATCGCCGTTGAGCCGACGCAAACCGAGGCTGCCGACCCGACGGCTACGCCTGCGGTCGAAGATTCGGCGTCCGTGCGCCCTGAGGAGTAGAGTGACCGATGGTCTCAGCCCCGGTTCGTACCTGCATCGGGTGTCGGCAACGGGTGGAGATCGCCGAGTTGCTCCGCATAGTCGTAGAACCAGGAACGGATCCCGTTCGGATCGTCCCTGATCCTCGACGTCGGGCACCGGGACGAGGCGCATCACTGCACCCCGTCCTCGCGTGTCTCGAACTCGCCGAGCGGCGTCGGGCCTTCGTCCGGGCACTACGCGTGTCCGGGGCCGTCGACCCGACTCCGGTCCGTCAGTATGTGGCTCAGCACGGATCAGACAGTCCAGTCCAGCGGAAGACCGCAGGGAGAAACGACATGACCTCGCGATGAAGCGCCAGCAATGAGCACCTCACCCGCCTAACCCGGGGCCACGCAGTACCGCGTGACCCCACCTCTGAAGGAGTCACGTGCCAGGCAAGACCCGTGTGTCCGCGCTCGCAAAGGAGCTCGGAGTCCCCAGCAAGCAGCTGCTCGAGTGGCTGAATTCCAATGGGGAATACGTCAAGACCGCCTCGTCCACTATCGAGGCCCCCGCCGTGCGCAAGGCGACCGAAGCCTTCCCGCCTCCCGCAAGCGCCTCCGCGCCGGTCAAGAAGGCGCCGGCCAAGAAGGCCCCCGCGAAGAAGGCCGTCCCCGCGCCCGCCGCGGTCGAAGAAGCTCCCGCAGCGGCAGAGCCCGCCTCTCCGGCTGTCCCGACGCCGGGACCCGCGCCAGCAGTGTCCGTGCCGGTCGACGAGCCGGTCATCCCGGCTCCGCCAGTGATGGCACAGCCGTCTGCGCCGGAGTCACCGGCACTGCTCGCGCCCGTGCCGGCTCCTGCTGCCGACGCCACCGAGGCGCCCGCCGTCCCGATGCCCCCCCGGCCGCGCATCGCCAACAACCCCTTCGGCACGGGCGGCGGCGGTGCACCTCGTCCTGCCGGGCCCCGCCCCGCCGTTCCCGGTGCTCCGAGCGGCCGTCCCAGCCCGGCAGGCCCCGGCGGTCCGCGTCCGAACCCGGGCATGATGCCCGGTCGCCCGAGCCCGGGCGCCGCGCCCGGTCGTCCTGGTCCCGGTGGCGCCGGTGGTGGCTTCCGCGGCCCCGGTGGTCCTGGTGGCGCTGGCGGCCCACGTCCTGCTGGCGCTGGCGGCTTCCGTCCCGGTGGTCCTGGTGGTGCCGGCGGTTCTGGTGGTCCGCGTCCTGGTGGTGGCGGCTTCCGTCCTGGCGGCCCCGGTGGTCCTGGCGGCGCCGGTGGTCCCGGTGGCGCCGGGGGCTTCCGTCCTGGCGGCCCCGGTGGCGGCGGTCCGGGCGGTGGACGTCCTGGTGCAGGCGGTTCCAGCCGCGGTGGCAAGGGCGCCGGCACAGCAGGCGCCTTCGGTCGTGGCGGACGTCCTGGTGGCGGACGCGCGAAGAAGAGCAAGAAGCAGCGGCGCCAGGAGTTCGACAACATGGCAGCGCCGTCGTTGGGCGGTGTGCAGGTTCCGCGCGGCAACGGCGACATCGTGCGCCTGCCGCGTGGCGCGAGCCTGAGCGACTTCGCCGAGAAGATCGGCGCGGAGCCGGCGGCTCTGGTCACCGCGATGTTCCACCTCGGCGAGATGGTCACCGCGACGCAGTCGGTCGACGAGGCCGCACTCGGCCTGCTCGGTGAGGAGCTGAACTACACGGTTCAGGTCGTCAGTCCCGAGGAGGAGGACCGCGAGCTGCTCGAGTCCTTCGACCTCAGCTTCGGCGAGGACGAGGGCGAGGACGAGAACCTCGTCGCGCGCCCGCCGGTGGTGACCGTCATGGGCCACGTCGATCACGGTAAGACCCGACTGCTCGATGCGATCCGCAAGACGAACGTCGTCGCGGACGAGGCCGGTGGCATCACCCAGCACATCGGTGCCTACCAGGTGCACGTGCCGCACGACGGTGCGGACCGCGCGATCACCTTCATCGACACCCCCGGCCACGAGGCGTTCACCGCCATGCGTGCCCGTGGTGCGGCGACCACCGACATCGTCGTCCTCGTCGTCGCAGCGGATGACGGCGTGATGCCGCAGACCATCGAGGCGCTCAACCACGCCCAGGCGGCGGGTGTGCCGATCGTGGTCGCGGTGAACAAGATCGACAAGGAAGGGGCCAACCCGGCGAAGGTGCGTCAGCAGCTCACCGAATACGGTCTCGTTGCCGAGGAGTACGGCGGCGACACGCTCTTCGTCGATGTCTCGGCGCGCAACAACGTCAACATCGACGGGTTGCTCGAGGGTGTGCTCCTCACCGCAGATGCCGCGCTCGACCTGCGGGCCAACCCCGATCAGGACGCGCAGGGCATCGTCATCGAGGCGCGCCTGGACCGTGGACGCGGCCCGGTCGCCACGCTGCTCATCCAGCGCGGCACCCTGCAGATCGGTGACTCCGTCGTGGCGGGCGATGCGTTCGGTCGCGTCCGCGCCATGCTCGACGAGAACCTGGTGCCGGTGGATATCGCCGGGCCGTCGCGTCCGGTACAGGTGCTGGGTCTGACGTCCGTTCCGGGCGCCGGTGACTCGTTCCTGGTGGTGGAGGAAGACCGCATCGCGCGGCAGATCGCCGACCGGCGTTCGGCTCGCGAGCGCAACGCCCAGCTGGCGAACTCGCGTCGCCGGGTGTCTCTGGACGACCTCGACAAGGCGCTTGCCGCCGGCGAGATCCAGCAGCTGAACCTCATCATCAAGGGTGACGTCTCCGGTTCGGTGGAGGCCCTCGAGGATTCGTTGTTGAAGATCAACAGCGAATCGGGCATCGAGGACGAGGTGTCGCTGCGCGTCATCAGCCGCGGCGTCGGTGCCATCACCGAGAACGACATCAACCTCGCGATCGCCTCCGACGCGGTCGTTATCGGCTTCAACGTGCGCCCAGAAGGCAAGGCGCGCGAGTTGTCCGAGCGTGAGGGTGTCGACATTCGGTACTACACGGTCATCTACCAGGCGATCGAGGAGATCGAGGCCGCACTCAAGGGCATGCTCAAGCCCGAGTTCGAAGAGGTGCAGCTCGGTACGGCCGAGGTCCGCGAGGTGTTCCGCGTTCCGCGTATCGGCAACATCGCCGGTTCGCTGGTGCGTTCGGGCATCATCCGGCGCAACGCCAAGGCCCGTCTCATCCGTGACGGTTCAGTGGTCGCCGACAACCTCACCGTCGATTCGCTGCGGCGGTTCAAGGACGACGCCACCGAGGTCCGTGACGGCTTCGAATGCGGTATCGGCCTCGGCTCGTACAACGACATCAAGATCGACGACGTCATCGAGGTCTTCGAGCTGCGTGAGAAGCCCCGGGTCTAGTCGTGTCCGATGCACGTGCTCGTAAGTTGGCCGGTCGCATACAACAGATCGTTGCGACCGGCCTGAAGAACACCGTCAAGGACCCTCGGCTCGAGTGGGTGACGGTGACCGATGTGCGCGTCACCGGTGACCTGCACGACGCGACGGTCTTCTACACGGTCTTCGGCGACGAGGCGGACCGCGAGGCGGCGACCGCGGCGTTGGAGGACGCGCGCGGGCAGCTGCGCAGCGAGGTCGGGCGGCAGACCGGCGTGAAGTTCACTCCGACATTGGCGTTCGTCCTCGATGCGGTGCCAGACACCGCGCGGCACATCGACGAGCTACTCGCCGTCGCGGCGCAGGCCGATGCGCAGGTGCAGGCGGCACGTGCCGAGGCCGAGCCGGCAGGCGAGGCGGATCCGTACAAGAAGCCCCGCGAGGCGGAGACCGCAGAGTGGGACGGCGACCTCGATAATTCGGTGGGCGCCGATGCCGAGGACGACGACACTGTCAGCGTGGTGAAGGGCGAGGTCGCGAGCGACGTCGACCGTGACTGAGTTGCCGCTGGAGACGGATGCCTCACTCGTACCGGGTGGGGCGGCGTCGTTGAAAAGACTTCTCTTACTCACCGGGTCGGCGTTCTTCGTTCTCGCTGCCGAGCCGCTCTACCTGCTGGTCGACACGGCCGTGGTCGGCCACCTCGGAGCCCGCCAGCTCGCGGCACTGGGCGTTGGGGGCGTCCTGATCTCGGTGCTGGTCACCATGGGTAGCTTCGTGGAGTACGGCACAACGAGCCGCGCCGCCCGTTGGTTCGGTGCCGGGGACACCCCGGCGGCGCTACGCGAAGGGGTACAGGCTTCCTGGCTCTCCCTCTATATCGGTGTCGCCACTGTCGTCCTCGGCGAGATCTTCGCCGGTCCGTTCACGGTGTGGCTCGCGGGCGGCCACGGCGCCGAGCAGCGGGCGGCCGAGTCGTGGTTCCGCATCTCCGTGATCAGCTTGCCGTGCCTCCTGCTGGTGATGGCGGGCAACGGCTGGATGCGCGGAGTGCAGCGCACCCGCGAACCCGTGGTGATCGTCCTCGTCATGTATGTCTTCGCCGCGGGGGGATCCCCGCTGTTCGTGTACGGCTTCGGTATGGGGTTGCAGGGGTCGGCGTGGGCGAACCTCATCGGCGAGGCGATCGGCGCGCTGCTCTTCGTGATCGCGTTGCTACGGGCCAGCCGCGAATGGCAGCCGCACCCGGTGGTGATGCGAGCCCAGCTGCTGATGGCACGCGATCTGGTGGTCCGCGCGGCCGGCTTTCAGGGCTCGTTCCTCGTCGCCGCGTCGGTGGCAGCGAGGATGGGGACGGCGCAGATCGCGGCCCACTCCGCCGGAATGCAGCTCTGGGAGTTCACGGCGCTCGTGCTGGACTCCTTCGCGATCGCGGCCCAGTCGATCGTCGGTGCGGCACTCGGCGGCGGCGATGCGGCAGTGGCGCGGCATACCGCCTGGCGGGTGGCGCGGTTCGGGCTCTGGGCCGGGGTGGCCTTCGGCGTGATCTTCGCCGCGGGCTGGATCGTCATCCCCGAGATCTTCTCGCCGTCGCATGCGGTGCAGCACCAGATGCACCTGCTCTGGCCGTGGTTCGTCGGCATGATGCCGGTGGCCGGCATTCTCTTCGCCCTCGACGGAGTGCTCATCGGTGCCGGTGACATGGCCTTCTTGCGCAACATCACCGCCGCCGGAGCCCTCGGGTTCATCCCGCTATCGCTGCTGGCGCTGCATTGGCATTGGGGAATCGGTGGTGTGTGGGCCGGATTGGTGCTCTTCATCCTGATCCGCTTCGCCGGCATGTATCTGCGCGCCCGCGGTGACCGCTGGCTCGTCCTGGGGGCCAGGGCGTGACCAATCGGGCAGGACTGGTGATCGTCGACAAGGACGGCGGGATGACCTCCCACGACGTCGTCTCGCGGCTGCGTCGTCTCGCGCACACGCGCAAGGTCGGGCACGCGGGCACGCTCGACCCGATGGCGACCGGCGTCCTGGTTCTCGGCGTCGAGAAAGCCACCCGGCTGCTGCACCATCTCGCGCTCACCGACAAGGCGTACTCGGCGACGATCAGGCTCGGCCAGGCGACGACGACCGATGACGCCGAGGGCGAGTTCATCTCGGGGGCCTCGGCCGCCGCGGTCACCGAGGACGAGGTGCGCGCGGCGATGTTGCCGCTCACCGGTGAGATCGCGCAGGTGCCGTCCTCGGTGTCGGCGATCAAGGTCAACGGCGAACGAGCCTACAAGCTGGCGCGTGCCGGTGAGGCTGTTGAGCTCGCCGCGCGGCCCGTGACCGTCAGCCGCTTCGAGGCGGTCGGCTTCGCCCGGCCGATCGCGGAGCTGCTCGACGTGAGGGTCGAAGTGGAGTGCTCTTCAGGCACCTACATCCGTGCGCTCGCCCGCGACCTCGGCGTGGCGTTGACGGGCGCCGGGCAGTGCGTCGGCGGCCACCTCACCGCGCTGCGGCGCACCCGCGTCGGCCCCTTCACGCTTGAGCTGGCAAGGACCCTTGCAGAGCTCGAGGCCATCGGGGACCCGGTGACGATGCCACTCGACGAGGCTGTTCGCGCCGCGTTCGCCGTCCGCGACGTCGCCGATGACGAGGCGAAGGCGCTGAGCTACGGAAAGTTCCTTGCGGCGACCGGCATCCCGGGCGTCTACGCGGCCTTCGCTCCGGACGGCGGCGTCGTCGCGCTCCTCGAGGAGCGCGACGGGCTGGCGCGCCCCGTCCTCGTCTTCCAACCCGCCGGCTAACTCCCAAGATTGGCCGCGGATCCCCGTATTCGGCGACCCGCCGGCCAACCTTGGGGGAGATTAGGGTGAGGACATGCAGCGGTGGCACGGGCTCGACGCGGTCCCGACGGACTGGGGCAACTCCGTGGTCACCATTGGCGTCTTCGACGGCGTGCACCGCGGCCACGCCAGCATCATCGAGAAGGTGGTGGCCGAGGCTCACACCAAGGACGTCCCGAGCGTGCTGATCACGTTCGTGCCGCACCCCTCCGAGGTGGTCCGGCCGGGGTCCCATCCGCCGATGCTCACCACGATCGTCCGCCGTGCCGAGCTCGTCGAGCAGTTGGGCATCGACGTCTTCTGCGCACTGCCCTTCACCCTCGAATTCAGCCAGATGGCACCTGACCGCTTCGTGCATCAGACGCTGGTCGAGA
>DASXYU010000067.1:0-2020 GCA_036502295.1 Jatrophihabitans sp. | reverse complement strand
CTCACCGCGGTCATCTCGGTGAAGCTGCACGACCCGCAGTTCGAGGGTCAGACCAAGACCAAACTCGGCAACCCGCCGATCAAAAGCCTGGTCGAGGAGACCGTCAACCGCAAACTGGCCGAGTTCCTCGACGAGAACCCGCCCGAGGCGAAACGCATCATCATGAAGGCGATCGACGCCGCCCGCGCCCGCTCGGCAGCGCGCAAAGCTCGCGACCTGACCCGCAAGTCGGCGCTCGAGAACTCGACCCTGCCGGGCAAGCTCGCCGACTGCACGGTGAAGGACCCGAGCCTGGCCGAGATCTTCGTGGTCGAGGGTGACTCCGCCGGCGGCTCGGCGAAGCAGGCGCGCGACCGCAGCACCCAGGCGGTGCTGCCGCTGCGCGGCAAGATCATCAACGTCGAGAAGAGCCGGATCGACAAGGTCCTCGCCAACACCGAGGTCCAGGCGCTGATCACCGCGATCGGCACCGGGATCCATGACGAGTTCAACATCGAGACCGCCCGCTACCACAAGATCGTGATGGCGACCGACGCCGACGTCGACGGTGCGCACATCCGCACGCTGGTGCTGACCTTCCTCTACCGACAGATGCCAGAGCTGATCGAGAGCGGCTACGTCTACATCGCCAAACCGCCGCTCTACCGCGTGAAACAGGGCAACCAGGAGACCTACCTGGAGCGCGAGTCCGAACTCGAAGAGCTGCTGCTGCGCGACAAGCTCGAGCAGTTCGAGCTCGTTGACATGACGGGGGAGAGCCGCAAGCTCACCCCGAGCCGTTGGCAGTCCTACATCCGGCGCTCGAAAGAGTACGAGGGCTGGGGCTCTTCATTGCAGGCCAGCTACGGCCACGAGGTGGTGCAGTTCCTCGAGGAGTCGTCGCTGCTCGACGAGGGGGTGTCGTCGATCACCGCGGCCAAGGACCTGCTCGAGCGGGTGGCCCCCGAGGGAGAGCCGTTCGACACGACGGTGGTCAGCTCGACTGATGATCTCCTCGTGGTCAAGGCGATCTCCCGGAACAGTGGCCTCGCCCGCACCCACCGTTTGCCGCGCGAGTTGTTCGAGGACCCCGAGTACCGCAAGTTCGCCGAGGTGCACGCGGCGCTGCTGAAACAGGTCGGCCGCCCGCCGTTCACGGTAAGCCGCGGTGAGAAACGGACGGTCGCGCTCTCCTTCCAGGCTCTGCGCGGCGCGGTGATGGAGCTCGCCCGCTCAGGCGTCACCCTCACCCGCTTCAAGGGATTGGGCGAGATGAACCCGACACAGCTGCGTGAGACGACGATGGATCCGGCGACCAGGACGCTCGCCCGCGTAACGCTCGACGACGCGACCGCGGCCGACCGCATCTTCTCGATGCTGATGGGCGACCAGGTCGCCCCGCGTCGGTAGTTCATCGAGACCCACGCCAAAGAGGTGAAATTCCTCGATGTCTAAGAGTGTCAATTCCAACAGTGTGAAAGCAGAGGTGCTCTAGTGGCGCTGGAGGCGCTTACCGGCAACATCGAAGACCGCGGTCTCGAGCAGGAGATGCGCTCGTCGTACCTCGATTACGCGATGAGCGTGATCGTCGGCCGGGCGCTCCCCGACGTGCGCGATGGCCTGAAGCCGGTACACCGTCGAGTCCTCTACTCGATGCACGACCTTGGTCTGCAGCCGACGCGTTCGTACCGCAAGTGCGCCTACATCGTCGGCGAGGTGATGGGCAAATACCACCCGCACGGCGACTCGGCGATCTACGACACGCTCGTCCGCATGGCGCAGGACTTCTCCTTGCGCTACCCGCTGGTCGACGGCCAGGGCAACTTCGGCTCGATCGACGAAGATCCCGCCGCGGCGATGAGGTATACCGAGGCGCGCATGGCGCGTCTCGCGACCGAGATGCTTCGCGACATCGACGCCGACACCGTCGACTTCGGCCCCAACTACGACGAATCGACGCAGGAGCCGCTGGTCCTGCCGTCGCGCTTCCCGAACCTGCTGGTCAACGGCACCTCGGGGATCGCGGTCGGCATGGCGACCA
>DASXYU010000066.1:0-48683 GCA_036502295.1 Jatrophihabitans sp. | reverse complement strand
GTGCCGTCGCTGGAGGACACCTCTGCCGTCCTCAACCTGACGACGAAGCCGCTGGCCGCGCTCGAGGTCGACCTGGCGCCGTTCCGTGGCGCGGATGCGCTCGTCCTCACCGGCTTCGACACGACCGTCGACGGCCTCTTCTCCTCAACCGCGACGAATGAACTCGCGCAGACGCTCGACGAACTGCGGCTCGTGAAGGACGCGTGGGAGATCGACCGGATCCGCGACGCCTGCAACGCCACCGCGCGCGGCTTCGCCGATGTGGTGCGCGAGCTGCCGTCGGTGATCGACAAGCCGCTGCGCGGCGAGCGCTGGCTGGAGGGGACGTTCTGGCGGAGGGCACGGCTGGACGGCAACGAGGTGGGCTACACCTCGATCGTCGGCGCCGGCGGGCACGGCACGACGCTGCACTGGTGGCGCAACCACGGCACCATCTCGACCGGCGACCTGCTGCTGGCCGACATGGGCGTGGAGACCGATGAGCTGTACACCGCCGACGTCACGCGCACGATGCCGGTGACCGGGCAGTGGACGCCGGATCAGCGGCGCGTCTACAGCGCGGTGCTGGAGGCACAGACCGCGGCGATCGCCGAGGTTCGTCCCGGCGCCGACTTCCTCGCCCCGCACAAGGCAGCGATGCACGTCCTCGCCGATCACCTGCACAGCTGGGGCATCCTGCCGGTGACGGCCGAGGTGTCGTGCGACCCCGACCCCGAGCGTCCCGGTGCCGGACTGCACCGTCGCTACACGCTGCACGGTGTCTCGCACATGCTCGGCATCGACGTGCACGACTGCGCGAGCGCCCGCAACGAGTTCTACCGTGACGGGCAGATGGCCGAAGGCTACTGCCTCACCGTCGAGCCGGGGCTGTACTTCCAGCCCAACGATCTTTCGGTTCCTGCCGAGTTGCGCGGTCTCGCCGTGCGCATCGAGGACGACATCCTCGTCACCGACGGCGAGCCGGTCAACCTCTCCGGCGGGCTGCCGCGCGAGGCGGACGAGATCAGCTCCTGGATGGCTCACGAGCAGTCGCTGCCGACCCGGCCCTGAGTCGATGCCCACCGCCTTCGTCATTCCGGAGAATGAACTCGTCGAGCGGTTCAGCCGTTCGTCCGGACCCGGGGGGCAGGGCGTGAACACCACGGACAGTCGGGTGGAGTTGCGTTGGAACATCGCCGCCTCGCCATCGCTCACCGACGTGCAACGCGCGACTCTGCTGACGGCTCTGGAGTCGCGCCTCACCGACGGCGTCCTCACGCTCGTCGCCTCCGAGCAGCGGTCGCAGCTACAGAACCGTGAAGCCGCGCGGGCACGGCTGCGGAACCTCGTCGCCGAGGCGCTGGCGCCACCCCCGCCGCCGCGCCGTGCCACCCGTCCAACGCTTGGTGCCACACAGCGGCGGTTGGATGAGAAGAAGCAGCGGGGCCGGACGAAATCGTTGCGATCTCAGCCGCCGGCGGAATAGGAGCAAACGTGACCGACGCGCCCCTGATGTCGGCCGTCCTGCACGGCATGACAGTCGACTGCGCCGATCCAGTGCGCGTGGCACGGTTCTGGTGTTCGCTGCTCGGCGGCGAACTCGGCGAGGACGCTGACCTACCCGGCTGGCGCCGCGTGCTCCTCACCGAGCCCAGCCTCGTCCTCAGCTTCCAGCCCGTGCCGGAGTCGAAAGTCTGCAAGGTCCGGCTGCATCTCGACGTGACGGTCGGGGAAATCGAGGACGGTATGGCCGAGGTCGCGCGCCTGGGCGGATCGTTCACCGGCGAACGACACGACTATCCGGGCTCAGGCGTGGTCGTCGTGATGGCCGACCCGGAAGGCAATGAGTTCTGCCTCATCCAGTTCGAGTGAGCCCCTCGTCGATGCCCGGCGATCAGGCCTCGGGTTCGTCGTCTTTCGGCGGGGTGACGATCTCGGCCCGGGCGACTGTGGCGGAATCGGGCCGCTTCGGCGCCGGTGGCTGGGTCTGCGCATCTTTAACCCGCTTGATGCGCTTGGACATCGACTTGAAGAGGAAGTAGCAGGCGACACCGAGCAGCAGGACGATCGCCAGGCCCCACGGTCCGGACTTCAGGCACTCCCCGGTGCAGTTGCTGGCAGCGAGGATCACGCGACCACCCTCTCACGCACGCCGGCGAAGAGATCGTCCTCAGGCAGCGAGGTGTCGACGTAGGACGTCACCAGCTCGAAGTCCTCGGTGGGCCACGCCTCCTGCTGGATGTCCAGCGGCACGCCGAAGAACCAGCCCTGCGGATCCACCTGGGTGGCGTGTGCCAGCAGCGCCTGATCGCGGCGCTCGAACCACTCCGCGACGTTCACCTGCGTGGTGACCTTCGGGTCGCGGCGTCCTTCTTCTTCGCGCTTCTGGGCCCGCTCGGCCTGGTGCTCACGCCACTCCGCGAAGGGCGACTCCAGCCCGCGCTGGTGCAGCACGGCGTCGATGGCGTTGAAGCGCGCCGGGTTGAAGCCCACGTCGTAGTAGAGCTTCAGCACCCGCCATGCCTCGCCGAGTTCCGGGTGGTACTCCGGATCGGCGGCCTTCTCGAACGCCCCGACGCTGATCACGTGCACCTGGATGTGGTCGGGGTGCGGGTAGCCGCCGTTCTCGTCATACGTCGTCATGACGTGCGGACGGAACCGGCGGATCACCTCCACGAGGCGCTGGATGCCGAGGTCGGGATCGATGAGACCGAAGGAGTCGGCGGGCAGGGGCGGCAGCGGATCGCCCTCGGGAAAGCCAGAGTCGACGAAGCCGAGCCAGTGGTGCTGGACACCGAGGATCGAGACGGCCCTCGCCATCTCCTGGCGGCGAACCTCCGCCATGTTCTCCTGGACGTCAGCACGCCCCTCGAAGTTGGGGTTGAGGACGCTACCCCGCTCACCGCCGGTGCAGGTCACTACGAGCACCTCGGCGCCGGAGTCGACGTAGCGGGCCATAGTGGCCGCGCCCTTGCTCGACTCGTCGTCGGGGTGGGCGTGCACGGCCATCATTCGTAGGGCATCACCGGACGGGGCAGTCACGACTCCATTGTCCACGACGCCCGGACGAACATTCCCCCGCGGGTTTACTCTGGATGTTCTGTTCCACACGTCCCGTTCCCGTCCCACGTCGTTTGGGAGTTCTGCTGTGACAACGAAGGCCACCGACACCGTCACCTGGCTCACCCAGGAGGCATACGAGCGCCTCTCGACCGAGTTGCAGTCGCTGATCGACAATCGCCCGGCGATGGCGAAGGAGATCAACGACCGGCGCGAAGAGGGCGACCTGAAGGAGAACGGCGGCTACCACGCTGCGCGCGAGGAGCAGGGCAAGCAGGAGGCACGCATCGTTCAGCTCACCGCAATGCTGCGAAACGCCCAAGTGGGCGAGGCTCCAGTGGCGGACGGTGTCGCCGGTCCGGGCATGGTCCTCGAGATCCGCTACGACGGGGACGAGGACACCGAAAGCTTCCTGCTCGGCTCTCGGGAAGAGGCCGCCACCGCGAGCATCGACGTCTACTCCCCGGCCTCCCCGCTGGGTAGCGCCCTCTCCGGCGCCAAGGAGGGCGAGACGGTGCAGTACGAGACCCCCAACGGCAAGAAGCTGAAGGTCACCCTCGTCTCGGTGAAGGCATATTCAGGCTAGGAGCGAGCGAAGAATCGCGCACGCTCGCACTTCCTCCTTCGATCGGCGTAGTTTCGAGAAGGTGACTGCCGCACCCTCGATCACGACCGTCGGAGAGCTTCGCGCCACGGGCCACGTCCATCGCAGTGTGAAGGCGGAGATCCGCCAGAACTTGCTCGTCCGCCTCGCCGCAGGCGAAACCTCGCTGCCCGGCATCGTCGGATTCGAGGAGACCGTCGTCCCCGAGGTGGAGCGCGCCCTGCTCGCCGGCCACGACATCGTCCTTCTCGGCGAACGCGGTCAGGGCAAGACCCGCCTCATCCGCACCCTCGTCGGCCTTCTCGACGAGTGGACGCCGGTGATCGACGGCTGCGAGATCAACGACCACCCCTATGCGCCGGTGTGCGCCCGCTGCCTCGCGCTGGTCGGGGCCGACGGCGACCTCACGCCCGTCACGTGGAAGCACCGCTCCGAGCGTTACGGCGAGAAGCTCGCCACGCCGGATACCAGCGTCGGTGACCTCATCGGCGACGTCGACCCGATCAAGATCGCGCAGGGACGCACCCTCGGTGACCCCGAGACGATCCACTTCGGTCTCGTGCCGAGGACGAACCGCGGCATCATGGCCGTCAACGAACTGCCCGACCTCGCCGAGCGCATTCAGGTCGCGCTGCTCAACGTCCTCGAAGAACGCGACATCCAGGTGCGCGGCTACCAGCTGCGGATGCCGCTGGACCTGCTCCTCGTCGCCAGCGCCAACCCCGAGGACTACACCAACCGGGGACGGATCATCACTCCGCTGAAGGACCGCTTCGGCACGGAGGTCCGCACCCACTACCCGCTCGAACTCACCGACGAACTCGTCCTCATCGCGCAGGAGGCGGCCGTCCTCTGGGGCGATGCCGAGGACGAGGCGACGCTCGGCGCCCCCGTCGTCCCCTCACACGTGCTGGAGATCGTGGCTCGGTTCGCCCGGGCGGTGCGTGACGCGCCGCAGGTCGACCAGCGCTCCGGTGTCAGCGCCCGCTTCGCCATCGCGGCGCTCGAAACGGTGGTCGCCTCGGCCGTGCGGCGGGCGGCGATCACCGGTGAGCCGATGGCGGTCGCGCGGATCGCCGACCTCCCGTCGGTGATCACGGCCAGCCGCGGCAAGGTCGAGTTCGACGACGCCGACGAGGGACGCGAGTTTGAGGTGCTGGAGCACCTGCAGCGCCGCGCCATCGCCGATACCTTCCGCGCACGCCTCGCGGGCCTGGATCTGCGGCCGCTGCAGGAGAAGTTCGACGAGGGGCTCGTCGTCAGCAGCGGCGACGTGGTGGCCGCGTCGGCACTGCTCGAACAGCTCGGCCCGATCCCCGTCCTCTCCGCACTGCTTGAACGCCTCGAGCCGGACGGTCTCGGCGAAGGACCCACCGCGATCGGCATCGCCGCGGCCGCGGTGGAGTTCGCCCTTGAGGGGCTCTACCTCAACAAGCGCCTCGCCAAGGACTCCGACGGCTCCCGCACCGTTTATGGCGGCTGACCTTGCCTCGCCGCAACAAGTACGGGCGGTGGGCCGGTGGACCCGATCCGCTGGAGTCGCCGTATGACATCCGCGAGGCACTGGACTCGATCGGCGACGACATCCTCGACGGCACCTCGCCACGGAACGCACTGAACCGCCTGCTGCGGCACGGCACCGAGGACCGGGCGGGGCTCGACGAGCTGCGGCGGCGTGCCCGGCAGCGCGCCGCGGAACTGCGCGAGCAGGGCAACCTCAGCGGCACCCTCGACGAGGTCCGCGAACTACTCGACTCGGCATTGGAGCAGGAGCGACGCGCGCTCTTCCCCGACCCGGACGATGCGGCGCGCCTCGCCGAAGCCGAACTCGACAACCTGCCGAACGAGACGTCCCGCGCCGTGCGTGCGCTCTCCGACTACAACTGGCGCTCCCCCGAGGCGCAGCAGGCATACCAACAGATCCAGGATCTGCTGCAGCGCGAAGTGCTCGACGCGCAGTTCGCCGGCATGAAGGATGCCCTGCAGAACGCAACGCCCGAGGACTTCGAGCGGATGCGGCAGATGATGGCGGCGCTCAACGAGATGATCGACGCCGACGCCCGAGGGGAGCACACGCCCGAGGACTTCGACCACTTCATGGGGGAGTACGGCGACTTCTTCCCGGACAACCCGCGCAACCTCGAGGAGCTCATCGACTCCCTCGCCCGCCGGGCCGCGGCCGCGCAGCGGCTGATGAACTCCCTCTCCTCCGACCAGCGCGCCGAACTCGGCGCGATGATGGAGCAGTCGCTCTCCAACGTCGGACTGCTCGAGCAGATGGAGCGTCTACAGCGTGGTCTGCAGTCGGCTCGTCCCGGCTTGCGCTGGAACGCGCGAACCGAAATGTCCGGCGATGACCCGATGGGCTTCAGTGACGCCACCTCGGCACTGGCCGAGCTCGCCGACCTGGAGCAGCTCGACAACCTCCTCTCGCAGAACTACCCGGGTGCAAGCCTCGACGACATCGACGAGGAACTGATCCAGCGCGCACTCGGCCAATCCGCGGTGCAGGACGTCGAGCAGCTGCGCCGCATCGAACGCGAACTCACCAAGCAGGGCTACCTGCAACGCAACAGCAGCGGCTTGACACTGTCGCCGCGCGCGCTGCGCCGCCTCGGCCAGACCGCGCTGCGGCGCGTCTTCGACGTCCTCGAATCGAGAGGACGTGGCGGGCACGACGTCCGCGATGCCGGTGCCGCCGGTGAGATCACCGGGTCGAGTCGGGAATGGCGTTTCGGCGATGAACAGCCGCTCGACGTCGTGAAAACGGTCCGCAATGGCGTGCTGCGCTCACTCGCAGCGGGTGAATCGTTGTCGCTGGCGAGCGATGACTTCGAGGTGGTGGAGACCGAGCGGCGATCCTCGGCGGCGATCGCGCTACTCGTGGACATGTCGTACTCGATGGAGCTGCGCGGTACGTGGGGCGAGGCGAAGACGACGGCCCTGGCGCTGCACGCCCTCGTCTCCACGAAGTACCCGCAGGACAAGATCGAGATCATCGGCTTCTCCGACTACGCGCGCGTGATGACGCCGACCGCGCTGGTGGAGCACGACTGGGACCGCGTGCAGGGCACCAACCTGCACCACGCGCTGATGCTGGCCCGACGGTTCCTCGACCGCAATCGCGGCAGCGATCCGATCATCCTGGTGATCACCGACGGTGAGCCGACCGCGCACATCGCCGAGGACGGCTTCGCGGACTTCGCGTGGCCGCCCACCCGCGAGACCATCGCGGCAACGCTTGCCGAGGTGGAGCGCTGCACGCGGCGCGGGGCACTCATCAACGTCTTCATGCTCGACGACGAACCCGGACTGGTGCAGTTCATGAAGGAGCTCGGCCGCCGCAACGGAGGACGCGTCTTCCTGCCGAAGCAGGGCTCGCTCGGCGAGTACGTCGTCTCGGACTACATCAACAACCGCAACCGTTCGCAGGGCAGACGCGCCGGCTGAATCTGATCTCCGGCTGTCGCCGGCTGAATCTGATCTCCGGCTGTCGCCGGCTGGGCGCCGGTGAGTAGTGCCGTAGGTCCGTGTCGAAACCATCGGCCAGCAGATAGCCTCGGCGGCATGTTCAAAATCATGCTGGCTCTGCACCTGCTCTTCGCCATCTTCGCGGTCGGGCCGCTCGTCTTCGCGGCCACCACAGCGGGCCGGGGCGTCCGGCGCGGAGACGCCGCCGAGGTGGCCTCAGCGGCACGAGTGCTGCGTTGGTACTCGCTCGCCTCCGTCCTCGTGGTGATCTTCGGCTTGGCCCTGATGAGCGCCGAGCCGCCGTGGGGCGGTGATCACACTGCCGAGTTCAGTGACCCCTACATCTGGATCTCGCTCATCCTGTGGGTGGCGGCGATGGGGGTCGTCCACGGCTTCGTCCTGCCGCAGCTGGGGCACGTGGGCGAGAAGCTCGCCGCGAGCGAGGCTGTGTCGGCATTCACGGCGAAGATCGCCGCTGCCGGTGGCCTCGTTGGCGTGATCTTCGCCGTGATCATCTTCTTGATGGTCTACAAGCCCGGCTCGTGAGCCAACTCAGCGTCGAACTCATCGATCCCAGGCGGTCGCGGGAGCTTCGACGCAGCGTATTGCGACCGGAGACGGCACCTGGTGATCCGCTGCCAGGTGATGACCTCGCCGACGCGGTGCACATAGGCGTGCTCGTCGATCGCCGTCTCGTCAGCACCTGCTTCGTCTACCCCGACACCTGCCCGTGGCTGCCCGAGGTCGAACCCGCGTGGCACTTACGGCAGATGGCAACCTGGCCCGACGACCGTGGTCACGGCTATGCCGGTGCAGTGGTCGACTACGCCATCGAGTACGTGAGAACGCGGAACGCACGGCTGCTCTGGCTGCACGGTCGCGAACTCGCCGTCCCCCTCTACCGACGAAACGGCTTCGTAGACGAAGGCGAGCTTTTCACCGACGAGGAGCACGCCGTGCCGCACCTGTGCATGTATCAGTTCCTGCATTTGATACCAGAACCACGCTGATTTGTTGCATGCAACGGCGTTGCATGCAACAGTGGAGGCATGAGTACGTCAACGGAACGAGCCGCCGAATACCGCGAGCGGATGCGGGCGCGCGGCTATCGTCCAATCCAGATCTGGGTTCCGGATGTTCGCTCGGCGGCCTTCGCAAAAGAAGCCCGGCGACAGTCGCTAGCCGTCGCTGAGGCTGCTCGGAACAACGGGGACATGGATTTCGTCGAAGCGATCTCGGTTCTCCCAACCCTGGAAGACGAGTGAACCGCGGCGACATCTGGACAGTCGCGGGCGGGGTGTACGCCTCGAAGCCTCGCCCAGCGATAGTCATTCAGGACGACCACTTCTCGGAGACGGACTCCGTCGTCGTCATACCGCTCACGTCAGCGACTCCCGATGCGCCGCTCTTCAGGATTCAAATACCTACGGACCTGTTCACCGGTATATCGCGTCCGAGCTACGCGATGATCGACAAGATGACGGCGGTTCGCCGAAGCAACCTCGGGACTCGCACGGGCCGGGTACCGACCGCTCTGCTAGTAGACATTGAACGCTCGATCATCGTCTTCCTCGGCCTTGCCGCGTGAGCGAGGTGACCGTAGGGGTCATCGACCCGGAACTGACCCGTGAGTTGCGACGCAACATCCTGCGCCCCCACTTCGCTGCCGACCAGCAGATGCCCGGCGACGAGCACAGCGACGCGGTGCACATCGGTGCTCGCATAGAGGACGGTCCTGTGCTGAGCACCTGCCTGATATTCGAGGACCCGTGCCCGTGGCTGCCGGAGGTCACGCCGTCCTGGCATCTGCGGCAGATGGCGACCGACCCGCGCTCACGTGGCCGCGGGCTGGCGAGCCTGGTGGTGAATGCCGCGGTCGACTATGCCCGTGCGCGAGGCGCCCGGCTGATGTGGCTGCAGGCGCGCGAACTGGCCGTGCCTGTGTATGCCCGTAACGGCTTCGTCATCGAGGGCGGCTTGGAGTACGACGGCGAGATCGACGTGAACTACCAACTCATGTGGCGCGATCTGAGCACAGCCGTGTGAAGCAACAGCCGTGTGAAGCATCAGTTGTTGGTCCGACTTTCCGACGAGTCATGACAACTACTACAGTCACTTCACTGGTTTGGCCGTTGTAAACCAGATTGGGAGGGTTCAGCGTGCAGGATCGTCGTGTTTGCGACGCCACTGTGCTTGTCGCGGTTGCGAGCATCGCTTTCGCAGGCCAGTCGGCGGTCGCCGCCACGCCAGCGAAGTCGAAGGTGCGGGCCATCGTCGACATGTACAACCCGGCGATTGCCTCGACAGCGGGTGAATCGACGGTCGTCCTCTTCGGGCACAACTTCTCCGCCAAAGATGTTGTCTACTTCGGCGCTACGAAGGCTCGCAAGACCAAACTCGTCTCCGCGAAGAAGATCGGTGCGGTCGCGCCGGCGCACTCAGCCGGCCGCGTCGCCATGTATGTGCGCGAACCCGGCAAGCCGGAGAAGAAGATCGGCTTGATCCTCTTCGCAGCGCCGCCGAAAATCACCGACGTGCCCGGAAGTGTCCAGGTATCCACCACCGCCAACCGTCCCAAAGTGACCTTCCACGGGTCGGGTCTGTACTACTCGAACAAGATCACGGTCGGCGGAAGGCGAGCGGCGCCCGACGGTTACAAGAAGACCAGCCTCACCTTCACTCCTCCGAAGCTTCCGGTGGGGACTTACCCGGTCATAGTCAGCGGTCCGACTGGCACGACCCAAACCACGCTGACTTACTACGGTCACCCGGGCCCGGTGATCACCTCGCTCAGCCCGTCGAGTGGCCCCAGTCGAGGAGGGACCCTGGTTGCGATCACCGGCACGAACCTCGACCGCGTGACCTCGGTGATGATCGGAGGCTATGCCGCGGGCCGGATCTCAGCGAGTCCCACGTCGATCACCGTTCAAACACCCGCTCACGCAGCAGGCGCAGCGGCAGTTGTCGTTAACACCAGCTACGGGACCTCCGCGCCAGGATCGTTCACTTACTACCTCAGCTCGTCCACGTCTCCTACACCTGCCACAACGACGGGAGCCATTTCCGGGGTCGTGACGGCCGCCGGCGGCACACCACTGCAGGACGTCCAGGTCGACATCTACACGCCGGCGAACATGCGACTCTGGACCTATACCGCTGCTGACGGGACGTACGCCGTAGACGCTTTGGCGCCAGGTAACTATCGGGTGTGCTTTACCAGTGACGAGGCCAACGGCGGACCGTCGGACGCGGGCTACTTCGATAAATGCAACGGCGGGCTCGACTGGGATGGTGACTACTCCGACATCCCGAGCTCGATTCAGCTGACGGCAGTCACGACCGGATCGACTACGACTGCCAATGCCGTCCTGGACGCAGCGAGCGCCGTGGTCGGTGAGGTATATAACGCCGACGGCTACGCGATCGATTTCGCGAACGTCACGCTGTTCCAGAACGGCCAGGAGATCGCGTCGGACACCATCTCCGCCTACCCACAAGACGATCAGGGTTGGTTCGAGTTCGACGGGTTGCACGCGGGTTCCTACTCAGTGTGTGTAGACGCCTCTGACGTCCCGACGGATGAGGATGAAGATGCCCCGCTCGGCTACGAGAATCAGTGCTTTGACGGCGGGGACTGGGATCCGGAAGCCACCACCCTGCTGGCTGCGTCGGCGAACATGGACTCGTTTCCGCTGGCGACCGGCGAGGCTGGCTATGTCGAGATAGACCTCGATCCCAGGCCGGTCGCGACGATCTCCGGGACCGTCACCGCAAGCGATGGCTCGGGTCTGCAGGGCGTTCAGGTCGAGCTCCTCGGACCCAGGTGGGTTGTCAACCGAGTGCAGACGGACGCGAGCGGTCGCTACACGTTCACCGTGGCCGCCGGCATTCCGTACTACGTCTGTTTCGTAGCCGTGGGCGACAACGGACCACTCACTTCCGGGGGCCCGTCTGCAGGCGGCTACCAGAACACGTGCAGCGGAAGTCCCTCCGTGTGGCCGAATTACGACAGCGTTACGAGCTGGAGCGGTCCGGCGCCCGTGCCTGCCGGAAGCACGACCGTCACTCCCGCTGCGGACGAGATAGCCACCGTCGACGAGACGCTCCCCTCGTTGAGCAAGCTGACCGTGCAGGTCTCCAACCCGTACGCGACCGGGACGCAGTACATCGAGCTCTATCTCGTATCGAGTGCAGGACCCTATGGCCGTCCAGTGCCTCTCGACACTGACGATGGCAACAACTGGAGCGAGCCAGTGTCCTTCACCGCTCTCCCACCCGGTAGCTACACCGTGTGCGCGCAGGTGTATTTGTCACTGAACGACGACAACTCGACTGACCCACAGGGCTACCAGAGCGCCTGCTATGACCACGTCGACTGGCCGGATTACACGGCGCTCGACTCCATCGTGCCCGCGCCGACGCCGATCACCCTTTCCGCAGGCGACGCGGCGTCTGTCGCCATCGCCCTACAACCGAAACCGGTGGCCTAGATGCACAGATACTCACGCTTCAGCATCATCCTGACGGTCGCTGCCGCGACCGCGCTGTGCGCTGGGGTCTCGAGCACGGCCTCAGCTGCCGTCGACAAGACGCCCGCGATCAGCTCGATGTCGGCACACATCGGCGCGTACAAGGGCGGTACAAAGCTCACGATCACGGGGCGCAACTTCACGAAGAAAAGCCAAGTCGGCTTCGACACCACGCCCGTGAAGTCCATCCATTTCGTGTCCAGCAAGAAGCTTGTCGTCATCTCACCGACACGCGTGAACGGTGGCTGGAACACCCGCGGCGCAGTCGTGCGGGTCTTCAACGGAACGCACCATTCGGCGTCGACGAAGAACACCCAGTTCACCTACGTCGATGCGCCGAAGATCAGTAAGGTACGGCTGACCGGATCGCCGTCCGCAGGCTCAACCATCCCCACCACGGGTGGCACGCTGACACTTGACGGACTCGATCTGCAGTACGCGAGCAGAGTCACGGTCGACGGCGCGCCGACAGGATTCAGTGTCACGTCGGGCGAATTACTCACTGTCACTGCACCGCCGCACGCGGTTGGCGACGTGGCGTTGACGGTCACCAGTCCCTACGGCGCGTCCAACTCCGAGCGACTCACTTACACCGACCCCAAGATCGACCCCTACGGGCCGAACCCAACCAACGACACTGAGATCGCGGGAAGCGTCGTGAGTACGAGTTACGTGCGCCTCGCGAACGTTGACGTCTATCTCTACGGGGTCGACTCGACCGGCGGTTCTCGTTTCATACGGCAGACCACCTCCACGATCGGCTTGTACTCCTTCACCGGTCTGACGCCGGGCCTCTACAAGGTCTGCTTTTTCGGCGAGGACGGCACCTCCGCTGGACCGACACCGGTTGCTTCGGGTGGAACCTCGGTGGCGGCCGATTACGGATTCGCCGACATGTGCGCGGGCGCCGTGGCATGGAACGGTCGAGAGTCGGAGGTGCCCACAAACGCAGCCACCGTCGCCGCATGGCAGAGCCACATCACCACCGTCAATGCCTACCTTCCGCCCGCCGCAATGATCGCTGGATACGTGGACGGTGCCGGTGGTGATTTGAACAGCGTCGTGGCGTGGTTGCTCAAGGACGGCGTCGCCTACGACTATTCGGTGAGTGACACCGACGACAGCGGCAATGACGGACTCTTCGTATTCACTGGTCTCAGCGCTGGCAATTACACCGTCTGCTTCGATGCCAGTTATGTCGCGGCCGACACCTTCGCACCGCATGGATATGCAAGTTCCTGCACCGGCGGAGCGGCATGGAGCGTGCCTCCGGCACCACCTGGGTCGGCGCCACCCGGATCAATTTCTCACAGTCTCGCAGCGGGCGCGTTCTGGGACGCTGACAGCACGCTGGCGGTGGCCTCATGAAGCGGATTACCGTACTCGCTGCGCTCCTTGCCGTCCTCGCCATTTCGACTCCGGCGGACGCGTTGACTCTCGATCCGAATCCGAGTTCTACCACCTCCGTCCTGTCGCTCTCCGTGACAAACGGACCGATCGCTGGTGGCACCAAGGTAACGATCACCGGCCGCGGCTTCCGCAAGGGCAGTGCGGTGTACTTCGGCACCGCCAAGAACAAGGCGAAGTCGGTGCGGTTCGTCTCATCGAAAGAGCTGGTGGTGGTGACCCCGACAGCCCCGAACGGACGGGCCGGCGCTTACTCGCTCACCGTTCATCTCGGCGGAAACAAGGGCTACGCATACAGCCACAACCTGAAATTCAACTACGTCGCGGCGCCGAAGATCGAAAGCCTCTATCCGTTTTCCTGGGTGCCGACCTCAGGTAGCCAACTGACGATCGGCGGGAGCAACTTCTTCGGCAAGGCATCGGTGACCATCGGAGGGGTGCCCGCAGCGGTCCTCACGCAGTCGACCTACTCGCTGACGGTGGCAGCTCCCGCGCATGCCGCAGGTAACGCACCCGTTGTCGTGAAAACGCCGTACGGCACATCTGGTGCGAGCTCGGTGACGTTTGCGGATCCGAATGGACCTGCACGCTCCGCTCCGCTGCCACCTCCTGCAGTCTTCGCCCTCACTCCTGCCGGCGGCACGGTCTCCGGTGGCACGACCGTTCTCATCCAGGGGCAGGAGCTCACCGGAGCGACCGCCGTGAGCTTTGGAGGTGTCGCCGCGACGAACGTAAAGGTGCTGGCTCCGGGGTTGATAGCTGCCATGGCACCCGCACACGCCGCGGGCAGGGTCGCAGTCTTGGTCACCACCGCCGCCGGATCGTCGTCCACCGCGCAATTCACGTACAACTGAGTCCGGAGAGTCAGATGGTTCTTCGCCGCACCGTGGTGGCAGCCGCCGTCCTTGCCACAGCGATCGTGGCGGTCGCGGTGCCGGCGAGCGCCTCGCAAGCGGTGTCACCGCGCAAGACTGTGATCAACGCGACTCCGCTCAACGGGCCGCGAGTCGGCGGCACCACAGTCACCGTTACCGGACATGGTTTCACGAAGCAGTCGCGCGTCTACTTCGGCCTGACGTTGGCGACGAAGTTCCACGTCCTGTCATCCACAAAGATCGTGGTGCAGACGCCGACTGTTCATTCCGAAGGCGGTGTGAAGGTGAGCGTCCGTGTCAACGGAAAGGTGCAGAGCACCGGCCGACCGCCCGTTTTCGTGTACCACTCGCCGCCGCACGTCAACCCGATCGACAACGACATGTTCCCCTACACAACGGGGGGAACCCTACGGCTCGCCGGCTCGGATTTCACCGGGAAGATGGCAGTGACGATCGACGGCGTGAAGGCGGCCATCGTCGGTTCCACCACGCGAAGCATCACTGTGACAGTGCCGCCGCATCCTCTGGAGCTCGATGCCGTCGTCGTAGTGAGTTCTACCTACGGCTCGGCAACCACCCACATCAATTACTTCGATCCCGACCCGACCGACAACCCCGCAATATCGTCGCGGACGCCGAGCTTCGGCCCGGACACTGGCGGCACCCTCCTCACCCTCACGGGTACGGGATTCACGGGGACGACGGCGGTCTACTTCGATCGGGTCGCCGATACCAACTTCACCGTGGTGAACGATTCGACGATCACTGTCATCACTCCACCTCACGCGGTGGGAGCTGTCTACATAGGCGTTGGAACACCACGCGGCGGGAGTGCGCAGATAGTCAGCTTCGGGTACGTACTGAATCCGACAACGCCGTCCACGCCGCCAGTCTGGTGACGGTCACAGCCGCTCGAGGCGCCGGATTGCGGTGCAGGACCGCACCGGCCGCGCTGCTCGAAGCCGCTTAGGCGAGTGCCCCTAAAGACCCTTGAGCCGTCGCGGTCCGGTGTCAGGACGGGCGCTCGCCGGAGCGACGCTGATCACCGCCGAAGCGATGCTCGCCCCGAATGGCGCGGCCCGTACCAGTACTTCGCACTGCGCCACCTCGGGCAACGCATCGGCCATCGCCGAAACGCGCAACGCTAGATCCTCCAGCGCGTTCAGGTCGCAGGGGTCGGAGCCGCGGTAGCCGGTGAGCAGCGGCAGTGACCGCGGCGAGCGGATCAGCTGCTGGGCGTCGTGTGTCGTCAGCGGCACCGTCGCATACGCGCGATCGTCGAGCAGTTCGGTGATAACTCCGCTGATGCCGAAGTTCACCAGCGCGCCGAACGACCTGTCGTCGAAGGCTCCGAGACTCACCTCCACCGACCCGGGGGCGATCTCCTCCGAGAATCGCATGCCGAACGCCCCGAGCAGCGCGCTCGTCTCCTCCACGGTGAGCTCACGCCCCTCCGGCGTATCGGTGAGGACGGCCGCCACCAGCGCCGCCCCGACCTCCTCGTGCACATCCACGAACTCCGGCACGGAGGACTCAGGCTGGCGCCGCCACGCGGCGTAGCGCACGGCGCGCGCCAGCGCGCGTACCGCCCGCTCGGGTGAGACGTAGGACGGCACGGAGCCGCGCGCCGGCGTCTCGTCACCACCGGCCGACAATGCCGCCGGCACACCCTCGAAGCCGAGGAACGTCGAGACGATCGGCTTGCTGCTCGCCGCCGAAATCGTCCTCAGCGAGCGCGCCGCCTCCGCGCTGCCCGCCCGGTACAGCGGCGGCACGAAGAGCACCACCACGGCGTCGACGTCGGGATCCTCGACCGCCGAGCGCAGCGTCGCCTCGAAGACCGCGTTGCTTGCCTCGACGCCGATGTCGTCCATCCGCACCACCGGCAGCTTCTCCGCCTCGCACGCGTTGCTCACCAGCACGCCGATCGCCGACGAGTTCCCCACCACTGCCACGCGATCACCGGCGGGCAGCGGCTGCGAGGCCAGCAGCAGCGCCACGTCGAACATGCCCGACAGTGTCTCGACGCGGATGATGCCGCTCGCCTCGAAGAGTGCCCTCACGCTCACCTCGGGAACCTCGACCGTGGTGTGCCACAGCCCCGGGGCGGTCGGGCCGCGCCCTGCCTTCACCGCGATGATCGGCTTCGTGCGTCCGAGCCGCCGGGTGAGCCGGGCAAACTTGCGCGGGTTGCCGAAGCTCTCCATGTACATGAGGACGACGTCGGTGGAGTCGTCGCTCTCCCAGTACTGCAGCAGGTCATTGCCCGAGACGTCCGCGCGGTTACCGGCCGAGACGAAGGTGGAGACTCCGAGGCCGCGTCGCGCCGCTTCGCCGAGGATCGCCACACCCAACGCACCGGACTGGCAGAAGAAACCGGTACGTCCGTGCGGAGCCGGCACCGGTGCGAGCGAGGCGTTCAGCCGCACGCCTACATCGGTGTTCAGCACACCGAGACAGTTCGGCCCCACCACCCTCATCCCGTTGGCACGAGCCTGTCCGACCAGTGCGGATTGCGCCGCCAAACCAGCGGCACGCTCGTCCTCATCGCCACGCTCGCCGAAGCCGCCGGAGATGACGACGAGTCCGCGCACCCCCCGCGAGGCGCACTGCTCCACCACGTTCTGCACGGCGGCGGCGGGTACCGCCACCACGACGAGGTCGATCTCACCGGGCACCTCGAGCAGTGACGTGTAGGCGGGGACCCCCTTGACGTGTTGGGCTTCGGGATTGATCGGATAGAGCGGGCCGTCGAAGCCCATCCGCATCAGGTTCTCGAAGACGGCGTTACCGAGCTTGCCCTCGTCATTGCTCGCACCGACCACTGCCACCGCCCGCGGGAAGAGCAACCGGCGAATCGAGATCGCCTCGGCACGCTGCTCCCGCTCCCGCATCACCGCCTCGGTGACCTCGGTCTGCTCCACGTCGAAGGTGAGGCTCACCTCCTGCTGCTGATGCGTTCGCGCGATCTCGTAGCCGGCGTCGCGGAAGACGCGGATCATGCTCGGGTTCTCGGCGAGGACGACCGCCATGAAGCGCTTGATGCCCGACTCCTGCGCCGCCGCGGCGAGATGCTCGAGCAGGACCGAGCCGATGCCTCTTCCCTGATGGGCGTCGGCGACGACGAAGGCCACCTCCGCCTCGTCCGTCCCGGGGAGGCGTTCGTAGCGCCCCACCGCGATGATCTCGGTGCCCAACTCGGCTACCAGTGCGACCCGGTCCTGGTGGTCAACGTGGGTGAAGCGGTAGAGATCCTTCTCCGGAATGCGCGGGTAGGCGGAGAAGTAGCGCAGGTAGCGCGTCCGCGCCGAGAGCCCGGCGTGGAACGCGACGAGCTTGTCGGAATCCGCGGGGACGATCGGGCGCAGGTGCACCGTGCCTCCGTCGGAGACGACGACATCGGCCTCCCAATGCCTCGGTGGTTGCGGGTCAGTCACGGGGGTCGTCCGGGTCGAGGCCGAGCAACGGGTAGCTGCAGGCACGAGTGGCAGCGATCGCGCGATCGAGCCAGCTCTCACTGCTCGGCTCCCACGGTCTCACCTGGGGCGCGCGTCCTTCACCCATGTGCGTCGGTAGCGCTCCGGTGGCGCCTCGCGCACGGAGGTCATCGATCCACGCCGCGGGCACGTGCGTCTCCGGCGCGATGGGGGTGCCGCTCGCCTCGGCGAGCAGATGCGTCCACGTCCTCGGCACGCAGCGGATCAGGCCGTAGCCACCGCCGCCGAAGGCCACCCACTTGCCGTCGCTCACCTCGTGCGCAAGCTGATGCAGCAGGCCGATGGCGGCACGCTGCCCGTCGACCGAAAGCTCGAAGTTCGCCAGCGGATCCTCGTGGTGGGTGTCGCAGCCGCATTGGGTGACGAGGACGTCCGGGGCGAAGGCCCGCACGACGCCGGGTACCACGGCACCGAAGGCGCGCAGCCACGCGTCATCACCGGTTCCGGGTGGTAGCGCAAGGTTCACGGAGGTGCCGATCGCCTCTCCCTCGCCGGTCTCGGTGGCCGCACCGGTACCCGGGAAGAGAGTCCTCGGGTCCTGGTGCAGGCTCACGGTGAGGACACGCGGGTCGTCGTAGAAGGCGGTCTGCACGCCGTCGCCGTGATGCACGTCGATGTCGACGTAGGCGATCTTCTTCGCGCCTGCGGCGAGCAGGGTCCGGATGGCGAGGACGACGTCGTTGAAGATGCAGAATCCGCTGGCATTGCCTGCCATCGCGTGGTGCAGGCCACCGGCGATGTTCACCGCGTGCTCGACATGCCCGTCCCACACCTGCCGTGCGGCGAGCGCCGAGCCGCCGGCGATGAGTGCCGAGGCCTGATACATCCCTGCGAAGACGGGGTCGTCGTCGGTGCCGAGGCCGAAGCCCGTGAAGGTGGGATCACTACTCGCCTGCCGCACGGCGTCGAGGTAGTCGGCGGTGTGCACCGTGAGCAGATCCTCGGTGCGTGCGGTGAGCGGTGCGAGGACGTTCATCCGGTCGAGGACGCCGAGTTCACGCGCCATCCGGATCGTGAGGTCGAGGCGCACCGGGTTCATCGGATGCGAGCCGAAGTCGTAGGCGAGATAGCCCGGATCCCAGATCGCGGTCGCGGTGCAGCCCATGGGCGCAACGCTAGTCGGTGGAGATGAGTTCGTAGACGGGGTTGGCTATGGCGAGGTGGCCCTTGTACTCCCCGACCCGGCCGCTGGCGCGCATATAGGTTCCCGGACGGATACCTGCGATGCGCGTGCGTCCGAAGAAGAGCAGCCGCATGCCGCCGCTGGAGTCGAAGAGCTGCACCTCCAACGACTTGCCCGCCTGGGTGCCGACCTGCACGGCCTTCACCCGTCCTTCGACGGTGACCTTCTGCCGCCACGCCACCGATCCGATCGACGCGATGCCGGCGATGGCCGGTGCCGGTGGTGCCAGACGCCCTCTCGGTGCCGCGATGGCAGCTCCGGAGATCAGCGCCGGCTCCTTCGACGCCTCCACCTGGCTCGCTTCGATCCTGGCGATCATCTCGGGGTTCATCGTCGTGTCGAAAGGCACGATGGTCGCCGCCACATGCGGGATCCGGCTTACAGCCTCGGCGATCCGGTCCGCCGTCCTGTCGTGCAGAACGTGCTGCGAGAACGCGTGGAACGTCCTTCGCGGCAGCAGCACGGTGACTTCGGCGCGGTCGAGGATCACCGTGTCAAGGCTGAGCTGGCTGATCGCCCGCACTAGACGGCGGTCGGAGCATTCGCGGATCTCGAGCGGCACGCGGTCACCGATGCGGTGTTCCAGCCAGTCGTACTCGAGCTTCTCCGCCATGACGGTGTCGACACGGATATGCACCGCGCGGACGCTATTAGGGCGCAACGTGCCGGCGTAGCGCAATGCACGGAGCACCGCGAGGTCGAGACGGTCGACGAGGACGAGCACCGTATGCCGCGGGTAGAGCGGCGCCTCTGCTTGATCCTGGCGCGCGGCGCTTGCAAGGTCGAGGGAGCGCGACTCGGCACGGTAGCGGCGGTTGAGGCGCATCAGTGCGAACCAGAGGATCGGGAAGAGGACGACGACGAGCCAGGCACCCTCGGTGAATTTCACGACGGCGAAGATGAGGACGACCAGGGTCGAGATCACGCCGCCGAGGACGCTGATCACGGCACGGTGACGCCATCCAGGCTCTTTGCGGGTGACGTAGTGCTTCAGCATTCCGAAGCCGGCCATCGCGAAGCCTGTGAAGACTCCGATCGCGTAGAACGGGATGAGTCTGTCGACGTTGGGTCCGTGCTTGCCACTCGTGCCGAGCAGTAGGGCGAGCGCCCCAACGGTGAGGACGAGGATGCCGTTGCTGAAGGCGAGGCGGTGCCCACGACGGGTGAGCTGCCTCGGCAGGAACGAGTCCTCCGCGATGAAGCTGGCGAGGAACGGGAACCCAGTGAATGGCGTGTTAGCGCCGGTGAACAGGATCAGCGCGGTCGCGAGTTGCACGAGGACGAAGCCGATATGGCCGTACCAGGCCGTGCCGAACGCCGCCTTCGCCACCTGACTGATTACCGTCGGCGATCCCGACTCGAACGGCGTCGCGTGCGTCTCGAAGGCGAGGTAGGAGATGCCCGTGACGAGAACGCCGAGGAGAGTCGCCATCACGGTGAGGACGGTGCGGGCGTTACGTCCTTCGGGTGGTTTCAGTGCGCTAGTGCTGTTCGAGATCGCTTCGAGTCCGGTGAGCGATGACCCGCCATTGGCGAAGGCTTTGAGGAGGATGAAGATCGCGAACCCGCTGATGATCGGGTGATGTTCGTTGACGATCTGGTACAGGCTGGCCTGCTCGTTGGCGCTGTACGCGATGCGCGGCAGGTCACCGAAGATTTCGCGCAGTATGCCGACGAGGACGACTGCTCCGGCGGCCGCGACGAAGAAGTAGGTGGGAAACGCGAACGCATTGCCCGCCTCACGCACACCGCGGAGGTTTCCGTAGGCGAGTAGTAGCACGACGCCGATGGTGAGACCGTACGTCCATTCCACCGACCGCAGCGCGGGGACGAGCGAGGTGATGGCCGCAGTGCCGGCAGCAGCCTGGACCGCCACCGTCACCACGTAGTCGATGAGCAGCGCCACCGCGGCGAGCTGGGCGACCTTGGGGCCGAAGTTCTCCCGCGCCACGACATACGAGCCACCGGCCCTCGTGTAGACCATGACGACTTCGCGGTACATCAGCGCCATGATCACCAGGACTGCGATCACCGCTGCGGTCATCGGCAGCAGGATACGGAACCCGGTGAGGCCGAAGACTCCGAGCAACACGATGAGCATCTCCTCCGAGCCGTACGCGGCAGAGGAGATGTTGTCGCTCGAGAGGACGCCGAGGGCGGCCTTCTTGGATAGTTTCTCGCCGTACAGCTGCTCGTTGACGAGGGGCCGACCGAGCAACACCCGCTTGCAGCGGTAGCTGAACCGCTCCGGCATGTCGATGCCAATGGGGGCGCCCTCGGCAGTGCGGGCGTGGCCGCCGGGGGAAAAGGCCTGCCGAGCGCCTGTTGTCACCTCACCAGCACACACCGGCAAGTGGGCACCGACGTCCATCTGTCGCCGATCCTCACGACATCCTCACGGCTGCACAGGAAGGGTTGCATCGAGTGCGAGGTTGAGCTCCAGCACGTTGACCGCCGGCTCACCCATGAACCCGAGGGCACGCGATGCGGTATGCGCATGGACGAGTTCGTCGATCTGCGCCACCGTGGCGTGCCGTACGGCCGCGACGCGCCTCTCCTGCAGGGCCGCATATGCCGGGCTGATGTCCGGGTCGAGGCCCGAGCCCGAAGTAGTGAGGGCGTCGGGAGGAACCGCGGAGCCTGCGACTCCCTCGAGGTCGGCGATCGCCGCACGGCGGCTGTTGACCAGATCCAGCAGTTTCGTCGACTCGGGGCCGTAGTTACTCGCGGACGACGCCGTCGCGTCATACCCTTCCCCCGCCGCGGAGGGCCGCGACTGGAAGTACTGCGGCAGCGCGTTGCCCTTCGCATCGGTAAAGGACTGCCCGATCAGCGACGATCCGACGACCACGCCGGCCTTGGTGACGAATGAACCATCGGCTCGGTGCTTGAGCCCGGGGATCTGGGCGACCGCCGTGATGGCAAGCGGGTAGGCGATGCCGCAGATCGCCGTGAAGATCAGCAGCATCCGTAGCGCGGCTGAAGCCGTGCGCAGGTAGTCGAGGATGGCGCGCATCGTTGTCGCACTCGCTTTCTGAAGACTGGGCTAGAAGCCTGGGACGAGCTGGATCAGCAGGTCGATGAGTTTGATGCCGACGAACGGCAGGACGATGCCGCCGAGGCCGTAGATGTAGAGGTTGCGACGCAGCATCGCGCTGGCACTCGCCGGCGTATACCGCACTCCGCGCAGGGCGAGCGGGATCAGCGCGACGATGATGAGCGCGTTGAAGATGACGGCCGAGAGGATCGCGGACTGCGGCGAGTGCAACCGCATGACGTTCAGCTTGTCCAGCCCGGGATACACGGCTGCGAACATCGCCGGGATGATCGCGAAGTACTTCGCGATGTCATTGGCGATGGAGAAGGTCGTCAGCGCGCCTCGGGTAATGAGCAGTTGCTTGCCGATCTCGACGATCTCGATGAGCTTCGTCGGGTCGGAATCGAGGTCGACCATGTTGCCGGCTTCCTTCGCCGCGGACGTCCCCGAGTTCATCGCGACACCGACATCCGCCTGCGCGAGTGCCGGGGCGTCGTTGGTGCCGTCGCCGGTCATCGCGACGAGCTTGCCGCCCTCCTGCTCGCGCTTGATGAGCGCCATCTTGTCCTCGGGCTTCGCCTCGGCGAGGAAGTCGTCGACACCGGCCTCCTCCGCGATCGCGCGGGCGGTGAGTGGATTGTCACCGGTGATCATCACCGTGCGGATGCCCATGCGCCGCAGCTCGGCGAAGCGTTCCCGCATCCCCTCCTTCACCACGTCCTTGAGGTGAATCACCCCGAGGACGCTCGGCATCGCAGCTCCGCGACGCTCCGCAACGACGAGCGGGGTGCCGCCGGAGGCGCTGATGCCGTCCACCACCTCGCCCATGCGCGGCGGCACGCTGCCACCGCCAGCACGTACCCACGTGAAGACAGCTGCGGCGGCACCCTTGCGGATCTGCCGTTCGGCGTCGGCGTCCATCGCCGAGAGGTCGACTCCACTCATCCGCGTCTGCGCGCTGAAGTGCACGAAGCTCGCGTGGCTGAGTTCGCCGGCGGCGCGTTCGCGCAGGCCGTAGCGCTCCTTGGCGAGCACCACCACCGAGCGTCCTTCAGGGGTTTCGTCGGCGAGGGAGGAGAGCTGCGCTGCATCGGCAAGCTCGCCGACGAGCACGTCGGAGGACGGGATGAGGTCACTCGCCTGCCGGTTGCCGAGGGTGATCGTGCCGGTCTTGTCGAGCAGCAGCGTGTTCACATCGCCGGCTGCCTCGACAGCACGCCCCGACATCGCCAGCACGTTGCGCTGCACGAGACGGTCCATGCCCGCGATACCGATCGCCGACAGCAGCGCACCGATCGTGGTCGGGATGAGGCAGACGAGTAGCGACACCATCACGATCCCGGTGATGCCGTGCTGGTCGAGGGTCGCGGAGTTTGCCGCACCGGTGACGTTCTTGCTGAAGATCGCCAATGGCTGCAGCGTCACCGTCGCCAGCACGAAGATGATGGTGAGCGAGGCGAGCAGGATATTGAGTGCGATCTCGTTCGGTGTCTTCTGCCGGCTGGCGCCTTCAACGAGGGCGATCATCCGGTCGATGAAGCTCTCTCCCGGCTTCTGCGTGATGCGCACGATGATGCGGTCACTCAGCACCTTGGTTCCGCCGGTGACGGAACTGCGGTCACCGCCGCTCTCTCGGATCACCGGCGCCGATTCACCGGTGATCGCGGACTCGTCCACGCTGGCGATGCCGTCTATGACGTCACCGTCACCGGGAATCACCTCCCCCGCCTCACACACCACGACATCCCCCTGCCGCAACTGCGGTGCGGGCACCAACTCCTCGCCGGTGGCGCAGGCGCGTCGCGCGAGAGTGTCGGTCTTGGCGCGGCGTAGGGCCTCTGCCTGCGCCTTGCCACGTCCTTCAGCAACGGCCTCGGCGAGGTTCGCGAAGAGGACGGTGAACCACAGCCAGACCACGATGAGCCAGGAAAACAGCGGTGGGGGTCCCCCCGGCGATGAGGGCGTAGCCGCCGGGGGAGGGTCGGCGAGTGCGATTACCGTCGTAAAGACGGCACCGATCTCGACGATGAACATCACCGGGTTGCGCCAGAGCGTCCGCGGATTGAACTTGCGCACCGCGTCAGGCAACGACGTCCGTAGCATCGCGGGGTTGAGAATTCCGGCGGCGACAGTCATCAGTGCAGCCCTTCGGCGAACGGCCCCAGTGCGAGGGCCGGGAAATAGGTGAGGGCGACGACGATCACCGTGACGCCCGTGAGCATGCCGACGAAGAGCGGACGATGCGTCGGCAGCGTGCCCTCCGAGGCCGGAGTGGCCTGCTGTTTGGCCAGCGATCCGGCGAGCGCGAGGACGAAGACGATCGGCAGGAAACGTCCTAGCAGCATGACGAATCCGAGCGCGTAGTTGTACCAAACAGTGTTCGCCCCGATGCCCGCGAACGCCGAGCCGTTGTTGTTGCCGGCAGACGTGAACGCATAGAGCACCTCGGAGAGACCGTGCGCCCCCGAGTTCCACATCGAGGCCCGTTCACCAGGTAACGCCATCGCCACCGCGGTGCCGATGAGGACGAGCGCGGGGGTGGTCAGCAGGTAGAGCGAAGCGAACTTCAGCTCGCGTCCGCCGAGCTTCTTGCCGAGGTACTCGGGAGTGCGCCCGACCATCAGCCCCGCCACGAAGACGGTGATCACAGCGAGCACCAGCATCCCGTACAGCCCGGAGCCCGTGCCGCCCGGCGCGACTTCGCCGAGCATCATGTTCAGCAACGTCATCGCGCCACCGAGACTCGTGTACGAGTCGTGAAAGCTGTCCACCGCTCCCGTCGAGGTGAGGGTGGTTCCGGTGGCGAAGATCGCCGAGTCGGGAACCCCGAATCGGGTCTCGGTTCCCTCGCTCGCCGCCCCCACCGCGGTCGGGACCGCGCCGTGGTGCATCCCTTGGAAGACGAGCATGAAGGTCACGCTCACCACGGCAAGCAGTGCCATCACCGAGACGATGGCGTAGCCCTGCTTCTTGTCGCCGATGATTCGGCCAAAGGTGCGCGGCAGCGAGAAGCTGACGCAGAGCAGCAGGAAGATCTGCAGCCAGTTGGTCCACGTGGTCGGGTTCTCAAACGGGTGCGCCGAGTTGGCGTTGGCGATACCGCCACCGTTGGTGCCGAACTCCTTGATCACCTCTTGGCTCGCCCATGGGCCGCCTGGGATCGTCTGCGTACCACCGGCGATCGTCTGGATCGTCTCGTAAGGGTGGAAGTTCTGTATGACCCCCGCACCAACGAAGACGATCGCGAACAGCACCGAGATCGGCAGTAGGACGCGTAGGCAGATACGGGTGAGGTCGACCCAGAAGTTACCGAGCTTATCGGTGTGGTTACGCGCGAAACCGCGCACGAGGGCGATAGCGACCGCAATGCCGACGGAGGCCGAGACGAAGTTCTGCACCGCCAGTCCGGCCATCTGTACGACGTAGCCCAGCGCGTTCTCGCCGGAGTACGACTGCCAGTTCGTGTTGGTGACGAAACTGGCGGCCGTGTTGAAGGCCTGGTCCGACGTCATCTGCGGCACGTCGTACGGTGGCCAGAAGTGCCGCTGCAACCGCAGGAAGACGTAGAGGAAGAGGACGCCGACGACGCTGAAAGCCAGTACCGAGCGCAGGTAACGGCTCCAAGGCTGGTCGGCGTCGGGATCGACGCCGCCGACCTTATAGACGCCGCGCTCGACGGCGAGATGTTTGGGGCCATTCACGACGCGGTACATGTAGTCGCCCAGCGGCTTGTGCACCAAGGCGAGTGCGGCGATGAGCGTCAACAGGAAGATGACGCCTGCCCACTGTGTTGTCATCGGTCGCTCCGCGAGCGTCGCGTCGCGTCACTCATCAGAATTTCTCCGACCTGATGAGCGCGATGACGAGGAAGACGATCACCAGGATCGACAGGATCAGTCCCACGCCGTTGACGAGGTTCACAGCTTCTCCGCCCCCTTGACGCAGAGGGCGATGAGCGCGAAGACGGTCAGCGTTACGAGGACGGCAACGAAATCGGTCACGAGTTCACTGAACGCCGGGGCTAGGACGGCGCCTAGCGGACTCCCGGCATCCTCACGGGATCCTCGCGCGATCCTCGCGACGTCGACACGCCGCGCAGGCTGGTGGCCGCGGGCTTAGCAGCTCAGCGCAGTGAAGGTGTCCAAACCGTGGCTCACGCCAACCGGCGACGGTCCAGCGTGTCGGCGACGTTGCCCATGTGCCGGTATCGCGCAGCCGGCGTCATCCCCATGAAGTGCATCGCATGCGGTTCCGCGACAGCGGGACGGTCCTGGTACGAGAGGGCGCTGCCGTTATAGAGATCCGCATCGTGGCGCTCGGCCAGATACGGCTGATTCCAACCCGGGGGCAACCAACTCGTCGCACTCAGGTAGCTGTTACCGGCCCCCGGCTTGGCCCACCAGTAGTTCTCGTCACCACGAGACCAGCCCAACGCAGCGAGCACCGCACCTTGGTCGGCCCACGGCCCCAGTTGCGGACCGGCGGCTTCCACAGCATCGAGGAACGCGAACGACTCCGACCCAGAGCGCATCAGCCACACCCCGGTATTGGGGTTGACCCGGTGCTCATGCGGAACATGCTCCAAAGCGAGCGCCTGAAACGAATCCGCGTGCAGGTGCGCAGCAATGTCTTCGTCATCGCGCATCAGCAGAACGTCGGCGTCGAGCCATAGCGCGAGCGGATACGTCGCCAGTGCCTCACGCAGCAATCCGATCTTGGCCCACTTCGCGCGCTGCGCGGCAGGATCAGCGCCGACCCCGTCCGCCGGTAGATCGACGGCGCGGACGTCATAACCCCACCGGTCGCCGTAGCGGCGGAACGTGGGCAACGCGAGCCGATGCAGCGCAGCGTGCATCTGCGGACCGGCGGCCGTAAGTACGACGCCACGCGGGTGGGGGTTGAAGTCCATCCACACACTCTGCCCGACCCGGGCGCCATGCGGAGATCAACTGAGCATGTCGGCATCAGTCATCAGCCGACACTCACGAGCACTTCGACACCGACTACCGGTCAGGACGTGCTCGTGTGGCTCGATCAGTACCAACCGTAACCGTGGTCGTGCCCAGGTCGGCAGCCGTTGTTCCGCCCGTCGCGGTAGGAGTACCCGTCGTGGTCAGCGGCGGCCACGCGCTGGCGCACGCGCCGGAGCGGGTGGGCTTGTCGCCGCTGTCAGCCACCCGCCGGCCGAGCTAGAGCCTGTCGTGACTACGGCGCCGCCAGCGGCCGTGCTGCTGGTGACGAACTATCTGCAGGCCGCAGTATTCGAGGCGGACGACCCGCCGCTCTGCTGCACGCTACGGTCAGCAGCGCCGTGGCCAGCGGTGGCAGGACCGGCCTGACCGGCATCGGCAGCACGCTCGCCTTCGCCGTGCGAGTGCGATACACCCAAGGACACGGATCAGACGTGCGTCCGGTTCAGAGCCACGCGCGAGATCAGGCGGCGGCCTCGCGCAATCCTCACGCGATCCTCGCGGCGTCGACATACGCGATGCGGTTGGCTACAGGTGAGAGGGGGCGCGATGCCCACACGTGGCTCGCTTCGGATCTACCTCGGCGCCGCACCCGGCGTCGGGAAGACCTTCGCCATGCTCGACGAGGGGCAGCGCCGTCTCGAACGCGGCACGGATGTCGTCATCGGTTTCGTCGAGACGCATGGCCGCAAGCACACCGCCGATCAGATGGGCGACATCCCCGTGGTCTCGCCACGGACCGTGCGGTACCGCGGTGGCACCTTCCTGGAGATGGACCTGCAGGCCATCCTGCAGCGCCACCCCGAGGTGGCGCTCATCGACGAGTTCGCGCACAGCAACGTCCCCGGGTCCGGCCCGAACGTCAAGCGCTGGCAGGACGTCGAGGCGCTGCTGGCGGCAGGTATCGACGTGATCAGCACGGTCAACGTGCAGCACCTCGAATCGCTCAACGACGTCGTGCAGCAGATCACGGGCGTGCCGCAGCGCGAGACAGTCCCCGACGCAGTAGTCCGCTCGGCCGAGCAGATCGAACTCATCGACATGACGCCCGAGGCGCTACGCCGGCGGATGGCCCACGGCAACATCTACCCGCCTGAGAAGATCGACGCCGCGCTCGGCAACTACTTCCGCAGTGGCAATCTCACCGCTCTGCGCGAACTGGCCCTGCTGTGGGTCGCCGACCGCGTCGAGGACGGCCTGCAGCGCTACCGCGAACAACACGGCATCACCGGAACCTGGGAGACGCGCGAACGCATCGTCGTCGCGCTCACCGGCGGGCCGGAGGGCGAGGCACTCATCCGCCGCGCAGGGCGAATCGCCGCACGCAGCACCGGTGCAGAACTCATGGCCGTGCACGTCACTCGTGGTGATGGCCTTCGCGGCGCAGACGTGGCGTCGCTTGAACCACAGCGGTTGCTCGTCGAGTCGCTGGGCGGGACCTATCACTCGGTAGCCGGTACTCACGTCCCCGCGGCGATCATCGACTTCGCGCGCAGCGTCGACGCCACACAGATCGTTCTCGGTGCTTCACGTACAAGACCGTGGTTCGGCTCCCTCACCGGGCCGGGAACGGGTGCGACCGTGAGCCGCCTTTCCGGACAGATCGACGTGCACATCGTCAGCCACGACTACGCCGGCGATGGCTTCGCGCTACCTCGGCTTGGCCTCGGTCTCTCCAACCGCCGACGCATCGGCGGCGCGGTCGTGGCGGCAGTGCTGCTGGTGATCGCGACGCCCCTGCTCGCCCTCGCGCGTAACCATCTCGGCTTCTCCAGCGATCTCGCTATCTTCCTCGTGCTGGTGGTGATCACCTCACTCGTCGGCGGCTTCTGGCCGGCACTCGCGGCAGCGGTCGCCGGTGGTCTGCTGCTGAACTGGTTCTTCGCCGAGCCGTTACATACGTTCAGCATCGAGGACACCGACAATATCGTCGCCATCGTGATCTTCGTGCTCGTCGCCGTCCTCGTCTCGCAGGTCGTCGACCGTTCGGCACGGCGCCTCGCGCTGGCTGCCCGGCGTGGAGCCGAGGCCGAAGTTCTCGCAGCTCTCGCCAGCAGCCTGCTCCGTGGCGAGCAGGCGATCCCCGCGTTGCTGGCGCGAGTGCAGGAGACCTTCGCGATGCGTAGCGTCGCGCTGCTCCGCCGCACCACCGAGGGTCCGGTCTCGATCTGGGCCGTCCTCGACAGCGTCGGCGACGAGCCGCCGCGCTCCCCCGGGGAGGGCGACGCCAGTGTTGAGATCGACACTGAACGCGCGCTCGTCCTCAGTGGCAGGACGCTGCCGGCGGACGACCAGCGCCTCCTCACCGCCTTCGCCGCGGAGGTTGCCGTGGCTTATCAACAACGACAGCTCACCGAGACGACAAGGGAGTACGAGTCGCTGAGCGCAACCGAGCGAGCGAGGACGGCCCTGCTCAACGCGGTGAGTCACGATCTGCGTACCCCGATCGCGGCCGCGAAGGCAGCGGTGTCGAGCCTTCGCGCCACCGACGTGCAGTGGAGCGACGACGACCGCCGCGAGCTGCTCACCACCGCCGACGACTCTCTGGACCGCCTCACCGACCTCGTGACGAATCTGCTGGACCTCTCCCGGCTGCAGGCCGGCGTGATGCCGGTCCTCATGGCGCCGACCAGCCTGGAGGAGGTGGTCGCACGGGTCCTGGACCACCTCGACCCGCCGCCAGAGAGCGTCGCGGTGGACATCCCGGCCGACCTCCCCGAGGCACGCGCTGACGCAGGCATGTTGGAACGTGTGATCGCCAACCTCGTGCAGAACGCGCTGCGCTACACACCCGACGGGGTGGCCGTCCGCCTCGTCGGCGGCACACATAACGGGCGCGTGGAGCTGCGGGTGATCGACCGCGGACGCGGAATCCGGGCGGCGGACGCCGAGACGATCTTCCGGCCGTTCCAGCGCGCACATGATGTACCTGCCGACGGCGCGGGCGTCGGGCTCGGCCTGGCGATCGCGCGGGGCTTCGCCGAAGCAATGGGCGGCGCGGTCAGCGCGGAGCCGACACCCGGTGGCGGCGCCACTCTGATCGTGGAGCTCGCCGGTGCGGGAGCAGCCTCATGACCAAGGTGCTTGTCGTCGAGGACGAACGCGGCTTGCTCCGCGCCCTGGCGATGAACTTCTCCGCCCGCGGCTATGACGTGGTCGAGGCCGACTCGGGGACGAAGGCGCTCACCGCTGCCGCTGCGACCCAGCCGGACGTCCTCGTCCTGGATCTCGGCCTGCCGGACCTCTCCGGATTCGACGTAATCCGGGCGCTGCGTCAGTACAGCCAGGTGCCGATCATCGTCCTCTCGGCACGTACCGGAAGTAGCGACAAGGTGACGGCACTGGATCTCGGCGCCGATGACTACGTCACCAAGCCGTTCAACGTGGACGAACTCTTCGCGCGGCTTCGGGCGGCTACCCGCAGAGCCTCGCCCGCCGAAGAAGCCGCCTCCATTGTGATGGTCGGAGCCTCGACGGTGGAGCTCGACGCGAAGGCGGTCATCGATGCCGAAGGGCAGCGGGTGCACCTCACCCCAACTGAATGGCAGCTGCTGGAAGCGCTGATTCGTCAGCCAGGACGACTGATTTCCACCCACGTGCTGTTGACGCAGCTACGGGGCGACCCGGTGCACACCGACCCAAGCTATCTGCGAATCTATATGTCGCAGCTACGCCGCAAGCTCGAGCCGGAGCCGGGCCGTCCCCGCCATTTGATCACCGAGCCGGGGATGGGCTACCGCTTCCAGCCTTGAGTCAGTCGCGCAGGTAGCTGAGCAGGCGGAGGATCTCGATGTAGAGCCACACCAGGGTGACCGTGATGCCGAAGGCGCAGTACCAGGCGAACTTCTGGTCGGCACCGTTGCGGATGCCCTTTTCGATCATGTCGAAGTCCTGCACGAGGTTCATCGCCGCGATGCCGATGCACACCAGGCTGAAGATGATCGCCATCGGGCCGCCATCGCGCAGACCGAGGCCACCGGGGTGGACCAGATAGGCGATGAGGTTCACGAGCATCAGGCCGAAGACGCCGATGGTGGCGCCGGCAACGATGCGGGTGAACTTCGGCGTCACCCGGATGGCGCCGATCTTGTAGACGAAGAGCATGCCGACCGCGACCATGACGGTTCCGGTGAGTGCCTGAATGACGATCCCGTGGTACGCGGACTCGAACGCCTTGCTGATCGCGCCGAGCAGGACGCCTTCGAAGGCGGCGTAGAGCAATGCCAGCGGCGCGTTCGCCACCCGCTTGAAGGACATGTAGAGGCCGACGCCGAGAGAGCCGAGCAACGCCACGATGAGGACGGGCGTGGACTTGCTGCTGTCGACGAGGCTCCACGAGACGGCGCCGGTGGCGAGGATGACCGCGAGCATCGCGCCGGTACGAACCACGACATCGTCGAGGGTCATGTAGCGGGCGGCTCCACGCGGACCCGTATAGGCCGGAGCGTCATACATCGAACCGAGTTCGGTAGCCGACGGGGTCGCGACCGAACTGGTCATCTTCCCGAAGTTCCGAATGACGGGGTTCTCGGCCATTTGCCCGGTCCTCCTGCTGAAATCGATCCGCCTCTTGGGAGCTTGGCGGCGGACTCTAGAGGTTCAACGATAGGCGACGTCGCCCGGTTCCCCAGTAACTCCCGGTTCCCGCGTAAATCGCGAATTCATTGAGATGCGGCCGAGTCGCTACCGACTTTGGGTGCTTGCACCAGTGAAGATTGTGGGGAACATAGGAAGGGGCCCCGGCAAGTATGAGTTGCCGGGGCCCCTTTTGATCTCACTGCACCGTGGTCCAGCGATCCGCCGAAGCTGACTGCCTTTCCCATGTGCGTTGTGAGATCTGGCTTCGCTGCACCGCATCTCGGTCTCCCGATACTGCTTGCGTCGCTCGGCCTGACCCGGCTGCACCGCAAACCCGCCAGTCTTTCGACCTACAGACTTGCGTGCGTTGCCAGACCCCCACTTGGTTTTCGAACGCGGCCACCGAGCCAACCGGTCTCCCGGCCTACCCGGCTCCGCCCGGAGCCCTGGTTACCCAGACCCCCGGAGGCTCAGGGTTTCCCCCGAATCCGCGTCCGTACTCCCTTGCGGTGAGCTATTTCTACTGGGCAGGAATGCCCTCTGCAATAGGGGAATCCAAGATTTTTTTGACGCCTCGACGATCCACACGGTTGTCCACCGAACTGACGCAGTTATCCCCTGCAAGAAGCGGTTATCCACTCATGACACACAGGCTCATCCACATTTTGCTCTGCCCCGAACGATGGTCGATCGGCCGTTGATCGACGGGTCAGGCGACCAGATCCGCATAGTCGGGGTTCTTCTCGATGAACCTCTTCACCAACGGGCAGACCGGGACGATCCTGTCGCCGCGAGCGCGGATGTCATCGAGCGCGAGCCGCACCAATGTGGTTCCCAGGCCGCGCCCGCCGAACTTCTCGTCGATCTCGGTGTGCGGGAGGACGGTGACCTCTGCGCCGACCTCGATCACGGTGAAACCCGCGAGCTCACCGTCGACGTGGATCTCGTAGCGGCCTGCGTCCTCGTTGCGGACGACGGTGATATCGGCTGGGGTGACAGATTCGCTCATGCGCTCCACGCTAATGCCGGTACCGTCGAACGCGTGACAGTCGTTGAGCGCGGTGGATTGCGTGGCGTCGCCGCGGGTCCCGTTCTCGACCTCTATCGAGGACGTGACGTGCCGCTGGGCGACACGACGATCGTCCGCCGGCTGCTGCCGAACCTCGGGCGGCGCCTGGTCGGCCCGTGGTGCTTCGTGGATCACTACGGACCGGACGACATCACCACGTCTCCGGGCATGCAGGTCGCTCCGCACCCGCACATCGGGCTGCAGACCGTGAGCTGGCTACTTCGCGGCGAGGTGCACCACCGCGACAGCATCGGCAGCGACCAGGTGATCCGCCCGGGCGAGCTCGGGGTGATGACCTCGGGACGAGGCATCGCGCATTCCGAGCAGAGTCCCGCGACGCACCCTGGCGATCTGCACGGCGTTCAGCTCTGGGTGGCGCTGCCCGACGACGTGCGCCAGACCGCACCCGCCTGGCAGCACGTCGGTGACCTGCCCACTCTGTCGAACGGCGCCATGCACGCGACCGTATTCATGGGTGAGCTGTCGGATGCGAAGTCGCCGGGCGCCGCGTTCTCCCCCATAGTCGGTGCCGACATCACCCTCACCGGCGCCGGCGAGGAGGTCCTCGCGCTCGAGCCGGACTTCGAGTACGGCGTCCTGGTGATGGACGGCGCCGTCGAGGTTGACCCCTCGACAAGCTCAGGGCACGGGGTGAGAGTCGGCGTCGGCTCGTTCCTCTACCTCGGCACGGGTCGCGCGGCGCTGCGTTTCGGGCCCGTCGACGGCCGTCCCGCCCGCATGATGCTGCTCGGCGGCGCTCCGTTCGACGAGAAGATCGTGATGTGGTGGAACTTCGTGGCGCGCAGCACCGAGGAGATCGTCGAAGCCCGCGAGCAATGGGCGAGCCTGGATCAGCGCTTCGGCGGCCCGCACCCGGTCGCCGGCTATCACGACGGACCCGTGATCCCTGCCCCACCGATGCCGGCGGGCAGACTGAAGCCATCCGGTGGCCCACGCGAGAGAAAGGCATGACCATGCTCTTCGGAGAGCAGCACATCGCTGAGTACAAGGCAACCAACGGCGAAACCGGCTACGAGTGGAACGGGGCGACGATCCTGCTGCTCGGCACCACCGGGCGTAAGTCCGGCGAGCCCCGCATCCATCCGCTCATCTACCGCGAGTGGGACGGCGCCTACCTCGTCGTCGCATCGAAGGGCGGCTCGGACAACCCGCCGACCTGGTTCCTGAACCTCACGGCCAACCCCGAGGTCACCGTGCAGATCAAGGACGAGGTCTTTCCGGCCGTCGCCCGCGTCGCGACGCCGGATGAGAAGCCGGCGATGTGGAAGTACATGACCGAGGTGTGGCCGGACTACGACAAGTACCAGTCCGGAACCACGCGTGAGATCCCGATCGTCGTCCTGGAGCGAGCATGACCGAGAAGCCCGAAGAGTCCGTCGCCAAAGACCAGTTCAAGGAGGCGCTCGAGAAGAAGCGCGCCCAGCAGCACAAGAGCGCCGCCGGCTCCGGCAGCGACTCGAAGATCCACTCGACTCATGGTGCTGCCGGTGGCAAGCGAGAGTTCCGCCGCAAGAGCGGCGGCTGAACTCTCGCGTATCGCGCGCCCGGCCGTATCGCTCAGTTCTTGCGGCGGCCGATCTTGTTGCCCAGCCGCACGAGCGGGTCGTATTTGCGGTCGGCCACGCGTTCCTTCATAGGGATGAGGGCGTTGTCGGTGATCTTGATGTGTTCGGGGCAGACCTCGGTGCAGCACTTGGTGATGTTGCAGAAGCCGAGGCCGAACTCGTCCTGCGCCTGGCTCTTGCGATCCAGTACGTCGAGCGGGTGCATGTCTAGCTCGGCGATGCGCATGAGGAAGCGCGGGCCGGCGAAGGCCGTCTTGTTCTCCTCGTGATCGCGTACCACGTGGCAGGTGTCCTGGCAGAGGAAGCATTCGATGCACTTGCGGAACTCCTGCGACCGCTCGACGTCGACCTGGGCCATCACGTACTCGCCGGGAGCGATTCCGTCCGGCGGCGCGAACGCCGGCACCTCGCGCGCCTTGGTGTAGTTGAACGAGACGTCGGTGACGAGGTCCTTGATCACCGGGAAAGCCCGCATCGGAGTGACGGTGATCGTCTCGTCCTGGCTGAAGGTCGACATCCGGGTCATGCACATCAACCGTGGACGGCCATTGACCTCGGCACTACACGATCCACACTTGCCCGCCTTGCAGTTCCACCTGACGGCGAGATCGCCGGTCTGGGTCGCTTGAAGCCGATGGATGATGTCGAGAACGACTTCGCCGTCATTGACCTCGACCGTGTAGTCGGCGAGTTCGCCGCCGGCGTCGTCTCCACGCCACACCCGGAATTTCGCGTCGTAGCTCATGCGCTGTACCCCTGATTCGCTCGGCGGGCCTCGCTCATAGGTCCTCCGGCAGCGCGGCCAGTTCCTCATCGGTGAGGTACTTGGACAGTTCACCCAGCTGGAACAGCGAGATGAGGTCATCACGCATCGGCGACATGGGTTGCCGGGCGATCTCGACGTCGTCACCGCCCTGGAGCGAACAGACCACGTTGACCCGGCGCCACTGCGGGTCCATCGCCGGAAAATCGTCGCGAGTATGCCCGCCGCGGCTCTCCTCGCGCATCAGCGCCGCCCGGGCGACGCACTCGCTCACCGCAAGCATGTTGCGCAGGTCGAGGGCGAGGTGCCAGCCCGGATTGAATTGCCGATGTCCCTCCACCGCGACCTTGCGAGCGCGCAGTTTGAGTTCCGCGAGCTTCTTGAGTGCCGCCTCGACCTCGTCGGCCCGACGAATGATGCCGACCAGATCGTTCATGGCCTGCTGGAGCTCTTGGTGAAGCGTGTACGGGTTCTCGCTGCCCTCGGCATCGGAGTTCGAGAACGGCGCGAGGGCGTCCTGTGCCGCCTGCGCCAACTGGGCATCGGAGACCGCCGGGCGCGCACTGAGGGAGCGCACATACTCGGCGGCCCCGATGCCGGCACGGCGGCCGAACACCAGCAGGTCCGACAGCGAGTTGCCGCCGAGCCGGTTCGAGCCATGCATGCCGCCCGCGACCTCACCGGCCGCGAACAGACCGGGCACGCGCGCGGCCGCCGCGGTATCGGGATCGACCTCAACCCCGCCCATCACGTAGTGGCAGGTCGGTCCGACCTCCATCGGCTCGGTGGTGATGTCGACGTCAGCGAGTTCCTTGAACTGGTGATGCATCGAGGGCAGGCGCTTGAGGATCTCGGCCGGGGTGCGGCGCGAGGCGATGTCGAGAAAGACGCCGCCGTGCGGCGAGCCTCGTCCTGCCTTCACCTCGGAGTTGATCGCCCGCGCCACCTCGTCACGCGGTAACAGATCGGGAGTGCGTTTGTTGTTCGCCTGGTCGTCGTACCAGCGGTCGGCCTCGGCCTCGTTGTCGGCGTACTGCGCACGGAACACGTCCGGCACGTAGTTGAACATGAACCGCTCGCCGTCGGAATTCTTCAGCACGCCACCGTCGCCCCGTACCGACTCGGTGACGAGGATGCCCTTGACCGACGGCGGCCACACCATCCCCGTCGGGTGGAACTGGATGAACTCCATGTTCAGCAGCGTCGAACCTGCCCGCAGCGCGAGCGCGTGCCCGTCCCCGGTGTACTCCCACGAGTTCGACGTCACCTTGAACGACTTGCCGACGCCACCGGTAGCGAGGACGACCGCCGGTGCCCGAAACAGCACGAACCGTCCTGACTCGCGCCAGTAGCCGAACCCGCCCGCGATGGCTCCGGCGCCATCACTCATCAGTTCGGTGATGGTGCACTCGGCGAAGACCTTGATCATCGCGTCGAGATCGCCATGCTCGGCCAGATCGTCCTGCTGCAGTGAGACGATCTTCTGCTGCAGGGTCCGGATCAGCTCCAGGCCGGTGCGATCACCGACGTGTGCCAACCGGGGGTACTCGTGACCGCCGAAGTTTCGCTGGCTGATCTTTCCCTCTGGTGTGCGGTCGAACAGCGCACCGTAGGTTTCGAGTTCCCAGACCCGGTCCGGCGCCTCCTTGGCGTGCAGTTCGGCCATCCGCCACGAGTTCAGGAACTTGCCCCCGCGCATGGTGTCGCGAAAGTGCACTTGCCAGTTGTCGTTGTCATTGACGTTTCCCATGCTGGCCGCGATGCCGCCCTCGGCCATGACGGTGTGCGCCTTGCCGAACAGTGACTTGCAGATGATCGCCGTCCTCATGCCCGACTCGCGGGCGGCGATGGCCGCACGCAGGCCCGCGCCGCCGGCGCCGATGATCACGACGTCGTAGTCGTGGGTTTCGATCTCAGCGCTCATCAGTTGACGATCCTCGGGTCGGCGAACGCACCGGATGCGACCAGCGCGACGTATCCGTCGGTGATCACCAGAGTGGCGAGCGTCGTCCACGCCAACTGCATGTGGCGGGTGTTGAGCTTCGAGACCACGACCCATGCCCGGTAACGGATGGGGTGCGCCGAGAAGTGCTTGAGGCGTCCACCCACGACATGGCGGCAGGAGTGGCACGAGGCGGTGTAGGCCCACAGCAGCAGGACGTTGATGACCATGATCACCGTGCCCAGGCCGACGCCGATGCCGCCGTCCCCACCCTGGAATGCGCGTACTGCGTCGTAGGTGTTCAGCACCGAGACGATCACCGCGGCGTAGAAGAAGTAGCGGTGCGCGTTCTGCACGATCAGCGGAAAGCGACGCTCGCCGGTGTATGTCGCGTGCGGTTCGGGCACAGCGCACGCGGGCGGCGAGAGCCAGAACGCCCGGTAGTACGCCTTGCGGTAGTAGTAGCACGTCAGCCGGAAGCCGAGCAGGAACGGCAGTATCAGCAGGGCGAACGGCAGGAACGGCGGGAAGTGCCCGAACCAGGTGCCGAGGTCACGCGCATGCGGATTACAGGACGCGGTGAGGCACGGCGAGGAGAACGGCGAGAGATAGTGGTACCGGTCGACGAAGTACGCCCGCTGCGACATCGTGCGAACCATCGCGTAGATGACCCACGCACTGAGCAGTGTGAATGTGACGAGAGGTTGCACCCACCAGCGATCAGTGCGAAGGGTGGCGTCCGCTATCGCGGCCCGTCCCGGTGACCGGACTCCGGCCGACCCGCCCGCCCGGGTCACCGATGAGGCCCGTGGAACCCGCCCACGCCTTCGTCGTCGGCGTCAACCCAGAGCGACGGGTCGACAGGAGCGTCATCGATGCTGATGTGGGGCACCGGCGGACGAGACGACGGCACCGTCGGACCGAGGTCGTTCAGTTCTCGAGCGTCGATGCGCAGCCTCTCGACATCGTTGGCCAGGCGCTGGACCGCGGGGATATCTCCGTAGGCCGCTCTCGCTTCACCCACTCGAACGCCGAGTTCGTCGATGACCCGACGGACCGCACCCACCTGCATCGCCTCAGCCATGTGTCCTGCCTCACGTACGGGGACCCTCCTGGCAGTTTGCTCCCTCACCGATTTCCTGCCAAGCCCCAAGATCGGGTGAAGTGGCCCTGGCCCCGGCGGGTACGACCTGCACGGAGGTTGCGGCGCTAGTTGGCTTCGAGGTCCGCACCTTGGGCGACTCCGGCGGTAGGCGTCTTAGCGCACGGTGCTGATAGAGCCAAGCGCGACGGCGTTGGTGCTGACGCCGTCGGGTCCGTGGTCGACGGCGTCAGCTTTTGGTGAGAGCCTCGGCCGCGGCGGCAGAGGTGAGTGTGGCATCGCGGAAGATGGCCGCGTTGTTGACCACCCGATCAGGGGCGGTGCAGCCTCGGCCCGCACAGCCGCGCGCCGCCGAGCCTGAGCGACCGCGAATGTGGTCCCTCGTTGTCAGCCGGACAACACATACTGGCGTGGTGCACGAGACGCCCGCTGAACTGCAACGACTCCAGCAATTGCTGGACGACAGCGCTGGGCACGCCGGCTCTCATCTGCTCAGCATCATCACTCCCGAACACCAGCTTGACGCCGCCGACCTCTGCCAGGCGATGCACGGGATGCGTCTGCTGGCACTTGCCACCGTGACTGCGGACGGGCGTCCGCTGGTCGGCCCGGTCGATGGGTATCTCATCCACGGTTGCTGGTACTTCAGTTCGGCGCGGAACTCGATCCGCATGCGGCATCTGGCCCAGCGGCCCGCGGTCAGCGCAACGCACCTCCCAGGCGAGGAGTTGGCCGTGACGGTCCACGGACGCGCCGGCCTGTTTGATGTCAACGATCCGACCCACCCCGAGCTACGCCACGCGATGCTCGATCACTATCTGCCGCTGCAAGGATCCGCGTTCGCGCACTGGCTTGATGACATCAACCCCATTGGCGCACGGATCGAGGCGAACAAAATGTTCGCCTTTCATACATAGGCGTGAACACCGGATCGCGTACCGTTCTGGACCGCCGAGTGCTCAACCGGGCGCTGCTGGCCCGCCAGCTCCTGCTCGCCCGCCACCCGCTCGGAACCGTCCGGCCGGTCGAGCACGTGATCAAGCACCTGGTCGGCATGCAGGCGCAGGAGCCGCAAGCGGCCTAGTCACCGCAGAGGACTGACCCCAGCTCTGGCCTACTCGCCACCGATTGGCCCGGCACGGCTGCACAAGCATGGTCCGGCCTCATAGGGCTTGCCCCAGCCTTCGACCGGCTCCGAGACCGACTGCGCACCACGACACCGCGATTGCGTGTGACGGCCGAAGTTCCGCCCAACTACCGGATGGGGTCGCACGTTCGTCCTCGCTGAATGCGGGTAGCGTTCTCACCGTGAGTTCCGTCCCGTCAGGCGCTCGGCCGAGGGCGCAGACGCTGGCGTTGCAGCCAGTCGCGAACCGAGTGGTCCGCGGGCTGTTGCGTACGCCGTTGATCCGTCGCGGAATCGGCAGCCGCCTGCTCACCCTGTACGTCACCGGCCGCACGTCCGGACGCCACTACGCCGTCCCGGTCGCCTACACGCGACAGGGCGAGCAGCTGCTCATCGGTACCCCGTTCGGCTGGGGCCGCAACCTGCGCACCGGCGAACCGGTCGAGATACGACTGCAGGGCAAGCGGCGACATGCCGAGGTCGAAGTGTTCACCGAACAAGGCGACGTCGTGGCGCAGTACGCAGTCATCTGCCGCAACAACCGGCAGTTCGCGAAATTCAACAAGATCAGCCTGGACGCGGCCGGCAACCCCGACGCGGACGACCTGAGCGCCGCGTGGGCAGCCGGAGCACGCGCCTTCCGGCTGACGCCGCAATGACACGACAGCCTTGCCGGCAGCTGCACACGCGAGCAACCCTGTGCCCCCGGTGGGGGTCGAACCCACACTGTGACGCTTTTAAGGCGTCTGCCTCTGCCAATTGGGCTACGGGGGCGTAGGTCCCGTAGCCCAATCATGGACGCAGTGGCTACGGGGCACGCACGCCTCGATGCAGCAGCCTAGCGAGAGCGAGCGTCAGGAGACCTCGGGTAATCGCCGTTCGCCGGCGGCCTGCTCGAACTCGGTGCGGGGACGCTGCAACTGACCCAGCGCGACGACCTCGCGACGGAAGAGCAGTGCCTGCGTCCAGTCGGCGATGATGCGGGCCTTGCGGTTGAACGTCGGCATCCGCGAGACATGGTAAGTGCGATGCAGCCACCACGCTGGAAAGCCGCGCACCTTCACGCCATAGAGCTCCGCGACTCCTCGGTACAACCCGAGTGAGGCGACCGAGCCCGCGTAGGCGTGCTTGTAGTCGTGCAACGCAGCGCCGCGGATCGTCGCGATGACGTTCGAGGCGAGCGTCTTCGACTGGCGCACCGCATGCTGGGCGCTCGGGGCGGTGAGGGCGGTCGGGTCGTCCTTGCTGAGGTCGGGGACCGCAGCGCAGTCACCGGCGGCGAAGACTCCGTCGACGCCCTTGACGGTGAGGTTCGCCGCGCAGGCGAGCTTGCCCTGCGCGTCGGTCGGCAGGTCGGTGTCGGCGATGAGTGGGTTCGCCTTGACCCCGGCCGTCCAGACCAACGTCGCTGCATCGAACTCCGTGCCGTCGGAGAGGACGACGTGACCGCCGACCGCGGACTCGAGCCGGGTGTCGAGGCGGAGGTCGATGCCGCGCTCCCGCAGCCGGTCGACGGTGTAGGCGGAGAGGCTGATCGAGACCTCGGGCATGATCCGATTGGCTGCCTCGACGAGCACCCAGCGCATGTCTTCGGGGCGAACGCCGTCGATGTAGCGCGTTGCGTAACGCGCCATGTCCTGCAGTTCGGCGAGTGCCTCGACACCGGCATAGCCGCCGCCGACGAAAACGAAGGAAAGCGCCTCGGCGCGTAGCTGCGGGTCCTGTGTGGAGGCGGCGAAGTCGAGCCGTCCCAGGACGTGGTTGCGCAGGAAGATCGCCTCGCCGATCGTCTTGAAGCCGATGCCCTGCTCGGCGAGGCCCGGGATCGGCAGCAGTCGCGAGATCGAACCGGGGCAGACGACAAGCAGGTCGTACTCCACCTGGTAGCCGGGACCTTCGGCCGGTTGGAACGTCAGCGCCTTGCGTGCGTGTTCGATGCGGGTCACCGCGCCGGTGAGGACGGTGCACTTGCGCAGCACTTTGCGCAGTGGCACCACCACGTGCCGCGGTTCGACGTTGCCCGCCGCTGCCTCGGGAAGGAACGGCTGGTAGGTCATGTTCGCCTGCGGGTCGATCACGGTGATCTGCGCGGTCGCCCGCGACAGCTTCTTCTGCAGGCGCAAGGCCGTGTACATACCCACGTAGCCGCCGCCGACGATGGCGATGCGCACCGGACGCGAGATAGCGGTCACGGCGCCAACCGTAGTCGCGCGCGGACTACTCGCGCGATAAGTCAACCGTCTTCAGTACTCCTTGACGCGCCTGACGCTCCGACGATGACAGCTTGATCACCAACTCATCCTTCCCCCGACGGCCGCCACTGCCGCTTGATGAGTCCGTACACCCATGAGTCCGACACCTCGCCGTTCACGATGCAGTCTTCGCGCAACGTCCCTTCACGCACGAATCCGAGCTTCTCCAGTACACGGGCAGATGCCGCGTTGCGCGTATCGGTCTCGGCCTGAACCCGATTCAGCTCCAGCGTGTCGAACGCCCACTGCAGCAGGGCCTGCGCGGCCTCCGTCGCGTAACCCTGCCCCCATGCCGCATCGTCGTAGCAGTAACCCATCGACGCGCTGCGGTAGTCCGGGTTCCACCGGGTGAGGCTGCACCAGCCGATGAAGGCCCCATCGGAAACACGGTCCACGGCCAGCCGGGTCCCGGTGCCTTCCTCGGCCATCTGCCGGCAAGCCGCTATGAACCGCTCGGCGCGCACACGATCGCTCCAGGGCGGGGCGTCCCAGTAGCGCAGTACGTAGGCGCTGCTGTGCAGCGCGAAGAGGGCGTCCGCGTCCGCATCGTTGAAGGGACGTAGTCGCAGACGAGCGGTGTGCAGCGTGGGAGCGGGCAGCGACATGCGTGCCATGATGCCTCGTCACCGGGGGTGGGTGGCCGGGCCGTCCCGTGAAGGTGTTCTGCCTGACTGAACCTTGACGCCGTCGCCAAAGCTCCTTGAACTTGCATCACCGGACAGAATGGCTCTCGTGACACAACAGCGGCGCGTGGCGTACCAGGGTGAGCCGGGGGCAAACTCGGACATCATCTGCAGGCAGCACTACCCAAACTGGACCGCGGTGCCGTGCACGTCGTTCGAAGACGTCTTCGCGACCGTGGCACAGGGCGAGGCCGAGCTGGCGCTCATCCCGATCGACAACACCCTGGCGGGTCGGGTCGCGGACATCCACCACCTGCTCCCCGAATCAGGGCTGTACATCATCCGGGAGCACTATCTTCGGATCCGGTTCGCACTGATGGGTTTACCAGGCGCAACTCTCGACCAGGTCACCACAGTGCACTCTCACGTGCACGCCCTGGGACAGTGCCGCCGCATCATCCGCGAGCTCGGGCTCACTCCGGTCATCTCTGGCGACACTGCGGGAGCGGCAAGGGAGGTGGCCGAAGCAGGTGTACCTACGCACGTCGCGATCGCCCCGCCGCTGGCCGCCGAGATCTATGGTCTGCAGATCCTCGCCGGAGACATCGAAGACGAGGACCACAACACGACGCGCTTCGTTGTGCTGTCGCGGGAATTCGTCCAGGCCGACACCGGCGCCGGCCCTGTCGTCACAAGCTTCATCTTCAACGTTCGCAACCTGCCGGCAGCCCTCTACAAAGCACTCGGTGGCTTCGCCACCAACGGCGTGAACCTGACCAAGCTGGAGAGCTACATGGTCAACGGACGGTTCACTGCCACCCAGTTCCTTGCCGAGGTCGACGGACACCCCGACGACATCGGCCTCAAGCAGGCGTTGGACGAACTGAGGTTCTTCACCACGGACGTGAAGATCCTTGGCGTGTATCCCGCCGACGCGTACAGAGGCTAGGACCGCTGGGACGATCCATCGCGCATCCCTCGGCGTTAGCCATTGATAGCAGTTGAGAAGGTATTTTGCTATCATCGTTGCGTGAAGCAGATCATCACGCGACTGGATGACGTACTGGCCGAACAGGTCAAGGAGCGCGCCGAGGCCGACGGCATCTCGGTGAATGCTCTGGTGACCTCGCTGCTCGAAGACGCGGTCAGCGAGCAAGGTGGCCGGATGGCATGGAAACGCCGCGGCCTACAGTCCGGGCTTCTTGTCTCTGGGCGGAAGCCAGCGCGGCGAAGCGGCCGGCCACGCGTGCCACCGGCCGGGCTAGGTGAGGCATACATTGACGCGATCCTCAACGAGGATCGCGGCCAGTGATCGTCTTCGCTGACACTTCTGTCATCGGTCGCATCTACCTGGATGACCAGATGGACTCTGCGGAACTTCGAGTGATCATCTTGGACAGCGACGACCCGGCAGTGATCTGTCGACTGACCGACGTGGAGTTCACGCACTCCGTCGCATTAGCCGAACACGACAAGCGACTCACCCCGAGGCAGGCGAAAGACCTCCTCGATCAGTACCGTGACGACACCGCCGAGGACGGGCGGGTGGCGGTCGTCGAGGTGACCCCCATGACCTTCGCGCGTGCCGAGGATCTAGCTCGGCGCTTCCCCACGCTGCGCCCGCTGGATGCCATTCAACTCGCCGCGTGCGCCGAACTCATCGATGCTGCCGAGGACGAGGTGGCTCTACTGACCAGGGACGCGCGTCAGCGTGAGGTCGCCAAGCGACTGAAAATTGCGGTGATCTGAACCAGCTAAGTGCTATTGCCCGCCACCATGAGGGCGCGGGTGAAGACGGCGTCGAGCATCGGCTCGGTGAGCTTGCCGGTGAAGGTGTTCTGCTGGCTGACGTGGTAGCAGGCGATCAGGATTCGTCCGTCGACTTCCACCTCCACCCCGTGCCCGAACTTCGGCAGTGCGCCCACCTGAATCCCGGCCGCACGTAGCGAAGTAGGCAGAGCGGCCCAGCCGAAGGCGCCGAGGACGACCACTACCCGCAGGCTGGGCCAGAGCAGTTGCAGCTCCCGCGCCAGCCACGGCCGACAGGCGTCCCGCTCGGCGGTCGTCGGCTTGTTCCCGGGCGGTGCGCAGTGCACCGGGGCGGTGATGCGCGTGCCGAGGAGTTCCAAGCCGTCCTCACGGCTCACCGACGTGGGCTGGGAGGCGAGTCCGGCACGGTGGAGCGCGGCGTAGAGCCAGTCTCCGCTGCGATCACCGGTGAACATCCGTCCGGTGCGATTGGCGCCGTGCGCTCCCGGTGCGAGACCGACGATGAGGACGCGCGGATCATGAGCACCGAAGCTCGGCACCGCACGGCCCCAGTAGGTCTCATCGGCATACGCACGCCGTTTCTCGACCGCGACCTGTTCGCGCCACTGCACCAGTCGCGGGCAGGCCCGGCACTCGGCGACATGTTCGTCGAGGGCCGCCACCGTCCGCGACGTGGTAGCCATACGGGCAACGTCCTCGGCGCTACACGCGATCGATGCCACCCAGTTAAAGTACTGGCATGGCGGGTAGCCGAGTTCCGATGAAGATCCTCGTGATGCTGCTGAGCATCCCGATCAGCCGTGTCATCGAGAAGGTGGTGACCAAGGCCTGGCGGGCGGCGCGTCCGGGCGACCCGGCCACCGATGCGAACAATCCCACCGCGAAGGCCGCGGACGCGATCGGCTACGCCGCACTCACCGCCGCGGCTGGGGTCGCCGCACAATTGCTCACCCGCAAGGCGAGCGAGAAGTCCTACGAGAAGTTGATGGGCCAGCCTCCACCCCCGCCGCCCCCGAGCAAGGCGGAGAAGAAAGCGGCCAAGAAGGCCGACAAATAAGCGACGCGGACGTCATCCGCGCCAGAGCAGGCTCAGCGCAATTCCGTCGAGGATGTCGTGCTCGCTGACGATCAGCTCCTCGGCCCCGATTCGCCGCATGAGCGTGCGCAGGACGAGCGCCCCCGCACCGATGACGTCCACCCGTCCTGGGTGCAGTGACGGCAGCGCAGCACGCTCGTCGTGGGTGGCGTGGAGCAACTGCTCCGCCACCCGATCCACGTCGGCTCGCGACAGCACAAGGCCGTGGATGCGACTGGAGTCGTACTCGGGCAGTTCGAGGGCGAGTCCGGCAACCGTCGTGATCGTGCCGGCGACGCCGACGAAGGTCGCCGCGTCGCGGATCGGCACCGTCCGCTCGGCGACATCGATCGCTGCCTCGATGTCGGCTACCGCGGCAGCGATCTGCGCGTCGGTCGGCGGATCGTCATGGAGGTGGCGCTCGGTCATCCGCACCGATCCGATGTCCATCGAGTACGCGCGGAGGTCGTCGCTGCCGAGTGTGTCGTTAGCTTGTACGCCGAGGACGAGTTCGGTGGAGCCACCACCGAGGTCTACGACGAGGACGGGCGGCGCGATGCCGCTGAGCCCGCCCGCCGCGCCGGTGAACGACAGCCGCGCCTCCTCAGCGCCGGTGATCACCTCCGGATCCTGGCCCAGGGTCGTCCTCACCATCGCGACGAAGTCGTCGCGATTGCTCGCGTCGCGACTCGCGCTGGTGGCCGCCATGCGGATCGGTTCGGCGCCGAGTTCACGGATCGTCGCGGCGTAGCCGGCGAGCGCGACGCGGGTCCGTTCGATCGCCTCCGGGGCGAGGCCGCCGGTGCGGTCGACGTCCTGACCGAGGCGGACGATCTTCATGTCGCGGACGACGTCGACGAGCGTCCCGTCCTCGTCGGAGTCGGCGACGAGCAGGCGGATCGAGTTCGTGCCGCAATCTATGGCAGCGACCCTCACCCAACGGCCCCACTTTGTGTTGCCCAGGGCCGTAAATCGGCCCGCGCAACGTCCCTCAGGCACACAAGGACGGGACCTTGTGTTGCCCAGGGCCGCTGAAAGGCATGCGCAGCGGCCACCAGCAACACAAGGACGGGCCGTTTCACGGGACGGAGACGCACGGGCCGTCCTGCCACCAGTCCGGGAGCAGGGCGAGGGTCTCGTCGCCGAGGGGGTTCACGCCGGGCCCGGCTGCGAGGCTGTGCCCGACGAGGACGTGCAGGCACTTCACCCGGGTCGGCATTCCACCGGCGCTGATCCCGGCGATCTGCTCGACATGACCGAGCTCCTCGCGGCGGGCGAGGTAACTCTCGTGAGCTGTGCGGTACCTGGCGGCGAGTTCCTCATCGACCTTCAGCCGGTCTGTCATCTCGCTCATCAGGCCGCTCGCCTCGAGCGTGCCGATGGCCGAGGACGCCTTGGGGCAGGTGAGGTAGTAGAGCGTCGGGAACGGCGTCCCGTCCGGAAGGGCCGGCGCGGTTTCCACGACGTCGGGGTTGCCGCAGGGGCAGCGGTGCGCCACTTCCCGCACCGCCCGCGGGGGCCGCCCGAGCTCAGCCGCCACGACTGCGCGGTCCTCCTCAGAGATCACGATGCAGCCTTCTGCACGCTCGACCAGAGGCGCTCGTTCCAAGAGCCGGTGGTGACGTCGATCGCCTGCACCTTCTCCGTCTTCTGGATGTCGGACTGCGCGCCCTTGTCGACCACGACGTAGACCGTGTCACCGGGCATCGCGTACTGCAGCTGCGAGCGCGCCTGCTCCTGCACGTAGCCGGGGTCGGACCAGAGCTGAAGCTGCTTCTGCAACTCCGCGAGCTTCACCTTGTCCTGCTGCAGCGTCTGCGCGGCACCGGCCGCGTCCGAGCGGCTGCCGAAGTACCGGTGCAACGGTGAGGCGAGCAGCACGACCAACAGCACCACGAGGACGGCGAGGACGAGGGCGCGACCGGTCAGCGACCGGTTGCGCAGAACGTTGGCTCGCATTACCCCAGGCTAGACAGCGGCGGGCGTGTAACGCGGGAAGGCAGCTGCTCCGGCGTAACGCGCCGCATCGTCGAGCTCGTCCTCGATGCGAAGCAGTTGGTTGTACTTCGCGACGCGCTCGCTGCGTGCCGGCGCACCGGTCTTGATCTGGCCGCAGTTGGTCGCGACGGCGAGGTCGGCGATCGTGGTGTCCTCGGTCTCGCCGGAGCGGTGGCTCATCATGCAGCGGTAGCCGCTGCGGTGCGCCAGGTCGACGGCGTCGAGCGTCTCGGTGAGCGTGCCGATCTGGTTCACCTTCACCAGCAGTGCGTTCGCGGCGCCGCGGGCGATGCCGTCGCCGAGACGCGCCGGGTTGGTGACGAAGAGGTCATCGCCCACGATCTGCACCTTGGTGCCCAGCTTCGTGGTGAGGGCGATCCAGCCGTCCCAATCCTGCTCGTCGAGCGGGTCCTCGATCGAGACGATCGGGTAGGACGCGACCAGGTCGGCGTAGTAGTCGGCCATCTGCTCGCTGGTCTTGATCTGCCCCTCGAACTCGTAGCCGCCGTCCTTGTGGAACTCGGAGGAGGCGACGTCGAGGGCGAGGGCGATGTCGACCCCCGGCGTGAGGCCGGTCGAACGGATCGCCTCGAGGATGAGGTCGAGGGCGGCGCGGTTGCTCGACAGGCTCGGGGCGAAGCCGCCCTCGTCACCGAGGCCGGTGCCGAGGCCCTGCTTCTTCAGGACGGACTTCAGCGCGTGGTAAACCTCGGCACCTTCGCGGAGGGCCTCGGTGAAGGTCGCGGCACCGATCGGGGCGACCATGAACTCCTGGATGTCGACGTTGGAGTCCGCGTGGGCGCCACCGTTGAGGATGTTCATCATCGGCACGGGCAGCAGGTGCGCGTTCGGGCCGCCGACGTAGCGGAACAGCGGCAGGTCGGCAGACTCGGCCGCGGCTCGCGCGACGGCGAGAGAGACACCGAGCAGCGCGTTGGCGCCGAGCCGGCTCTTGTCGGGCGTGCCGTCGATGTCGATGAGGACCTGGTCGATGAGGCGCTGCTCGCTCGCCTCGAAGCCGAGTAGTTCTGGGGCGATCACCTCTTCGACGCCGTCAACGGCCTTGAGAACGCCCTTGCCGCCGTAGCGGGAGTCGCCGTCGCGCAGCTCGACCGCCTCGAACTGGCCGGTGGAGGCGCCCGAGGGGACCGCGGCGCGGCTCACCGTGCCGTCCTCCAGGGCGACCTCGACCTCGACGGTCGGGTTGCCCCGGGAGTCCAGGATCTCGCGTGCGCCAATCGCTTCGATGCTCGCCACGGTGAGTCCTTTCAAAGACGGTCGGTTGCCCGCGGAAACCCTATCGGCCCTTCGACACGGACGCTTCGCGCCCTACTTGGGGACCTCGGTCTCAGCCTCTTTGATCGCGGTTCGGTAGGCCAGAGTGGCTCGCCTCAGCGCCCCCTCGGGATCTATCCCAGCCGCCACGCCCTCCTGGACGACTGCCAACAACTTCGCGCCGAGCGCGGCCTCCGGAGTTTCGACTGGGGGCACCTCCCGCGGCGACAATTCGCCGCCGCGGGGGAGCTCAACCACCGGACGTAGCTCGGCACGGTTGGCGCGGGCGACGAGCTTCGCCGCCAACGCCAGAGCGGGCTGCGCGAGCGGGACGCCGTCCACCGCGGACGTCCTGCCCTTCTCGGCGATCTTCTGCTTCTCCCACGTCTCGTTCAGCGCCTCGCTGTCGGTGATCGAACCAGGGGACTCGAAGACGTGCGGGTGCCGACGGACGAGCTTGTCGGCGAGGTCGTGCGCCACGTCCTCGATGTCGAAACCGCCGTCCTCAGCAGGACTTTCGGCGGCGATGCGGGCGTGGAAGAGCACCTGCAGCAGCAGGTCGCCGAGCTCCTCGCGCAGCAGCACGGCGTCGCCGGTCTCGATCGCCTCGATGACCTCGTAGGTCTCCTCGATGAGGTACCTGGTGAGCGACTCGTGGGTCTGCTCGGCGTCCCAGGGGCAGCCGCCCGGTGAGCGGAGCCGGTCCATCACCTCGACGGCACGCTCCAGCTCGGACATCGCTGCCTCTAGGCGGCGGGAGTGGGGTCGGCGGGGAGCGTGACGAAGCTCGGCTTGCCCACGGTGCTGCTCGTGTTCAGCGCGAGCGCGGTCTGGTCCCACGCGCCGTACTTGCCCGAGACCGTCACCGGGATGTTGAGCTTGATGATCGCCGCGGACAGCTCGTCGGGCGTG
>DASXYU010000065.1:0-5432 GCA_036502295.1 Jatrophihabitans sp. | reverse complement strand
CCGCACGCCTGAGGGACGGATCGACCAGCGCCGCTTCGGTGGCCACACCCGTAACCACGGCGAGGCCGCGGTGCGCCGCTCCTGTTACGCCGCCGACCGTACGGGTCACATGATCCTGCAGACGCTCTACCAGAACTGCGTCAAGCAGGGCGTCGAGTTCTTCAACGAGTTCTATGTCTTCGATGTGCTGCTCACCGAAGAGGACGGGGTGCAGCGCGCCGCCGGTGCGGTCGCCTACGAGCTCGCCACCGGCGATATCCACGTCTTTCAGGCGAAGGCCGTCATCTTCGCCACCGGCGGCTTCGGCAAGGTCTTCAAGACCACCTCCAACGCGCACACCCTCACCGGCGACGGCCCCGGCATCATCTGGCGCAAGGGCCTGCCGCTGGAGGACATGGAGTTCTTCCAGTTCCACCCGACGGGCCTCGCCGGCCTCGGCATCCTGCTCAGCGAGGCGGCCCGCGGCGAGGGCGGCATCCTGCGCAACGGCTCCGGGGAGCGCTTCATGGAGCGCTACGCCCCCACCATCAAGGACCTCGCGCCGCGTGACATCGTCGCCCGGTCGATGGCCAACGAGGTGCGTGAAGGACGCGGCGCCGGTCCACACAAGGACTACGTCCTGCTCGACCTCACGCACCTGCCGCGCGAGCAGATCGACGCGAAGCTTCCGGACATCACCGAATTCGCCCGCACCTACCTCGGCGTCGAGCCCTACACCGAGCCCGTGCCCGTATACCCCACCGCGCACTACGCCATGGGTGGCATCCCGACCAACATCAAGGCCGAGGTGCTGCGGAACAACACCGATGCGATCCCGGGCCTCTACGCCGCTGGCGAGTGCGCCTGCGTCTCGGTGCACGGCAGCAACCGGCTGGGCACCAACTCTCTGCTGGACATCAACGTCTTCGGCCGCCGTGCCGGCATCTACGCCGCGGAGTACGCGGCGAACACCACGCACGCGGGGCTGCCGCCCGAGCCGGCAGCGCTGGTGGAGAGCATGGTCTCGACGCTCATCGACTCCACGGGTGCCGAGCGGGTCGCCGACCTGCGCGCCGAACTGCAGCTGTCGATGGACACCAACGCGCAGGTGTTCCGTACCGAGGCCTCGCTGAAGCAGGTCGAGGAGGACATCCAGGCGCTGAAGGTCCGCTACAAGAACGTCGCCATCACCGACAAGGGCAAGCGCTTCAACTCCGACCTGCTCGAGGCGATCGAGCTGGGCTTCCTCATCGAGCTCGCCGAGGTGCTGGTCGTGGGTGCCCGTGCTCGTAACGAGTCGCGCGGCGGCCACATGCGCGAGGACTACCCGAACCGGGACGACGTCAACTTCATGCGGCACACGATGGCCTATCGAGGCGAGGACGGCTCGATCAACCTCGACTACAAGCCTGTGGTGCAAACCCGTTACCAGCCGATGGAGCGTAAGTACTGATGACAACCGGAGTAAACACCCTCCCCCACCGGCCACGCCTTCGCGGGCGGGGGCGCCCCCACTACCCGCTTCGCGTCACCACGTGCACCGAGTGGAGGTACCGCTGATGACCGCTGTTGCTGACGAGCTCGCCGCTGAGGAACTTGCGAAGATCACCCCCCGGACCGTGACGGTGAAGATCCGTCGCTTCAACCCCGAGGTCGACAGCGAACCGCACTGGGAGACCTACTCGGTGCAGGCCTTCGCCACCGACCGTGCGCTCAACCTGCTCATCAGCATCAAGGGCTATCAGGACGGAACGCTCACCTTCCGCCGCTCCTGCGCCCACGGTGTCTGCGGTTCCGACGCGATGCGCATCAACGGTGTGAACCGTCTCGCCTGCAAGACCCTCGTCAAGGACCTCGGCGACGAGATCACCTTCGAGCCGATCAAGGGCCTTCCGCTCGAGAAGGACCTCGTGGTGAACATGGAGCCCTTCTTCGACGCGTACCACTCGATCAAGCCGTTCCTCATCACCTACGGCGCGCAGCCCACCCGTGAGTGGAAGCAGAGCGCCGAGGACCACGCGAAGTTCGACGACACCACCAAGTGCATCCTCTGCGCGGCGTGCACCACGTCCTGCCCGGTGTACTGGGCGGATGGCAAGTACTTCGGGCCGCAGGCGATCGTCGGCGCGCACCGCTTCATCTTCGACAGCCGCGACCAGGGCACCGAGGAGCGTCTCGAGATCCTCAACGATCGTGACGGCGTCTGGCGCTGCCGCACCACCTTCAACTGCACCGAGGCCTGCCCGCGCGGGATTGAGATCACCAAGGCGATCGCCGAAGTGAAGAAGGCGCTGCTGTTCCGGCGCGTCTGAGTTTCTAAAGACGACAAAGGGCGCACTGCTCCGGGCGGTCAGGCTTGATCCCTGCGCAGCGCGCCCTTTGCCGTCTCTTGCTTCAGGGGCGTTCCAGCGCCTTCTTGGTTCTTGCTAGAGGCTGCAGTTGATTAGGTGGCATTCGGGTTCGAGGGTGATGCCGAAATGTTCTTGAACGCCGGTTCTGATTTCTCCGGCCAGGGCTAGGACGTCCTCGGTGGTGGCGTGGCCGCGGTTGGTGATGGCGAGGGTGTGCTTGGCGCTCAGGGTGACCTTGTCGTTGCCGTAGCCCTTGGGGAATCCGGCGTGTTCGATGAGCCACGCGGCACTGAGCTTGATACCGCTCTCGTCGGGCCAACTGGGCCCGTCCTTCGCAGTGTCCGGGACGCAGGTGACGACGGGGTTGAGGAAGAACGAACCGACACTCCACGTGTCGTGGTCATCGGAGTCGAGCACCATGCCACGGCGGCGCCGCAGCGCCAACACCGCCTCCCGGATCTCCGTAGCCGGGGCGAGATCGCCGAGGACGACGCCGAGCTGGTCGGCGAGCGCCTGGTAACGCACCGGGCGAAGCAGGTTGCGGCTGAGTACGAAGCCCACTGAGAGGATCACCCAGCGTCGGCTGTGCTTGAAGATGCTGGTGCGGTGCCGGCCGAAGTCGCACTGCTCCTTGCTCCAATTCTCGACCTCGCCGCTCTCGCGGTCATAGACGGTGACGTGCGCGAGGACGTCGGATGTGAGCGCCCCGTACGCGCCCACGTTCTGAACAGGTGCGCCGCCCACTCGCCCCGGAATCCCGGAGAGCGCCTCCAGCCCGCTGTAGCCGTTGTCGAGGGTGTGCTGCACGGCCGAGTCCCAGTCGAAGCCCGCATCGAACCAGATTGCGTCGTCGCTTCCACCCGCAATGTGCTGCGTCGCGACCCGCACGACGAGTCCGGCGAAGCCGCCGTCGCCGACGAGCAGGTTCGAGCCGTCGCCGATGACGAGTGCGTCCCGCCCGACGGCGTCCGCCGCGCGAATCGTGTCGAGCAGTTCCTCGGTCGTCCTCGCCTCGACGAACTCCGCGATAGGGCCACCGACGCGCAACGTCGTCAGGTCGGCGAAGGTGTGCACCTCGCCAGATTAGCCGCTGGCGATCTTCGATCGCCGACGCGCTTCGCGCGCGGCCGGTGGTGCAGATCGCCGTCCGTAATCCTCCGGTTGCGGCGATGTCACGCTGGTTTGGGAACCACCAGACGCACTTCGGTGCCGCCCTCGGGGCGCCGACTGACCGCGCACGTGCCACCGACCGCCTCGATCCTGCTGTGCATTCCGCGCAGCCCGAGGTGATCCGGCCGAGACTCCCGCACCTCGGGAATTCCGACGCCGTCGTCGACCACTCGGATCTGCCAGACGGTGGACTCCTCGCCGAGCTCGATGAGGACGCTGGCCGCAGTGGCGTGCTGCCTGGCGTTTCTCAACGACTCCCGAACCGCGCGATAACACACCGCGGCGATCTCTTCCGGGGGCTCGGAGAGCCAACCGGGGACAACGCTCACCGTGGTGCCGCTGTCCTCGAAGAAAGCCTCAGCGATCTGCTGCAGCGCCTCGTGCAACGGCCGGTTCGCGGTCGACGGCGGCTCGAGATCGAAGAGGAGCTGTCGCAGGCGACGCTGTGCGGTGGTGAGCAGCTCGCTCACCACCTCGGCAGCCCTGCTTGCCGGGTCGCCCTTGCCGAGCTGGTTGTTCAGCAGCTGCATCCGCAGTTGTGCCGCAGCCAACAGCTGGATCGAATCGTCGTGCACGTCGTGGCCGATGCGGGTTCGTTCAGCCTGTTCGGCGGAGATGAGTTCGGTGAGCAGGACGCGCCGCTGCTCGGCGAGCTCCTTGGCGTGCGCCTCCACCTCGTGCAGTCGCGTGACGTCCGCGAATTGCACGTGGAAGAGCTCGACCTCGCCCCGCTGGTCGAACGCCGCCGAGATCGAGCGTTGGATCCAACACGTCGCGGCCCGATCCGGCGGATGGATCTGTCTGATCCGGTACGGAACCGGCAGGCCGAGGCTCGCCTGCTCGAGGTCGGAGAGGTCCTCATCGAGATCCTCATCGTCGGAGATCGCCGGCCACTGCCGCCCGAGCATCGACCAGCTCGTGACGCCGAGGATCTCGCTCGCCTTGGGATTCATCCTGACATAGCGCCGGTCGGCGTCGAGGACGATCTTGCCGATGGGCGCGTCTTCGAAGGCGGTGGACCAGTAGCGGTTGACCGCGCGCTCGGCTGCACGACTGATCGCCACATCGACCAGCAGGCTGGTCGTGTTCGTCGCGTTGACGATGACGTCGAGGTCGGCGGGAGCGAAGTCTGGCAGGCCGGATTCTCTGGTACATGTCAGCAGGCCGCGCACTCGGCCGTCCGGATGGCGCAGCGGTACGTAGACGGCCGAATCGATACCGACCTCGTCCGCGTGGCCTCGCAACAACTGCCCGTAGCTGGTGCCCTCGGCCTCGGCGTCCGTGAGACGGCCACGTACCCGTATCGAGTCGCGTCCGAAGTCGTTCACCCAATCGGTGATCAGATCCGCGCCCATGCTGCCGAGGAGCGCGGCGAACTTCGCACGGCGGGCGGCGTTCTGATGAGCGAAGGCGACGACCGGGGAGTCTTCGCCCGGTAGGTCGAGCAGGACGACGACGACGCCGCCGCCGACCTCGCCGTGGAGGATCTCGACGGCGGTCTGCGCGAAGTTCTGGAATCCGGTGCCCACAGCATCGGCGAGCTCATGGTTCAGCTGCGCCATGAGGCGCCACTGGCGCTGACGTACGACGTCGCGCGCGGCTATCTCGACCGACTCGCTGCGCCCTTGTTTACGAGTCTGCGCGGCTCCCTCGGACCCCTCCGCAGGTGCATTTCCTCCTATTTCCGGCATAGTCGTTAAACCGACCGGGCGGTCTGCGAAGGAGTCACGGGGACAAGCATAAGGAGGGTCCCTCAGCCGGTAATTAGTACGTTCGAACCATTCTCGACTTGCGTGAATTCGACACGCGTTATGGCTACTTTTGTCGTTCTGATTCGAGTGATTCGTCGTTCTCCTCCGCGAGTACTGCTGTCCATGCGGCACCGAAGAGGACGAGTCGCGACACGAGGTGAAGCCACACCAGAACGGCGAT
>DASXYU010000064.1:0-5473 GCA_036502295.1 Jatrophihabitans sp. | reverse complement strand
GGTCCCGTTCTCCAACGGCGTGCACTACGACAGCGAGAAGCAGCGCCGTCCTCTCTTTCAGCAACTCATCGCCGACGGCGCACTACCGAACGGCTACGCCACGGACGACGGCGTCGGTGTGCTCTATCGCGGCACGGAGTTCGTCGAGGCGGTCACCGAGGTGGAGGGCAAGAGCGCCTACTTCGTCGAACGTGCACCCGACGGCACCGCGATCGAGACGGCGCTGGAGACGCGCCTGCTATGACCAGCGGCGAGTACGGTTGGAGCGTGCTGATCATTCGCGCTGGCCTCGTCCCGTACCAAGAAGCCTGGGACCGGCAGCGCGAGATACATGAGGCGGTCGTCGCCGGCACGCAACCCGACACCGTCCTGCTGCTGGAGCACCCGCCCGTCTTCACCGCGGGCAAGCGCACCGAGGACTTCGAGCGCCCCTTCGACGGAACGCCGGTCCTCGACGTCGACCGCGGCGGCAAGATCACCTGGCACGGTCCGGGGCAGCTCGTGGGTTACCCGATCGTCACGCTGCCGCGGCCCATCGACGTCGTCGCCTACGTGCGCCGGGTCGAGGACGTCCTCATCGCGGCCTGCGCCGACTTCGGCCTCTCGACCGGGCGGATCGAAGGACGCACCGGGGTGTGGGTCAGTGATTCGCGGGGCGAACGCAAGATCGCCGCGATCGGCATTCGGGTGACGCGGCACGTCGCCATGCACGGCTTCGCACTCAACTGCGACTGCGACCTCAGCTGGGCGGACAACATCGTCGCCTGCGGAATCCAGGACGCGGGCGTCACCTCGCTGAGCCGCGAGCTCGGCCGCGACGTCACGGTGGACGAAGTGCTTCCGGTGGTCGAGCGGCACCTGACGCTGCTCGAGGACATCCCGGCGCGGGCCCGCAAGAACGAGGCGGTCTCGGCATGACCGCGACAGACCCGAACGGGCGGCGGCTGCTGCGTGTCGAGGCGCGCAACACTGAGGTGCCGATCGAGCGCAAGCCGTCCTGGATCAAGACGACGCTGAAGACCGGACCCGAGTTCACCCAACTGCAGGGTCTGGTGCGCCGCGAAGGGCTGCACACCGTCTGCCAGGAGGCGGGCTGCCCGAACATCTACGAATGCTGGGAGGATCGCGAGGCGACCTTCCTCATCGGCGGCGACCAGTGCACCCGGCGCTGTGACTTCTGCCAGATCGCCACCGGCAAACCCCTGCCGCTCGACATCGACGAGCCGCGTCGCGTCGCCGAGAGCGTCCGGACGATGCAACTGCGCTACGCCACCATCACCGGCGTCGCCCGCGACGACCTGCAGGACGGCGGCGCCTGGCTCTACGCCGAGACCGTGCGCCAGATCCACGAACTCAACCCGGGCACCGGTGTCGAACTGCTCGCCCCCGACTTCAATGCCGTGCCGGAGTTACTCGCTCAGGTCTTCGAGGCGGCGCCTGAAGTGTTCGCGCACAACGTCGAAACCGTGCCGCGGATCTTCAAGCAGATCCGTCCCGGTTTCCGCTACGAGCGCTCGCTCGATGTGATCCGCGCGGCCCACGAGGCGGGGCTCGTCACCAAGAGCAACCTCATCCTCGGCATGGGTGAGGAGCGCGACGAGGTGCGCGAGGCACTGCGCGGCCTGCGCGACGCGGGCTGCGACCTGGTGACGATCACCCAGTACCTGCGCCCGTCGGCCAAGCACCACCCGGTGAGCCGTTGGGTGCATCCGGATGAGTTCGTCGAACTCACCGCCGAGGCTGAGGCGATGGGCTTCGCCGGCGTGCTGAGCGGGCCGCTGGTGCGCTCCTCCTACCGGGCGGGGCGGCTGTTTCAGCAGGCCATATCCTTGAAGCATGGCTAGCAAGGACGAGAAGAAGGCGACCCGCGCGGCAAAGCGCGGCAAGCGGCGCGAGACCTGGTCGAACCTCAAGCAGGCGTTCGTTCTCACCCGCAAGACGGACAAGAAGCTCGTCCCGTACATGGCCGGTGCCGGAATCGGCGCCGCAGGTGTGGTCTTCGTCGTTGTCTGGCTCGTCTCCGGCAAGCCGCTCATCGGGATCCCGGTCGCGGTTGCGGCTGGTGTCATCGCGGCGATGCTGATCTTCAGCCGCCGGGCACAGAAGTCGATGTTCGGTCAGGCGGAAGGGCAGCCGGGCGCGGCTGGCTGGATGCTCTCGCAGCGCCTGCGCGGCGATTGGCGCCTCACCCAGGCGGTGGCCGGCAACGCGCAGCTCGACGCGGTGCACCGGCTGGTCGGTCGTCCGGGCATCGTCCTCGTCGGCGAAGGATCCCCCGTCCGGGTCCGCGGTCTCATCGCCTCGGAGAAGCGGAACCTCAGCCGGATCGCCGGCGACACCCCCATCTATGACTTCACCGTCGGCAACGGCGAGGACGAGATCCCGCTGGCGAAGCTCAACCGCAAGCTGCTGACGCTGCCGTCGAACCTCAGCAAGGGCGAGGTGTCGGCCCTTGAGACGCGCCTGACCGCCCTTGCCGGCGGAGGACGGATGCCATTGCCGCAGGGACCGCTGCCGCAGGGCGCGAAGATGCGCAACATGCAGCGCGCCACGCGACGCACTCGCGGCTGACGTCGGCGCAGCGGCTGATCCCCCGATAGGTGAGTACGCAACCCCAGGCCTACCGCGGCGAGACGCTCGGCCTGCCCGAACACGGTCCCGGTTCGCTGGCCCAGGGTGGGCGGCGTCTCGGCGCCTTCCTCGTCGACGGCATCGCCTCCTCCGTCATCGCCGGACTGTTCACGCACTCCTTCGGTTCGGACGCCGCGAGCCAACTGCCGCGGCTCTGGAGCCTGCTGCCCTGGGCGATCGACTACGTCCTCGGCATGCTCCTACTCGGGCGCACCGTGGGGATGTATCTCTTCGGTCTGCGGATCATCCGGGTCGATCGCGGGCTGGACAGCGATGCCGTGAACCCGTGGCGGGCGGTGGTGCGCACCGCACTGTTGTTCATCCTCGTGCCGGCGCTGGTCTGGGATCGCGACGGCCGCGGTCTGCAGGACCGCTTCACGGACACCGCCGTCGTGAATGGCTGATTTGCCCGTCCTTCCTCAGAAACTCACAGCTGCGCGTGGTTGCTGAAACATCTCGGCAATAAACGGGACACGCTCAGGTAAATACGCCGCGCGTAGGGTCGCTTGCGAATCAATCGGCCCATTTGGCGCCCCAAAACGGAGGATGGATGTTCACCAGCCCTGAAGAGGTACTGCAGTACATCGCCGATGAAGGCGTCGAGTTCATCGACGTCCGCTTCACCGACCTTCCCGGCGTCCAGCAGCACTTCAATCTGCCGGCGTCGAACTTCAAGGAGGACGCCTTCACCGAAGGGCAGATGTTCGACGGCTCCTCGATCCGCGGCTTTGCGTCGATCGACAAGTCGGACCTGAAGCTGATCCCGGACCCCACGACGGCCTACCTCGACCCGTTCCGCAAGGCCAAGACCCTCAACATCGCACACTCGATCGTCGAGCCGCGCACCGGTGAGGCATACGGCCGCGACCCTCGCCAGGTGGCCGCTAAGGCCGAGGCGTACCTCAAGACGACCGGTATCGCAGACACCGCCTACTTCGGCCCCGAGGCCGAGTTCTACATCTTCGACGAGGTTCGCTACGAGTCGAAGATGAACACCGCGTCCTACTTCGTCGACTCCGAAGAGGGCCACTGGAACACCGGCCGCATCGAAGAGGGCGGCAACCTCGGCTATAAGACCCGCATCAAGGGCGGCTACTTCCCGGTCTCGCCGTACGACCACCAGGCCGACCTGCGCGATCAGATGAGCACCGCGCTGATGAACGCGGGCCTCGAGCTTGAGCGGGCCCACCACGAGGTCGGCACCGGCGGTCAGGCCGAGATCAACTACAAGTTCGCGACCCTGCAGACCGCGGCCGACCAGGTGCTGATGTTCAAGTACCTCATCAAGAACGTCGCGTGGTCCAACGGCAAGTCGGTGACCTTCATGCCGAAGCCGCTCTTCGGTGACAACGGTTCGGGCATGCACTGCCACCAGTCGCTGTGGAAGGACGGCGCGCCGTTGTTCTACGACGAGCTCGGCTACGCCGGCCTGTCGGACATCGCGCGCTACTACATCGGTGGCCTGCTGAAGCACGCCCCGTCGCTGCTCGCCTTCACCAACCCGACCGTGAACAGCTACCACCGTCTGGTGCCGGGCTACGAGGCACCGGTCAACCTGGTCTACAGCTCGGGTAACCGCTCGGCCTGTATCCGCATCCCGATCACGGGCACGAACCCGAAGGCCAAGCGCCTCGAGTTCCGCGTGCCGGACCCGTCGGCGAACCCGTACCTCGCCTTCTCGGCGATGCTGATGGCCGGCCTCGACGGAATCCAGAACAAGATCGAGCCGCCGGCTCCGATCGACAAGGACCTCTACGAGCTGCCGCCGTACGAGGCTGCCGCGATCCCGCAGGTTCCGGGCTCGCTCTCCGAGGTGCTCGACGCCCTTGAGAAGGACAACGAGTACCTGCAGGCCGGCAACGTCTTCACCGACGACGTCATCGGCGCGTGGATCGACTACAAGCGCACCAACGAGGTCGATCCGATCCGCCTGCGGCCGCACCCGCATGAGTTCGAGCTCTACTACGACGTTTAGACCTTAGATGCAACAGAGCCCCCGGATTCCGGGGGCTCTGTTGGTTTTCGAGCCGGTTCTCCAGGATCGATTCCGCAGGGATTCCGCAGGAGAGCGCCGCCAGCTCACTCAGCCGTGCCATCGACTCGCGAGGCTGGTACAGATCGACTTGTCGCGTCACGGCACTCCGCAGGTGGAAGAACGAGTGTTTCCAGTCACGCGTTTCCGGCGTTCCATCACGAGGTTCGTCTCCTGACCGCCTAGCCTCGGCTGTAAGAAGACTGTGAGGGGGCTACGCGCCATATGGCCAACGTGCAGGATCTTCGCGGGCGGCTCTGGTCAGATGAACCTTCTAAGATCGACTTCCTAGCTGCACAAGCGATAGCGGAGACAATCTCAGACGCCGTCCTTGATGACCGGTTGGATCCACTTGCTATCGGCCTGTCAGGTCCGTGGGGTAGTGGCAAGACCACCGTGCTTGAACTGATCAAGTCCGATCTCGATCAGCGAAGCGACCCCGACACCTCCAAGATTCTGACTGTCCGCACCGATCCGTGGCGCTACGACCCAGCGGTGGGCGCGAAGGAGAGCTTGATCGGCGAGGTTCTGGATGCCCTGGCTGCCGAGCTCGCCGAACGGACTGCGGAAGGTGAGGAGGCCGAGGGCAAAGCCCAGACGGCGTTGCGACTTCTGAAGAAGCTCGCCGGTCGAGTCGACTGGTCCAAGGCAATCACGTTGGCGGCAAAGTCTTCACTAGGGCTGCAGCTTCCGGGGATCAACGACATCGTCGGTCTCATCAAAACCAGCGGCGACGGCGACGAGGTTGAAGGAGCGCCGCGCGGTCTCGCTGGGTTCAAGACTGAGTTTGCGGAGCTCATGTCGTCAGAG
>DASXYU010000063.1:0-52734 GCA_036502295.1 Jatrophihabitans sp. | reverse complement strand
GATTCGTACAGACAGGTCTGTCTGCTCGTGACCGCACACTAGACAGACCTGTCTGGTATTGTCAAGCGCATGGCGAAGACAGCAACGCGCCCCGCAGAGAAGGGGCCTGCAGAAGCCGGCGGCACCGCACGCGAGCGCCTGCTCGCCGCGGCCTCAGAACTCTTCTACGCCGAAGGCATCCACACAGTCGGTATCGACCGGATCATCGAGAAGGCCGGAGTCGCGAAGGCCTCGCTCTACAACACCTACGGCAGCAAGGACGAACTCGTCCGCGCCTACCTCGATCAGCGGCACGACCGCCTCAGGGCCCGCGTGGCCGCCGTCCTCGAAGGGGTCACCGACCCGCGCGAGAAGATCCTGGCGGTCTTCACGGCGCAACAGCAGATCTTCGCGCAACCGGACTTTCGTGGCTGCGCTTTCGCCAACGCCACCGCGGAGTCCCAGCCTGGCAGCGTCGCCTACGACGTCGCCGATCAGTACCGCGGCTGGCTGCTCGATCTCTTCCGAGAGTTCGCCACCGAGGCGAAGGCGCCCGATGCCGACCTGCTCGCCCGTCAACTGCAACAGCTCTACGACGGCGCGCAGCTGTCGGCGCGCATGGATAACGGCACCGGCGCCTCCGCCGCCTGCCGCACCACCGTCCAGGCTGTCCTAGACGCCGCCCTTCCTCAATACCTGGTGAGGACGGGGCGGTCGAGCGGGCCGATCTCCAGCGCGAGCGTGGTGCCTGGTTCGATTCCGTCGCGGATGACCTGCAGCCGGTCATAGTGCGAGACGTAGCGCGACACGTACTGCCGCGCCTCAGCCAATTGCTGCCTGAGCGACGTCATCGTTTGGGCTGATCGCATGCTCATTTGTAAAGACTCCACTAAACGCGGCTCGATTGCATAGCTCTACCGTGGGTTGGTGGAGATTCGCACCGATCGGTTGCTGATGCGCCGCTGGCGAGATAGCGACCGGGAACCCTTCGCCGCGTTGAACGCCGACCCAGAGGCACGGCGCTACTTCCCATCGACGCTCAGCCGTGAGGTGAGCGACGCCGACATCGACTCCTACGAGGAGAAGTGGGAGCGCAACGGCGTTGGCCTCTGGGCGCTGGAGCGCCTCGACACCGGCGAGTTCCTCGGCTTCACCGGCCTGAATCCGATGCCGGAGAACGGTCCAGGGGAGGGCTTCTACGAGGTGGGCTGGCGTCTGGCGCAGCCGGCATGGCATCAGGGCTTCGCGACGGAGGCTGCCCGCGCCGCGCTCGACGTGGCATTCGAGCGACTGGACGTTGCCGAGATCTGGTCGCATACGGCGGTGGCCAATCGCCCCTCGATTGCAGTGATGCTGCGTCTCGGACTGCGGCATGTCACCACGGCGCCGCATCCGCGGCTTCCGGACGACAGCCCGCTGAGCCAGCACGTCTACTACCGGATCACTGCGGCCGACCGCTAGCCATCCGGTGGCGCGTCCGTAACGCTCATTTCGCTCGCGAAAAATGAGCGTTACGGACGCGCGAGCGGTCAGGTGAGGGAGATGCTTACCGACTTCACCTGGGCGTAGTCATGCATCGCCTCGACGCCCTTCTCGCGTCCGTAGCCGGAGTTCTTGTAGCCGCCGAACGGCGTCTCCACAGTCAATGCGCCGCCGTTCACGCCGATCTGTCCGGCGTCGACCTGCTCGGCGATCCGAATGCCCCGCGCAACGTCGCGCGTCCACACCGAGCCGACCAATCCGTACTCGGTGTTGTTGGCGATCCGCACCGCGTCGTCCTCATCGGTGAACGGGATCGTGACGAGGACGGGGCCGAAGATCTCCTCCTGGGCCAGCTTGCCGTCCGGCGCGACACCGGCGTACACGGTCGGCTGCACGAAGAGTCCCGCCGCTCCCGGCCCGTCGGCATAGGCCGCGCCACCGATCGCCGGGGTGATGCCCTCGCCGCTGGCCCAGTCGAAATAGTCGAGCACCTTCTCGTACTGCGCCTGAGTGATGATCGGTCCGAAGTCCGGTCCGGGCTGCAGGGCACGCACCCGCTCCACCACGCGTGCCACGACCTCGTCGTGCACCGACGCCTCGACGAGCAGCCGGGTGGTCGCCGAGCAGATCTGCCCCGAGTTGGCCTGGATACCGGTCACCGCTGCCGCGACCGCGCGGTCCATGTCGGCGTCGGCGAAGACGATCACCGGCGACTTACCGCCCAGCTCCAGTGTCGCCGGGACGAGCCGGTTCGCCGCCACTGTGGCGAGGTGCTTGCCGGTGGCCACCGAGCCGGTGAAGGCGATGCGCCGCACGGCCGGGTGCTCCACCAGCGGTGCGCCCACCTCCGGACCGGTGCCGGTGACGACCGAGAGGACGCCGTCGGGCAGACCCGCCTCGGACGCCAGCCGCCCCAACAGGACGGAGGTGATCGAGGTGAACTCCGACGGCTTGAGGATCACCGCGTTGCCCACCGCCAGCGCCGGCGCCACCGCGCGGGCCGACTGGTTCAGCGGCAGGTTCCACGGCGTGATGATCGCCACCACCCCGTAGGGCTCCAGCCGCGTGTAGGTGTGCGTCGAGCCACCGGCGTCGATCGTCCGCCCGCCGAAGGTGCGCACAACCCCCGCGTAATAGCGGAAGTAGGCGATCGAGGTGTCGATCTCGAACTTCAGCTGCGCATCGGTCTTGCCGGTGGCGGCGCGCTCCAACTCGACGAACTCGTCGTAATGCGCAGCGATCGCGTTCGCGACCGCGTGCAGGACGTCGCCACGCTCGGCCGACGTGCGCCGCGCCCAGCCGCGCCATGCCTGCGCGGCGGCGTCCACCGCGCGTTCCACGTCCTCGGCATTTCCGCGGGCGATCTCGTCGCCGGACTGCCGGGTGGCCGGGATGAGCGTCGACAGGTACGCACCGCCCGCAGGAGCCTCGTCCTTACCGTTGATCCAATGGTTGTGCCGGGTCGTCATGACTCCAGTCTAGGTAGCCTCCGACGCATGAACCAGGACGAAGAACGGGTGAGCGGACCCCGCACCAGCGGCCCGCTGAGCGGTATCCGGATCCTCGAAGTGGGGCATATTCTCGCCGCACCGTTCGCCGCGATGCTGCTCGCCGACCTCGGCGCCGACGTCATCAAGCTCGAAACCGACGAGGGTGACATGTCACGCCAGGTCGCCTCACCGGTCGTCGGCGGGCACAACTCTTACTTCGCCAGCATCAACCGCGGCAAGCGGTCGGTGCGCCTCGAACTCGCCACGGCCGAGGGGCAGGCCCAGCTCGCCGAATTGGCGAGGACGGCGCACGCGCTCATCGTCAACCTGCGCCCGAGCGCGATTCGCAAGTACGGGCTGGACTACGTGTCGCTGCGCCGGCACAACCCGAAGATCGTGGCCGTCGCCCTCACCGGCTACGGCATGGACGGTGATGGCGCTGACTGGCCGAGCTTCGACTACATCGTGCAGGCGATGTCCGGCGTCGCGATGCTCACCGGCGAACCCGACGGTCCGGCGACGCTCGCCGGCTACTCCGCCGTCGACAACTCCTCGGGGATCATGGCCGCCCTCGCGTTGCTGGCGAAGGTCTACGAGGCGGAGCGCAGCGGCGTCGGCGGGCAGGTCGACGTCTCGCTCTTCGACACGATGCTGGCTCAGCTGAACTACAAGGCGGCGAGCTACCTCAACGGCGGCGGGTCGTCGCAGCGGCTGCCGATGGGCTCACACGTCTTCTACGTGCCGGCCCAGCTCGTCGAATCCGCCGACGGCTACTTCGCCCTCTTCGTCACCCACGACGAGATGTGGCGGGCACTCTGCGTCGAGATCGGCCACGAGGCGTGGGTCACTGATCCACGTTTCACCACCCTGCAGCTGCGCCATGACAACCGCGAGGCACTGCTCGACCTCCTCATCCCCGTGCTGCGGACGGCCACCTCGGCGGAGTGGGTCGCCCGGCTCCGTCCTCTCGGCCTGCCTGTGGGGCCGGTGCAGACCCTCGACGAGGCCCTCGACTCCGATTTCGTCGCGCAGCGCGATCTGCTCGTCTCCCTCGACACCGAGGACGGCCCGATCCGCGTCGTCGGTAGCCCGCTCCGCTTCGACGGCCGGCGCCCGAGGACGACCCTGCCGCCTCGGCTACACGAGCACACAGCGGAGATCCTCGGCGGCAGCTGAGAGCTCAGCCGGTGGTAGCTCCAGCCGGTGGTGAGGCCGCTCTTAACGGAGGTCGGGTTCTCGGATAATGTGATCCCGCTTACGAAATAGCAATCACAATCTCCACCGATGACCCGGTCTGTTGGGTCGCGAGTTCTAGGAGCAACAACGGTGACCATCTGGCACGAGGAAAACCTGCTCATTGACGGCAAGCTGGTACCCGCCGAAGGCGGCAAGACCTACGACACCTTCAACCCCGCCACGGAAGAGAAGATCGGCGTCGCCGCTGACGCGAGCGTCAACGACGTGCAGGCCGCCATCGACGCGGCTCGTCGTGCCTTCGACACCACCGACTGGTCCACCAACAAGGAACTGCGCCTGCAGACTCTGCGCAACTTCCACAAGGGCCTGCTCGACAACCTCGAGAACCTCCGCGCGGTCGTGGTGGCCGAGGTCGGTGCCCCGGTGCAGATCACCAAGATGGCCCAGCTCGAGACGCCGGTCAGCTCGATCCCGTTTTTCATCGATCTGCTTGAGAAGTTCGCGTTCACCGAGGAACTCGGCGAGGTCGAGTTCATGGGCCGCAAGAGCAAGCGCTGGGTCGAGAAGGAGCCGGTCGGCGTCGTCGCCGCGATCACGGCATACAACTACCCCGTCCAGCTCGCCATGGCCAAGATCGTCCCGGCCCTCGCGGCCGGCTGCACGGTGATCCTCAAGGGCGCGCCGCAGACTCCGTGGGTTGCGCTCGCGCTAGGCAAGATCGCCGCCGAGGCCGGCTTCCCGCCGGGCGTCCTCAACGTCATTACGAGTTCCTCGAACGAGGTCTCTGCCGAACTCACCACCAACAGGGGCATCGACGCGGTGAGCTTCACCGGCTCCACCCCGGTCGGCAAGAAGATCATGGCCGCCGCCTCGGACACCGTGAAGCGGGTCTTCCTGGAACTCGGCGGCAAGTCGGCCTTCGTCGTCCTTGAGGACGGCAACGTGCAGATGTCGACCTTCATCGCTGTCATGGGTGCCACGTCGCACGCCGGCCAGGGCTGCGCCATCACCTCGCGTCTCGTCGTGCCGCGTGAGCGCGTGCAGGAGGCGGCCGCGGTCGCCAAGGGTGCTATCGCCAACATCAAGTACGGCGATCCGACCGACCCCGCCACCTACATGGGGCCGCTCATCACCAAGGCTCAGCAGGACAAGGTGGCCGGATACGTCGACCGCGCCGTAGCTGCCGGTGCCACGCTCGTCACGGGCGGCAAGGTCCCGGAGCAGTTCGACAGGGGCTACTACTACGAGCCCACCGTCCTCATCGCTGATGAGAACTCCGAGATCGCACAGGAGGAGCTCTTCGGACCCGTACTGGTGATCATTCCGCACGACGGCGACGACGATGCCGTACGCGTGGCGAACAACTCCGACTTCGGACTCTCCGGCGCGGTCGACAGTGCCGACGTCGAGCGCGCGCTCTCGGTCGCGCGCCGGATCCGCACCGGCACCATCGGGGTCAACGGCGGTGTCTGGTTCTCGCCGGACGTGCCGTTCGGCGGCTACAAGCAGTCGGGTTTCGGCCGTGAGATGGGTGTGGCGGGTCTCGAGGAGTTCCTCGAGAGCAAGTCGATCGCCCTGCCGGCGTAGGTAGAGGCCGCGTAGCGCATGGCGATCAACGAGCTCGGTACGAACAACCTCCGGCTCGAGCGCGAAGGGCCGCTGGCGTGGTTGGTCATTGACCGCCCAGCGGCCCGCAACGCCTTCACGCCGGCGATGTACTACGGCATCAAGCTCGCGGTGCGAAAGCTCAACACCGACCCGGAGCTGCACGCGATGATCATCACCGGCACAGGCGATGTCTTCGCCCCCGGCGGCGATCTCGGCGGCCGCACCGGCGATGAGGAACAGGACGTCAGCCAGCTCGGCTACGACATCCTCCCCTTCACCGCGGTCCGGGAGAGTCGCAAGCCGATCGTCAGCGCCGTGAACGGAATCTGCCAAGGCGGGGGGCTGCTCGTGGCGCTGATGAGCGACGTCGCCGTGGTGAGCGAGCGCGCTACCTTCCGCGTGCCGGAGCTGCTGCGCGGCATTCCGGACTCCACCTATGCAGCCGTCCTCCCGCCAACAGTCGGACTGACCTGGGCGAAGGATCTGATCTACACCTCGCGCAAGCTCACCGCCCCTGACGCGCTCTCCATCGGCCTCATCTCGCGGGTCTGCGCGCACGACGACCTGCGCAAGGAAGCCCTACGCGCCACCCGTGAGGTGCTCACCGCCGCGCCGGAGGCCCGCAACCACGTCAAGCGGATGCTCAACGAGCGCTACGGCGCGATCGACTACTTCACGATGTTCGGTGCGCTCGACTCCAGCCCCGAGACGCATGAGGGCATGTCGGCCTTTATGGAGAAGCGCGAGCCGTACTGGATGCCCGATAACTTTCCGGAGGCGTAGTGCCGCAGATCAGCAACGTCGACAACCTCGTCGCATGGCTCGATGAGAGAGGTCTCGGGGTCGGCGAACCGCTCGAACACCGTTACATCTCCGGCGGCAGCCAGAACGAGATCTACGAACTGAAGCGCGGTAACCTGCACGCGGCGCTGCGCATCCCGCCGCCGAATGCCCCGGCCGAGCGGGACGGCGGCATCCTGCGTGAGTGGCGCATCACCCAGGCACTGGACGACACCGATGTGCCGCACACCCAGGCGATCGGCGTCTGTACCGACCCGGCCGTCCTCGGCCGCACGTTCTATCTGATGGGCTTCGTCGACGGCTGGTCACCGATGAGTTGTGACGGCGTCTGGCCAGAGCCCTTCAGCAGCGACCTCGAGGCGCGTAAGGGCCTCGCCTACGAGCTCGTCGCCGGCATCGCACTGCTCTCCAAGGTCGACTGGCAGGCGAAGGGCCTGGCTGACCTCGGCCGTCCCGAGGGCTTTCACGAACGTCAGGTGCAGCGCTGGACCGCCTTCTACGAGAAGAGCAAGGGACGTGAGCTGCCGGGCAGCGACGTCGCAGCGCGGTGGCTGCGGGCGCATCGCCCCCTCGACTTCATCCCCGGCCTCATGCACGGCGACTACCAATTCGCCAACGTCATGTTCGCCCACGGCGCCCCGGCGAGGCTCGCCGCGTTGATCGATTGGGAGATGGGGACGGTCGGCGACCCGAAGCTCGACCTCGGCTGGACGCTGCACGCCTGGCCCACCGACGACACACCCCAGGTGAACAGCTACGTCGACATGAACCACATGCCCACCCGGGATCAACTGCTCGACCACTACGTGCAGATCTCCGGCCGTCAGGTCGACGACATCGACTACTACAACATCCTCGCCAAGTGGAAGCTCGCCCTCGTCCTCGAAGTCGGTTACCAGCGCGCCGGGGAGGACCCCAAGCTGCAGGCATTCGGGCCGCTCGTCCTCAGCCTCTTGCAGGGGGCCGCCCAACTCGCCGAGACCACCGACTACAGGGGTCCTTCGGTTTGATGGGAGGGCTCTGATGCGCGCGGCGGTCGTCCGTGAGTACGGCACCTCCGAGGTCGTTCGAGTAGAGGACGGCTACCCCGCGCCGCCGATACAGCCGAGGACGGTGCGGGTACGGATCGCGGCTGCGGCGGTGAACTTCTCCGACGTCCTCATCACCGCCGGCAAGTATCAGATGCCGGCGCCGCTGCCGTTCATCCCTGGCAGTGAGTATTCGGGCACAGTGGTCGAGGTAGGCGAGGTGGGCGAGGGCGTCACCTCCGTCGCCGTGGGTGATCAGGTGCTCGGTGCGGTCTTCATCGGCGCCTTCGCCGAGGAGATCGTCGCGGAGGCGAGCACCGTGACGAAACTGCCTGAGGGTGTGGACCTGCAGAAGGCGGCGGCCTTCGGCGTCGCGCATCGCACGGCGTTCCACGCGCTGCGCGGTTTTGCCCGGATCCAGCCGGGGGAGGAGCTCGTCGTGCTGGGGGCAGGCGGGGGAGTGGGCCTGGCCGCGGTGCAGCTCGGTGCTGTCCTCGGTGCCCGCGTCACCGCCGTCGCCTCGTCCGCCGAAAAGCTTGAGGCCGCCAGGTCGGTCGGCGCGGCGGCACTGCTCAACTACAAGGACGGCGACCTGCGCCAGCAGCTGAAGGTCGCACTGCCCGGCGGTGCCGACGTCGTGATCGACCCGGTCGGCGGCGCCCTCTCGGAACCGGCGCTGCGCTCGCTACGGTGGCGAGGACGCTTCGTCACCCTCGGTTACGCCGGCGGTGAGATTCCGCGGATTCCGCTGAACCTCGTCCTGCTCAAGGGAGTCGCGGTCACCGGATTCCAGTTCATCGACTACCTGACCCGGGCGCCAGCGGAGATGGCCGAAGGTGACGCACAGCTGATGCAGCTGCTGGCCGCGGGCAAGGCCGTTCCGCAGATCGGCGCGAGCTTCGCCTTCGAGGACGTCGCCGCCGCCATGAAGCACGTCGAGGACGGCCGCGCCATCGGCAAGGTCCTCGTCACGTTCTAGCTCTGACGCCGAGTGGTCACCTGTGCCGTCGAGTGGTCACTGAAAAGTGACCACTCGAGCACATAGGTGACCACTCAACAGGAAAGCCCGGCCGTCCCGCTGAAGGGACGAGCCGGGCCTTCTCGCGGGGCTAAGAGATCACGCGCCAGATAGCAGGTACTGGATCACCGGTGCGGCGGCGGGGAACGAGCCGGTGGTCGCCGAGCTGGCATAGCCGTCGTCGGTGATCAGCGTGATGCCGGTGATCGCCGAGGCGGCCGGGCTGCAGAGGAAGACCAGCGGGTACGCCTGCTCCAGCGCGGTGGCTGCCGTGATGCCGGTCTGGTCGCGGTAGTCCTTGCCGAAGCCGAGCCACTGGTCGGCGTTGGCGCGGGCCAGCGGGGTGTCGGTCGGGCCGGGGAGGATCGCATTGATCCGGATGCCCTTCTTCAGGAACTCGAAGGCCTCGGAGGCGACGAAGGCGCAGATCGCGCGCTTGGTCCACATGTAGGTGGCGCGGTTGTTGTCGACCGCCCACTGCGCCGCCTCGTCGAAGTCGGTGATCGCCAGCCACTCCTTGAGGACGGGGAGGTTCGGCGCCCAGCCCATGCCCGCCGAGGAGGCGATGAAACAGATCGCCGAGCCCTTGGTGAAGCCGTCCGCGTTGAGCAGCAACTCGACGAGGTAGCGGTGGCCGACCCAGTTGATCTTCTCGAGTCCCGGGGTGCCGTCGGCGACACCGGCGCAGGAGAAGAGGGCATCGATCGGGCCGCCGATCTCCTTCGCCGCCGCCTCGATGGAGGCCTTGTCGGAGAGGTCGAGCTGCAGGCTCTTCACTCCTTCGAGGGTGACCGGGGCGCGGTCGGCAACGATGACCTCAGCGCCGGCTTCGAGGACGAGTTCGGCAGCAGCCGCACCCATGCCGGTGGCGCCACCGACGACCAGAACCCTCTTGCCCTTGTAGCCGAACGCGTCAAACGCTCCCATGCCTTACTTCCTTCTTTTCTGTGGCACCTAGTAAGTGCTATTCAGGACGGACGTCCAGACGTTAGTCAATCAAGCCGCCCGTGACCAGAGTTTCGTCGCGGCAGATCCCGTTCGCTACGGTGGCGGCAGATGGGTCTATGAGGGAGCGAAGGACAATGGCCGATGAGGCATTTGTTGAGCGGCGGGGCAACGTCCAGCTGATCACCATCAACCGCCCCGAGGCGCGCAACGCACTCAACAGGGCGGTCGCGGAGGTCATCCGTGACGCAGTCGACGAACTCGACGCCAGCGACGACTTGCAGGTCGGCGTCATCACCGGGGCTGGCGGCAACTTCTCCGCCGGCATGGACCTCAAGGCCTTCATGACCGGGGAGCATCCGATGTTCGAAGGACGGGGCCTCTGCGGCATCAGCCAGACCCCGCCGAAGAAACCGCTCATTGCCGCAGTCGAGGGCTACGCGTTGGCCGCGGGTTTCGAGCTCGTCCTCGCCTGCGACCTCGTGATCGCCGGGAAGTCGGCGCAGTTCGGGATCCCCGAGGTGAAGCGCGGCCTGGTGGCGGCCGGTGGCGGCGCCGTCATCACCCCGCAGCGGATTCCGCTGGCGGTGGCGATGGAGCTCATCCTCACCGGCGATCCGATGCCCGCGACCCGCGCAGCCGAGGTCGGGCTCATCACGCGGGTCGTCGAGGACGGCCGGGCGGTCGATGCGGCACTCGGACTGGCCGGCCGCATCGCCGAGAACGGTCCACTCGCCGTACAGGCCAGCAAGCTGATCGCGCGCAAAGCGCTGGAGTGGACCGGCGAGAAGGCTTGGACGGAGCCGGCCGCGGTCTTCATGCCGGTGTTCCAGTCCGAGGACGCGAAGGAAGGACCGCGGGCGTTCGCTGAGAAGCGCAAGCCGGTGTGGAAAGGGCGCTAGCCCGTGGAACTGACCGCGGGCAGGGTCGCCCTCATCACCGGTGCGGCCAGCAGCATCGGTCTTGCCATCGCCCAGCGCTGCGCGGCGGCCGGGAGGCACCTCGTCCTCGCCGATGTCGACTGCGACGCCCTCACCGAAGCTGCCGCTGCGCTGCGCGCCGCCGGTGCCTCGTGCGAGGCCGTCCTCACCGACGTCTCGCAGCCAGTCGAGATCGGCAAGCTGGCGAACAACGCCTTCGTGTCAGGATCGGTGCAGCTGGTGGTGTCGAACGCCGGCCTCGTGCGTGAGGGCAGGACGTGGGAGCAGTCGATCGAGGACTGGAAACTCGTCCTCGACACCGATCTGATGGCCACGATCCACATCCTCAGGGCGTTCATACCGGGGCTGATCGAGGCCGGGGAGCCGGCGCACGTCCTCATCACGGGTTCGGTGGCCTCGGTGACCGCCCGTGCCGGCAACGGCCCGTACACCGTCGCCAATTCACGCACCCCGAGCGCATCGCCGGTGTGCGGCAGCGCTTCGACCGGATCGTCGAGCAGCGCAACCCAGATTAGGCGAAGAGCTGCTCGTGGGTGCGGGGTGTCACTGCAAGGACCGGAACGTGCGCCGAGGCACCAAGGGTCATCACGGTCTCGACGGCGGTCATCAGTTCTTGGACCTCCATCATGGTGCCCGCGAAGAGCTTGCGCTGGGTCCAGATCGGGAAGGCCGTGCCAACGAGGGAGCGGTCGAAGCCATTGGCGAACTCGGTGCGGGAATCGCCTTCGCCACCGACACAGTCGCCGACGTTGAGGCGGGTGAAGCCGATGTCGCCGTGCTCGGCGTTCCACGCCTCGACCATCTTCTCCAGAGCCGCCTTGCTCACCGTGTAGGCGGCAAGCCCGGGCCACGTCGGGGTGAGCGAGGCGCTCACCGAGGAGAAGTAGATCGCAACGCCCTTCGACTCGCGCAGGTGCGCAAGCGCCGCCGAGGTCACCAGCGAGGCGCCGATGATGTTGGTGTCGAAGCAACTGCGCCACTGGGCGACGGTGAGGTTCTCGATCTTGCTGAGCAACCCGATGCCCGTGGTGTACAGCAGCGCGTCGATCCCGCCGAGGCCAGCCGCCGCCTGCTCGATGGCGCCCGAGACGGAGGATTCGTCGGTGACATCGCAAGCGATGGCGATCGCGTCGTTGCCCGCCTCGGCGACTGCATTGTCCAGGCGGTCCTTGCGGCGGGCGAGGAAGGCGACCTTGGCGCCCTTATGCGCGAGAGCGATGCCGATCGAACGACCCAGGCCACTCGACGCGCCGACGACGACAATCTTCTTCGACTCAATCACCCGCCAAAGATGCCACATTGCGACTGCTAGGAGAAGAGCCTGGACCGGCGGAAAACGGCGCGGCTATGTTGGTGGGACGTCCTTCTCAAAGCCTTGAAGTGGGCGGCCCAGATCGCGTAGTACGAAAGGGCGGCTATCCCGATTCACGGGCCGCCGGGACACAGGAGACGAAGATGAGCCGAGCAGTTATCGTCGCGGGCGTACGCACCCCGATCACGAAGGCCCGCAAGGGGAAGTTCGCGGCGGTCGACGCGCGGTTCCTGGCTGAGAAGGCGATCGGGGCCGCGCTTGTGCGTAGCCGGATCCCCACGCACGACATCGAGGACATCGTCCTCGCCGAGTCGCTGCAGGGTGGCTCGGTGATCGCCCGCTACGCCGCGGTGAACCTCGGCATGTCGCAGGTTCCGGGCCTCGCCGTGAACCGGCACTGCGCCGGTGGCCTCGGTGCCGTGCAGACCGCCGTCTCCTTCATCAGGGCGGGCGCCAACGACGTCCTCATCGCCGGTGGCACCGAATCGATGAGTTCGATGCCGGTGTTGTTCAAGCCGGGCGCCGACGGCCAGCTGCAGCCCTGGCCGAACCTCACCCACCCCGACCGGCAGGACGCCCCGGCGATGGACATGTCGATCACCGTCGGTGAGAACACCGCGAAGACCATGGGGCTGACCCGTCGCGATGTCGATGAGTGGGCCGCCTACAGCCAGGGCCGCGCCATCTACGCGATCGACAACGGCCACTTCGATGCCGAGATCATTGGGGTCGAGGCGCCCCAGCTCGACGGCAGCCTCGCGACGGTGACCCTCGATGAGCAGCCTCGGCGCGGCACGACCGTGGAGTCGCTCGGCGAGCTGAAGGTGCTGCACCCCGAGATTGAGAACCCGACGGTCACCGCGGGCAACGCCGCAGGCCTCAACGACGCCGCCGCGGCGCTGATGATCGTCAGCGAGGAGTACGCCGCGGCCCACGGCCTCACGCCGCTGGGCACCGTCCGCGAGTGGGGAGTCTCGGCCGTCGACCCCTACGACACGGGTCTGGCTCCGATCCCCGCGATCGAGAAGGCACTGGCCAAGTCGAAGCTCGGCATCGGCGACATCGCGTCGTGGGAGATCAACGAGGCCTTCTGCGCCGTGCCCGTGGCTGCCACCCGCAAGCTCGGCATCGACCCGTCCCTGGTGAACGTCAACGGATCGGGTGCCAGCATCGGCCACCCGATCGCGGCCACCGGCGCGCGCATGGTCGTCACGATGCTCAATGAGCTGAAGCGTCAGGATGCCCAGTTCGGCGTCGTCTCGATGTGCGCCGGCGGCGGCATGGGTTCGGCGCTCGTCGTCGAGCGCCTGTAATCGCGTGCTTCCCCTCGACGATCTGCTCGTCGTCGGCCTCGAAGTCGCGATCTCCGCACCGACCTGTACGCGTCAGCTCGCTGACCTGGGTGCGCGGGTCATCAAGATCGAGACCGACTCCGGTGACTTCGCCCGCGCCTACGACGACGCCGTCCTCGGCGGCACCTCGGCACACTTCGCCTGGTGCAACCGCGGCAAGGAGTCGGTCGTCCTCGACCTGAAGAGTGAGGACGGCCGCGCGGCGATGGAGGCGCTGCTCGCGAAGGCCGACGTCTTCGTACAGAACCTCGCCCCGGGGGCGGCGGCGCGGATGGGGCTGGATGCCGCCTCAGTGGCCGGGCGCCACCCGCGGATCGTCGCCCTGGACCTCAGCGGCTACGGCAGCGGCGGTCCGCGCGCCACTGGCCGGGCCTATGACCTGCTGGTGCAGGCCGAGTCCGGCTCCTGCGCGGTGACCGGCACCCAAGGGCATCCCGCAAAGCCGGGCATCCCGATCGCCGATGCCGGGACGGGTGTGGTCGCGGCCAACGCCATCCTCGCGGCGCTGATGGGACGACACCGCACCGGCGAGGGAACGGCACTGTCCGTGGCGATGTTCGACGTCCTCACCGACTGGATGCAGTGGGCGCTGCACCAGACGCGGGCCACCGGCAAGGACCCGGTGCCGATCGGCGTCAGCTCACCGATGGTCTCGCCCTACGGGGCGTACCCGACGTCGGACGGTCAGGTGATCGTCATCGGCACGACGAACGATCGGGAGTGGAGGTCGCTGGCGCGCGAAGTCATCCAGCGCCCCGACCTCGCCGACGACCCGCGCTACGCGGGGACGCCTGAGCGGGTGGCGTTGCGATCAGAGCTGGACGCGGCGATCGGGGAGTGGGCCGCCAAGCACACCTTCGCCGAGGCCAGTGGGGCCGCCGAGCAGGCGAAGCTGGGCTGGGCGCGACTGAACTACCCGCTTGAGGTGCTCGACCACCCGCAGCTCGTCGAGCGCGGCCGTTGGGTCGCCACCGTGTACGCCGACGGCGAGTTCCAGAGCCTTCGCCCGATCGCCGACAGCCCCGACTGGGACTGGACACCCAAGGCTGTACCGGAACTCGGCGCCGACACTGATCGCGTGTTGGCCGAGTTTCTAACGCGCTAGCAGCTAGGACTTCGGTAGCTCGTCGGCCAATGCGGCGACGATGTTGCGGCGGATCAGTTTGCCGGTTTCGGTGCGGGGGATCTCGCCCCAGAATGTGACGTGGTCGGGGGTGCGGCTGCCGCGTAGCGCGCCGCGGGCGTAGTCGCGCACGGCCTGTTCGTCGATGCTTTGTCCGTCGGCGAGGACGATCACTGCCTCGATGGTTTGTCCCCACTCGACGCTCGGCACGCCGACCACGACGGCGTCGGCGACGGCAGGGTGGCGTAGCAGGACGTCCTCGATCTCGGCGGGGGCGATGTTCTCGGCGCCGCGGATGATCGTGTCATCGGCGCGTCCTCCGATGAAGAGGTAGCCCTGTTCGTCGACGTAGCCCTCGTCGCGGGTGTCGAAGAAGCCGGTCGCATCGACCACTGAGCCCTGGCCGAGGTATTCGGCCGAGACCTGGGCGCCGCTGACGAAGATGCGTCCTTTCACGCCGGCCGGGACGGGGTTGCCGTCCTCGTCGCGGATCTGGATCTGGATCGCCGGCAGCGGTTGGCCGACGGAGCCGAGGCGGGCCCGTACGGCCGGCTCGTCGGAGGCGATCGCCGCGCGGTGATCGTCCGGGCCGAGGACGGCGACGGTGGAGGAGGTTTCGGTGAGACCGTAGGCGTTGACGAAGCCGACGTTGGGCCAGGCATGCAGGGCGTTCTCGATCACCGGCGCGGGCATCGGGCCGCCGCCGTAGGCGAGGGTCTTCAGCGTCGGCACGGAGAGGTCACCGGTGGCCTCCAGGACGCGCTTGAGCATCGTCGGCACCACGAGGGCGTTGGTGACGCCTTCTTCGCGGACGAGTTCGAGCCACTGATCGGGGACGAACTGCTCCAGCACCATCGTCCGGCGCCCCGCGTAGAGGTTGCTGATGCAGTTCGCGACCGCGGCGATGTGATACGGCGGCACGCTGATCAGCGCGGCCTCGTCCTCGCCGGCGCCGGCGAACTCCACCGAGCCGGTGACGTAGGAGAAGAGGTTCTGGTGGCGCAGCACCACGCCCTTGGGCGCCGAGGTCGATCCGGAGGTGTAGATGATCACCGCGGGTGACTCGGGGTCAACGAAACCCTCGTCCTGCGCCGAGCCCGCCGCGCACTGCTCCAGCCACTCCTCGGGGGTGCGGGTGGTGAGCCCCGCCGCGTGCAGCGCAGCCGCCTCGCCGGTGGTGCCGGCGATGCCGAACGCCTTGGGGTGGTTGGCGAGCAACCCCTCCATCTGCTCCTGGCCGAGGCGGTAGTTCACCGGAACCAGGGGCACACCGGCCCGCGCCGCGGAGAACAGCGCCACCGGGAACGCGGGGCCGTTCACAGCGAGGTAGACCACCGCATCCGCACCGGACTCCCGGATCGTCTGAGCGCCGACAGCCGACATCTCGCGCAGCTTCGCAGTAGTGAGACCGTTGCCGCGCCGGCCGATGATGACGCGGTCGCCGAATCCATCGGCGGCCATGTCCAGCAGAAGGCCCAGATTCATGCGGTAACACCCTTCGATCGGATAGAACGGATTCCGAGTATGCACGCCTCGGAAATCCACCAAAGCGGCGCTCCCGGAAAGTCAACTCTCCCGCTTCGGGCGCCGTGGGCTTTACTTTCTATGACAACAGTTTCTTAGCAAAGCTAACCCGTACGAGTGGAGCAAGCATGCGCGAAGTCGTGATCGTGGAGGCAGTACGTACTGCTATCGGCAAGAGGAACGGCACACTCGCCGACTTCCACTCCGCCGACCTCTCCGGCGAGGTGCTCAGTGCCCTCTCCCAGCGGTCCGGGCTCGACCCTGCGCTGGTCGATGACGTCATCTGGGGATGCGTCGGGCAGATCGGCGACCAGTCCAGCAACATCGGCCGCTACGCCGTCCTCGCCGCGGGCTGGCCGGAGTCGGTGCCCGGCACCACGGTGAACCGCGCCTGCGGCTCGAGCCAGCAGGCGATCGAATTCGCGATTTCCGGCGTCGCCTCCGGGATGTATGACATCGCTGTCGGCGGCGGTGTCGAGAACATGGACCGCGTCCCGATCAATGCCGTCAAGGGTGGCGGCATGCCGTACGGCCCGCGGGCGCTGGCGCGCTACGGCAACTTCCAGTTCAACCAGGGCATCGGCGCTGAACTCATCGCGGAGCAGTGGGGCCTGGGCCGCACCCAGCTCGACGAGTTCGCCGCGCTGTCGCACGAGCGCGCGGCCACGGCGATCGACGCTGGTGCCTTCACGAGCCAGATCCACCCGGTGCAGGTCACCAGGGAGGACGACAGCACCGTCGCCTTCGACACGGACGAAGGCCTGCGCCGCGGGACCAGCGTCGAGAAGCTCGCCGGCCTCAAACCCGTCTTCAAGCAGGACGGCGTGATTCACGCCGGCAACTCGAGCCAGATCTCCGACGGCGCCGCCGCCGTCCTCATCACCAGCGCTGAGCGCGCCAAGGAGCTGGGCCTCACCCCGATCGCCCGCTACGTCGCGGGTGCGATCGTGGGCGATGACCCGGTGAAGATGCTCACCGGACCGATCCCGGCCACCGCCGCCGTCCTCAAGCGGGCGGGTCTCAGCATCGAGGACATCGGCGTCTTCGAGGTCAACGAGGCCTTCGCGTCGGTGAACCTCGCCTGGCTCAAGGAGACCGGCGCCGACCCGGCGAAGCTGAACCCGGTCGGCGGCGCGATCGCCGTCGGCCACCCGCTCGGCGGCAGTGGCGCGATCCTGATGACCCGCATGATCAACCACATGCGCGACAAGGGTCTGCGCTACGGACTGCAGACCATGTGCGAGGGCGGTGGCACCGCCAACGCCACCATCGTCGAACTCATCGACTGATCGCGGTCCCTGAGTAGGCGCCGCAGGCGCGCATCGAAGGGCAACCCCCGATATGCCCGGAAAGGCAATCAATGCGTCGCACGCTGTACACCGAGGAGCACGAAGCGTTCCGCGAGGTCATCCGCAAGTTCCTGCAGGTCGAGGCTGTCCCGAACTACCCGGAGTGGGAGAAGCAGGGTTACGTCTCGCGTGGGTTCTTCGAGAAGCTCGGTGAGACCGGCGCGCTGAGCATCCTCGTCCCGGAGGAGTACGGCGGTGCCGGTATCGACGACTACCGCTACAACGTCACGCTGCAGGAAGAGGTATACGCCTCCCTGATCAACACCGGATCACTGCGCCTGATGATGGACGTGGTCCTGCCGTACTTCGTCGAGTACGCCAACGAGGAGCAGAAGCAGCGCTGGTTGCCGGACGTAGGCGCGGGCAAGCTGCTCACGGCTATCGCAATGACCGAGCCGGGCACAGGCTCCGACCTCGCCGGCATCCGGACGACAGCGGTCCGCGACGGCGACCACTACGTCCTCAACGGCGCCAAGACCTTCATCTCCGGGGGCGCACTGGCTGACCTCGTCATCGTCGTCTGCCGAACCTCGACCGATCCCGATAACCGGCGCGGCGGCCTCTCGCTGCTCGTCGTCGAGGACGGCATGCCCGGCTTCGAGAAGGGCCGGATGCTCTCCAAGATCGGCCTCAAGGTGCAAGACACCGTGGAGCTGTCGTTCACGGACGTGCGCGTGCCGGTCGCGAACCTGCTCGGCGAGGAGGGACGGGCCTTCAGCTACCTCGGACACAACCTGCCGCAGGAGCGCATGACGATCGCCGTCGGCTCGGTCTTCTCGGCGAAGACGGCACTGGAGATCACGACGCAGTACGTCAAGGAGCGTCACGTCTTCGGCAATCCCGTGTCGAGCTTCCAGAACACGAAGTTCGAACTCGCCTCGGTGGCGACAGAGGTCGAGGCGGGGCTGGCGCTGCTCGACAAGGCCGTGGAGAACCTCGTCGCCAAGGAACTCAGCGCGGTGGACGCCGCGAAGGTGAAGCTCTACACCACCGAACTGCAGGCGCGCTGCGTCGATCGTTGCCTGCAGCTCTTCGGCGGCTACGGCTACATGAACGAGTACCCCATCGCCCGGCTCTACGCCGATGCCCGCGTCGCGAGGATCTACGGCGGCACGAGCGAGGTCATGAAGTCGATCATCAGCAAGTCGCTCGGTCTCTGACCGAGCGCCAAGGGTTCAGCGCTTGGTCTGTGAGCCTCTCTGATAGACAGAGAGGATGAGCGACGCTGCCGACATCGAGGTGATCGGTCTCGCTCAACGCGAGGCATGGAACCAGCGGGTGATGCCGCCGGTCGAAGAGCTCAGGCCCGACCTCTGGTCGATTCCGGTGCCGATCCCGAACAACCCGCTGCGCTACACCACGGTCTACTGCCTTGCCACGGACTCTGGTGTCGTCCTCATCGATGCCGGCTGGCAGAGCGACGAGGTGTGGCAAGCATTGAGCGACGGACTTGCCCTCGCCGGCGCCACGATCGCGGACGTGAAGGGTGTGCTGGTGACCCACCAGCACTACGACCACATCGGCCTGGCGAAGCGCATCGTCGAGGCGAGCGATGCCTGGGTAGCGCTGCACCCGGCTGACACTGCCCACATCATGTCGCCGGAGTTCCGCCAGCGTGAGCTCTCCGATCGGCTGTACAGCGGCTGGCTCGTCTCGCTTGGCGCAAGTGAGGAGGAGGCCTGGAGGCTGCGGCCAGGTGGTCCGGACCCGGAGCTGGACCCGCGGAAGAACTTCGTCGAACCGGACGTAGCGGTCGAGGACGGCGAGCGGCTCGACATCCCGGGCTGGTCGCTGCGTGCCGTGCACACGCCGGGGCACACGGCCGGGCACCTTTGCTTCTACGACGAGAAGACGGACCTGATGTTCGCAGGCGATCACGTCCTGCCGAGAATCAGCCCCAACGTCTCTGCCACCCCTTACCCCGACTTCGACGCGCTGGGGGAATTCCTCGCCAGCCAGGACAAGATCGCCGCGTACGACTCGGCGGACGTCCTGCCCGCCCACGAGTGGCGGTTCCGAGGGCTCAAGGCTCGGGCCGAGCAGCTCAAGACGCACCACCAGCACCGGCTCGACGAACTGCTTGAGATCGTGCGCCGGATGCCGGGAAGCGTGCCGTGGGAGATGGCCGGGCACATGACGTGGTCGCGCAGTTGGGATCAGTACGACGGCTTCATGCGACTCTCGGCGGTGGGGGAGACCACCGCACACCTGGTGCTGTTGGTGAATCGCGGTCTCGTCAAGGGCACCGATGAGGTTGTGCCCAAGTACTTCCTCGCCTGAGCGGGCGTCCCGGGCCGCTTTCAAAAATTAGTTCGCTCGGCTAAGTTAATTAGGTGGGCTCCATTACTGACATCAGCGCATTGGGTCCCCGCTATAAGTGGCTCGTCCTCGTCGTCACCACCTCCGGTTCGCTGATGGCGATGATCGACAGCTCGATCACCCTCATCGCCCTGCCGGACACCTTCCGCGGCATCGGGCTGAACCCGCTGGAACCAGGCAACAGCTTCTATCTGCTCTGGATGATCCTCGGCTTCATGGTGGTGACCGCCGTCCTCGTCACCAGCCTCGGCCGGATCGGTGACATCTTCGGCCGGGTACGGATCTACAACCTCGGCTTCGCGATCTTCACTTTCTTCTCGGTGTTACTCAGCATCACGTGGATGCATGGCGAGGCCGCTGGCCTCTGGCTGGTGATCCTGCGCATCTTCCAAGGGGTGGGTGCCGCGATGATCGTGGCCAACTCCGGCGCCATCATCACCGACACCTTCCCGGCCGGGCAGCGCGGGTTCGCGATGGGCATCAACACCGCGGCGGCCATCAGCGGCTCATTCATCGGCCTGGTCCTCGGTGGTGTTCTCGCACCGATCCAGTGGCGCCTGATCTACCTGATCGGCGTTCCGATCGGCCTCTTCTGCACCATCTTCGGCTACCTGCGCATGCGCGAGCTCGGCAGCCGTCGCCCCGCACGGATCGACTGGTGGGGCAACCTGACCTTTGCCGCCGGACTCGTCCTCGTGATGATCGGTATCACCTACGGCATCGAGCCGTACAAGGAGCACGCGATGGGCTGGACGAGCCCGTGGGTGCTCTTCTGCCTCATCGCCGGCGTTGCGCTGCTCATCGTCTTCGGTTACATCGAGACGCACATCGAACAACCGATGTTCCGGCTGCAGTTGTTCAAGATCCGGGCTTTCAGCGCCGGCGTCCTCGCCAGTTTCCTCGCCTCGCTGGCGCGCGGTGGCCTGCAGTTCATCCTCATCATCTGGTTGCAGGGCATCTGGTTGCCGATGCACGGTTACAGCTTCGAGAGGACGCCGCTCTGGGCGGGCATCGCGATGCTTCCGCTCACCTTCGGCATGCTGATCTCGGGGCCTGTCACGGGCTTACTCTCCGATCGTTTCGGCGCCCGGTACTTCTCGACCGGCGGCATGATCGGCACCGCGATCACCTTCTTGCTCATCGAGCTCATGCCGATCGACTTCTCCTACTGGGTCTTCGGCCTGCTGATGTTCTTCAGCGGTTTGACGATGGCGATGTTCGGCACGCCCAACCGCACAGCGGTGATGAACTCGCTGCCGGCCGAGCATCGCGGCGCGGGCTCCGGAATGCAGTCGACGTTCCAGAACTCCGCGTCGGTGCTCTCGATCGGCGTCTTCTTCACGCTGATCCTCATCGGCTTCTCGCACTCGCTGCCCGATGCGCTTTACACCGGTCTCACCACCCACGGTGTGAGTCCTGTCGATGCTGAGCGGGTGGCGAACCTCCCGCCTGTCTCGACCCTCTTCTCCGCGTTCCTGGGCTACAACCCGATCCAGGAGATGGTCGGCAACCCCGTGCTCAGCCAGTTGCCATCCGCAGATCACGCCGCTCTCGTGGGGCGGCAGTTCTTCCCGACGCTCATCAGCAGCTCGTTCCAGCACGGCCTGCGCACCGCGATGAACTACGGCATCGTCATGAGTCTCATCGCGGCCGCCGCCTCGTGGAGCCGCGGCAAGCACGTGTCGGCCGCGCACACCGTCGAAGAGGTTCGGGCCGAATTCGCCGACGCCATCGCCGAGGCCTGAGCGTCTAGCTCGTCGATCGCTTCACCAGTTCGACGATCAGAGTCGTGAGCTGGTCGACGGCATCCAGGTGTGCCGCGTGAGCGCTTCCCGTTAGTGCCTGCACCGTGTATCCGAACTCACGGTTGAGTGCAGCAGCCGCGTCATAGCGGCTCTGCGGTGAGAGTTCGCCGACGGTGATGAGGACGGGCCCCGCCCCGTCAGCAGCCGGACGGGGTTCGAAGCCTCGGAACATCGCAAGATCCCGCGCCACCGCATCGCCATCTGACGGGGCCAACCCCGGGCGCCACGACGGGCCGTAGAGGACGTTGGCGAACCCGGCGACGCCGCCGGATTCGAAGGCCGCCGCCATCGGTGCGAGCAAGCCGGGCAACAGGGAGCCGACCGCGGGTTCGTGCAGGACGGCGCAGGCGAATGGCACGCCGCGCGACGCGAGCTCGAGGCCGAGCGTGGCGCCGCCACTGATGCCGACGACGAGTGCGTCCTCACAGAGCGGTGCCAGCGCGTCGACCTCGGCGTCGAGCGAGCCGGAATAGACCCGCTGCGGTGCGAGAACGGGCACTGAAACATCCGAAGCGGCGAGCGCGGCGATGACGCCGTCCCATACCTCGGCCGTGACCGCTGCCCCATGAATCAGGACGATTCTGCGAGCGGACCGCTGCATTTCTGACTTGGAGCTGCGAGCGGACCGCTGCATTTCTGATTCGGAGCTGCGAGCACTCCGCTGCATTTCTGATTCGGAGCTGCGAGCACTCCGAAATCCATCATTAACGGCCCAGGTCTTGTCCGGCAACAGAGGCTTCCTATCTTCGACAACTGTGGATCCAGAGACTAATACGAAGGCGAATACAAAGGCCGCCGCGGCGACGACTCCGCCCGAAGCCGACGTCCGCCCGAAGGTACGCCCCGCCGAGGTCTACTCGGAGTTGCGCTCGCGGCTGATGCGGGGGGAGTTCGCGCTCCGGACACGACTTATCGAGGACCGCATCGCCGCGGAACTCGGCGTCTCGCGCACTCCGGTTCGTGAAGCCATGCGGCGGCTGCTCTCCGACGGCCTCGTCGTTCGCGGTGACGGCGGGTACTACGTCGCGATCCCGGACCTGAACGGTCTGCGCGACCTCTACGAACTGCGCATCGCCCTCGAACTGCGTGGCGTCCGGCGGGCACTCGAGTCACCCGCCTACGGCCACGACACGAGCCTGCTCGAACCACTGCGCGACGAATGGCGAGAACTCTGGCACGACCGGCCGGAACCCAGCGCCGACTTCGTCGTGATGGACGAGGACTTCCACGTCACCCTGCTGCGCTCCACCGGCAACGAGGCGCTCACCCAGACGCTCGAGTCCGTGAACGCCCGCATCCGCCCGGTGCGCATGTACGACTACCTCACCGAAGGGCGCATCGAACGCACCATCAGCCAGCACCTCGGCATTGTCGAGGCCGTCCTCGCCGGAAACATCGAGGACGGGATCGCCAATCTCAGCGAGCACGTCGGCGAATCGATGGACGTCGTCGAGAAGCGCGCCGCGCACGCCCTCACCCAGATGACCCTCTCCCGTGGAGGCTTCAGATGACCGACATTCCTGTGCTCCAAGCGCCCTTGCTTCAAGTACGCGGTGTCACCAAGACCTTCGGGACGCTCGTCGCCAACGACGCGGTGAACCTCACGGTCCGCTCCGGCGAGGTGCACGCCCTGCTCGGTGAGAACGGTGCCGGAAAGAGCACGCTGATGAAGATGCTCTACGGCGTCCAGCCTCCGGACAGCGGCGAGATCCTGCGCGACGGCACCCCGGTGACGGTGAGCTCCTCCGCCGTCGCGCGCGGTCTGGGCATCGGCATGGTCTTCCAGGACCTGCGCCTCATTCCGGCGCTCACCGTCTGGGAGAACGTCGCCCTGCACATCGGCGGCGGAGCCGTCCTCAAGCGCAGCGAACTGAAGCGACGCATCAAGGACGCCTCCGAGCGCTACGGCCTCGCGGTCGATCCCAACGCCCACGTCACCGATCTCTCCCTCGGCGAGTGGCAGCGCGTCGAGCTCGTGAAGGTGCTGCTCGGCGGCGCGCGCGTCCTCATCCTCGACGAGCCCACCAGCGTCCTCACTCCGCAGGAGGTGGACGGACTCTTCCGAGTCGTCGACCAGCTCCGCTCGGAGGGGGTCGGCATCGTCCTGATCAGCCACAAGATGCGTGAGGTCCGCGCGATCGCCGACCGGATCACGGTGCTCCGCGGCGGCAAGCTCATCGTGGACGACGTCGCCGCCAGCGACATCAGCGATGGCGACCTTGTCCTCGCGATGGTCGGCGAGAGTGTCGACGTGGTGAGCAACGAGGGTGCCGCGACACGCCAGTTGGTGCGGCTGGAACTGCAGGGCGTGAGCCTGGCAAGCACCACCGGTGGGCTGCGGACGACTGACCTCATGGTCCGTCAGGGCGAGGTTCTCGGCGTCGCCGGCGTGGCCGGCAACGGCCAGAAGGAACTCTCCGATCTCATCACCGGCGCGGCCGTTCCCGACGCGGGCGAGATCATCCTCGACGGTGTCCGGGTCGACGGTGAAGGTCCGGCGAAGCTGCGCGAGCTCGGCGTCGTCGCCGCCGTGGCCGACGTCCTGCGGGAGTTCGTCGTACCCGGGCTGACCATCGCCGAACACGCCGCGCTCTGGGCACACGCCGGCGGCTCGAAAGGCTTCGATGCGCGAAAGGCGGCCGAGTCGCTGAAGCAGATCAACGAGGACGTCGGGCTGAACATGGCCAACCCCTCGCGGCGGTTGGATCAGCTCTCCGGCGGCAACATCCAGCGGGTGCTGCTGACGCTCGCTCTCGGCACGCCGGCGCAACTGCTGATCGTCTCCTATCCCACGCGCGGTCTGGACGTCCTCACCACCGAGACGACGCGGCGGCTGCTCATGCAGGCACGCGACAGCGGCACCACGGTGATCGTGATCAGCGAAGACCTCGACGAACTACTGCAGATCTCTGACCGCATCGCCGTCCTGGCCCATGGACGGGTCGTCGATGTGGTCGATGCCTCAACCGCCGACCGACGAACGCTCGGCGCACTGATGACCAGCCACGGCAGCGCCGCCGAGGCAGCCTGACCAGTCCGCTCGAAGGGGGAACCGAGCATGACAATGACTACGGAAGCTGCACCGGCACCTGTGCCGGCGACAGTGGAGCCACCTGCAGAGAAGCAGACTTGGCGTGAATGGTTCGATCGCCTGCGCTTGACGAACTACGGACTGTTGCTGGTCGCGGCCTTCGTCGGTTCGCTGGTGCTCTTCGCGATCATCGCGGCGGTCAAGGGTGCGAACCCCTTCGACGTCCTGAACTCGATGGCCAACACGATCACGAACACCCACAGCCTGCAGCAGGACCTCATCCTGACGGTGCCGATCGGGTTGGCGGCGATGGCCGTGGCGATTCCGGCCCGCGCCGGCCTGGTCAACGTCGGTGGCGAAGGCCAGATCATCGTCGGCATGGTTGCCGCAGCAGGCGTCGGTCTGCATATCTCAGACGGCGTCCCCGGCGCCGTCGATTGGATCTTGATGGGGTTGGCCGGTGCAGTCGGCGGAGCGGTATGGGCGGGCATCTCCGGCCTGCTGCGCACGCTGCTGGGAGCCAACGAGGCGGTGACCACGCTGCTGATGAACTTCTTGGCGGCTGACGTGCTGCTCTACCTGATCCTGTCTCCGTGGCGAGCCTCATCCGCCGGCCAGAACGAAAGCCCTCCGTTGCCCGCGCATGCAGTGCTGCCCAAGATCCCAGGGACGGACATGCACTGGGGCGTTGTGGTCGCCGGCGTCGCAGTGGTGTTGGCGTGGTGGTTGCTGCAGAAGACCTCCTGGGGCTTCGCGCTCCGCGTGGTCGGCGGCAACGGCGAGGCGGCTCGCCGCTCAGGCTTGAAGGTGAAGGTGCTGCTACTCAGCTCGATGCTCGTCGGAGGTGCCTTTGCCGGCCTCGGCGGTGCGCTGCACTTCGCCGGTGTCGAGGCGCAACTGCGCCCGGATACGACAGCCACCTACGGCTACATCGCCTTCCTCGCCAGCTTCCTCGGCCGGGGCAAGCCGGTGCTGGTGGTCATCTCCGCCTTCATCTTCAGTGCAATCACGCTCAGCGGCCCCAACCTCGAATCCGATATCGGCGGCCTGCCCAAGACAATCGTCAACGTGCTCCTCGCACTCGTCGTCGCTGCTCCGCTCGTCGTCGCCAAGTACCGGAGGAAGAGTTCATGAATCCGATCGAAGAAGCACTCGCGGGCGGCGTCGGCCTGGGCACGGCGATCCTTTTCCCGGCGCTGGGCGAACTTATCTCCGAACGGGCCGGTGTGGTGAACCTCGGCACCGAAGGCGCCATGCTCGGCGGCGCGCTCGGTTCGGTGGTGGTCACCATCGAGACGGGCAATGTCTGGCTCGGCCTACTGGTCGGAATCATCTGCGGCGCGGCCGCCTCCGCGATCCATGGATGGCTGACCATCCGCCGTAAGGCCGATCAGCTCGCCAGCGGTCTGGTGCTCTGGTTCCTCGTCCTGGGCATGACCTCCACGTTCGGCGCCGACTACAACAACCAGCCCGTGAACGCGATGACGAAGGTCGCCATCCCAGGTCTTTCGAAGATCCCCTGGGTCGGCCCGATCCTCTTCGATCACGAGATCCTGGTGTACGTCGGCTACGTCGCGGTGGCGGCGATCTGGTACGTCTTCTACCGCACCCGCGCCGGCCTCGCACTTCGGGCGACCGGCGAGCGCCCGGACGTGGTGGCCACCACCGGTGGACGTCCGCAGCTCGTGCAGTTCCTGGCGGTCACGATCGGCGGCGCCTTCGCCGGTCTCGGCGGCGCGTTCTTCGCCAATGTCGTCGCGTCGTCGTGGACGGAGAACCTCACGCACGGGTACGGCTTCGTCGCCGTGGCCGTGGTGCTCTTCGCCGCGTGGCGTCCGCTCTGGGTTCTGGGTGGCTCATTCCTGTTCGGCATCGCCCTCAACCTGCCGTACGTGCTGCAGGCGCATCAGGTTCAGCTCAATCAGGCGTTGCTCGATGCGCTGCCTTACCTCGTCACGCTTCTCGCGCTGGCTGCGCTGGCCAGACGAGGTGGCGCGGATGCCCCCGAAGAGTTGGGCAAGGCACTCAACCGAAGCTCTGCCTAGTGCCACACCGCGACGCGACGTCCTCGCGTGCCTTCCCGGAAATCAGCAATTTACGTTCAGCGCCTGAAGGCGCAATCAAGGCTTTCTAGCGTATCCAGTAGTGGATCCAATGACGTATCCAGAGGTCCAATCCTGCACTGCCTGCTCTTGTTGATCGCTGTTTCGCCCTCGAAAGGACACCCATGGCTCTCTTCTCAACCCGGTCACGGCGCTGGCGCGTCGGTGCCGGCGCCGTCGCCACGGTCGCGGCGCTGACCGTCGCGCTGACGGCGTGTAGTTCCTCCTCAAAGTCGGGCGGCTCCGGGGGCGGCGGTGGGGGTAGTGATGCTCCTGATTGCTCCATCCCCAGCAAGGGCGGTTCGACGCTGGTCGGCTTCATCACCGTCGGCTCGACCTCTGACAACGGCTACAACGAGGCCGTCGCCTGCGGCGCGGCACAGCTGGCGAAGGCCGATACGGACGTCACTGTCTCGCTGGTCCAGAACGTCCCCGAATCCGACCAGGTCACGCAGGCCATGCAGACGCTGGTCGACAAGGGCGCGAAGATCATCTTTGCGACGAGCTACGGCTACTTCGACTACGCCCAGAAGTTCGCGGCAGCGCACCCGGATGTCGTAGTGCTCCACCAGGGCGGCTTCATCACCGGTGCGGCCGGAGCCAACTTCGGAACCTACTGGGGCCAGGCCTTCGAGACGGTCTCCCTGGGTGGCATCGCCGCCGGCGCGACGACCAAGTCGAACAAGCTCGGCTTCGTCTATGCCTTCCCGATCCCGCAGACGTTGGCGAACATCGATGCCTTCGAACTCGGCGCGTTGAAGAGCAACCCCAAGGCGCAGACGTTCCTCGAGAACACCTCGAACTGGTGTGACACGGCCAAGCAGAAGGCCGCCGCGAACGCACTGCTCGGCCAGGGCGTGGACGTGCTGACCCAGCACCAGGACTGCCAGACCACGGTGATCCAGGCAGCCAAGGCAGCCAAGGCCTCCGTCGTCGGCTACCACTTCGATGCCGAGTCCGTGGACCCCAGCGGCTGGCTCACCGGTTCCGCCTGGAACTGGGCACCGGTGTACGAGGACGAGGTCAAGACCGTCCTCGCCGGTTCCTTCAAGGGCAGCAAGTACAACGCGAACTGGGTCGGCTCCTACAAGGACGGCGACAGCCCGCTGACGCTGGCCTCGTTCGGTACCTCGGTCTCCTCCGATCTGCAGTCGACGGTGAACAGTGCCCTGGCTGATCTGAAGGCCGGCAAGTCGGTCTTCGACGGGGCGGACCAGTGCCAGGACGGCACGCCGATGTTCAAGGGTGTCAGCGCCGGCCAGGCGCCGACCTACGACCAGATCAACGCCATCAGTTGCCTGGTCAAGGGCGTCGTCGGCGACCTGCCGAAGTCCTGAGTCAAGCGGATAAGCGAAGCGAGTGGGATCGAGCATGAGTGACCTCACCACCCCATACCCATGGCCGTGGTACGGAGAGCTCGATCCCACTCGTCTGGCACTCGTGGTGGTGACGTCCCCCCAGCCTTCGGGGGACGTCACCACGCTGGTCGACTCGATCGGCGCCGCAGCAATGGCCTTCCGTGCGGCGGGTGCGGCGGTCGTGGAGATCCGCAGCGCCGCCCCGCTCGCCAAGCGCGACCAGCAGCACGCTGCTCGCCAGGTCGTCCTCAGCGGCGCCGACTCGGCCGACCACGTCATCGAGCCGTACGGCTGGGACGGTTTCCACGGCACGCCGCTCGACTCCATCCTTCGTGCAGAAGGACGGGACACCCTCGTGCTGAGCGGGTGGTGGCTCGAGGTGGCCGTCCACTCCACGATGCGCGCGGGCAACGACCGTGGTTACGAATGTCTGCTCGCCACCGACCTCGTCGCCGGGCTCGACCCGACGACGAGCGCGGGCGCAATCTCATCGATCCATATGTCCGGCGGCATCTTCGGCGCCACCGGCTCAGGCAAATCCGTCGTCGAGGCATTGACGACACCGAGTGAGGAGACCTCATGAGTGAATTCGGGCCTGTTGCGGCCGAGCCTTACGCGTGGCCGTACGACACGACCTTCACCGCCGCCGACACGGCGCTCATCCTCATCGACTGGCAGGTCGATTTCTGCGGGCCGGGCGGCTATGTCGATGCGATGGGCTACGACCTCAACCTCACCCGCGCCGGCCTGGCGCCCACCGCGACGGTGCTCGCCGCCGCGCGCGAGGCGGGCATGCTCGTCGTCCACACGCGTGAGGGGCATCGCCCCGATCTCAGTGACTGCCCGCCGAACAAGTTGTGGCGTTCGCAGCGGATCGGCGCCGGTATCGGTGATGCGGGGCCGTGCGGTCGCATCCTCGTGCACGGCGAGGTCGGCTGGAACATCGTCCCCGAGGTGGAGCCCATCGCGGGCGAGGTGATCATCGACAAGCCGGGCAAGGGTGCGTTCTACGCCACCGACCTCGACCTCGTGCTGCGCACGCACGGCATCAAGCACATCATCCTCACGGGAATCACGACGGACGTCTGCGTGCACACCACCATGCGCGAAGCCAACGACCGCGGTTTCGAATGTCTGCTGCTCACCGACTGCACCGGTGCGACCGATGTCGGAAACTACAAGGCGGCGCTGCACATGGTGACGATGCAAGGCGGTGTCTTCGGCGCCATCGCGCCGTCCTCAGCGCTGCTGGAGTCGCTTGCTGCCGCCACGGCTGCGGCCGCCGTCTCGTGACCTCCGCCCTGCGGGGCGGCCCCAGCGAACGCGGCGTCAGCGAGCGGGTCAGCGCGGCATACCGACGTATCGCCGAGGTGGATCGTCCCGAAGTCTGGATCACCCTGCGTCCCGAGGCGGAGCTACAGGCCGAGGCTGCCGTCCTCGAGGCGCGGCTCGCGGCGGGGGAGTCGCTGCCGCTGGCGGGCGTCCTCGTTGCGGTGAAGGACAACGTCGACGTCGCCGGCCTGCCGACCACCGCGGCGTCTCCGTCGTTCGCCTACGATCCGGCGGTGTCGGCGCCGGCCGTCCAGCGGCTCGTCGACACCGGTGCCCTCGTCCTCGGCAAGACGAACCTCGACCAGTTCGCCACCGGCCTCGTCGGCACGCGCAGCCCGTACGGAGTGGTGCGCAATGCCTTTGACCCGGAGCTCATCTCCGGTGGGTCGAGCTCCGGTTCGGCGGTGGCCGTCGCGCTCGGCCTCGCCGACATCGGCATCGGCACGGACACCGCGGGGTCTGGGAGGGTTCCCGCGGCGTTCAACGGCATCGTCGGGCTGAAGCCGACACTCGGTCTCGTCTCGAACACGGGCGTGGTGCCGGCGGTGCGACCCTTCGACACGATCAGCGTCTTCGCGAGGACACTTACCGAAGCGCAGGCCGCGCTCACCGTCATGACCGCGCCGGATCCTGCCGACCCGACGAGTCGCCCCTGGCCGGCAACGGTGACGCTCGCCGGATCACCGGCCCGTCGCATCGCCGTGCCCGACGAGGACGGGCTCGCCGCGGCCGCGCCGCAGATGCGTGCCGCGGTGACCGACGCTGCTGCCGTCCTGGAGAAGGCCGGCTACACCATCGAGACGGTGAGCATCAGCGTCCTGCTCGACGCCGCCTCGCTGCTCTACGGCAGCGCGCTGGTCTCCGAGCGGTATGCCGCGGTCGGCGACTTCATCAGCGCGCATCGCGAGGACGCGGACCCGACGGTGGCGAAACTGATCCTCAGCGCACGGTCCTACGTCGCGCACGAACTCGCCCGTGCGCAGGACGAAGTGCGCCGCTACCGCGTGGAGGCAAAGCGTCTGCTGACCGGCTTCGATGCGTTGCTGCTGCCGACGACGACGTCGCATCCGAGCATTGCCGATGTGCGCGCAGACCCGATCGAGACCAACATCCGGCTCGGCACGTACACGAACTTCGTGAACCTGCTCGACATGGCTGCGGTTGCGGTGCCGGTGCCTTCGGCCGGCTGGTCGGCGGGAGTGAGCGTGATCGGTGTTGCTTTCACCGATCAGGTGCTGCTCGACGTCGCCGCCGCGATCACGGGCGAGGTGCTCACTGCGAGCTATGCGCCGACCGATACCCGGTTGGTCGTCTTCGGAGCGCATATGCGCGGCGAGCCGCTGAACCACCAGCTCAGCGATCTCGGTGCGCGCTACCTCGATGAGGTGCACACTGCGCCGAGGTACCGCATGGTCGCGTTGCCGACCGTGCCACCGAAGCCCGGGATCCTGCACGATCCGGCGGACGGGGGAGTGCTCGCCGGCGAACGGTGGGCGATCTCGCCAGCCGGCCTCGGCGCCTTCCTCGCTGCGTTGCCCGATCCGATGCGGCTGGGTGTCGTGCACCTCGATGACGGTGCAACAGCGGTCGGCTTCCACTGCGATCCGGTCGCGGCGGTCGGGGCTCAGGACATCACCGAACTCGGGTCATGGCGCGCCTATCTATCCCGTCGTTAGCGAACTTTTGGTCTGGATTCCGGCGATACCCGGACTAGAGACCAAAAGTTGCGCCGAGCGTGCGGCCCGCTGCGCGTCCGGAGAAGATGCATCCGCCTAGGAAGGTGCCTTCGAGGGCGTTGTAGCCGTGCACACCTCCGCCACCGAAACCGGCCACCTCGCCCGCTGCGTAGAGGCCCGGAAAGACGCTGCCGTCCGGCCGCATCACCTGCGAGTCGAGATTCGTCTCCAGCCCGCCAAGAGTCTTGCGGGTGAGGACGTTGAGGCGCACGGCGATGAGCGGTCCGTGCTCCGGGTCGAGGATCCGGTGCGGCTTCGCGACGCGCACGAGCTTGTCGCCGAGGTACTTGCGGGCGTTGATGATGCCCATCACCTGGGCGTCCTTCGCATACGGATTCGCGATCTGCCGGTCGCGCTCCACGATCTGCCGCTCGAGGTCGGCGAGATCGATCTGGGGGCCGCGTCCTTCGGCGAGCTTGTTCATGCCGGTGACGAGGTCGGGCAGCGTGTCGGCGACGACGAAGTCGGCACCGTGCTGTTTGAAGGCCTCCACCGGCCCGGGGGCGCCCTTGGCGAGCCGCGACTTCAGGGTTGTCGCAATGCTCTTGTCGGTGATGTCGGGGTTCTGCTCGGAACCCGAGAGCGCGAACTCCTTCTCGATGATCGATTGCGTGAGGACGAACCACGAGTAGTCGTAACCGGCCGCGAGGATCGCCTTCATCGTTGCGTTGGTGTCGAAGCCCGGGAAGCACGGCGCGGGCAGGCGTTGCCCGGCGGCATCGAACCAGAGTGAGGACGGGCCGGGGATGATGCGGATCGCGTGGTCGGGCCAGATCGGGTCCCAGTTGTGCAGTCCCTCGGTGTAGTGCCACATCCGATCGCGGTTCACGATGCTGGCGCCGGCGTCCTCGCTGATGCCGAGCATGCGCCCATCGACGTAGGCGGGGACGCCGCTGATCATCGTCCTCGGGACGGGTCCGAGCCGCTCGACCGGCCAGCTCTGCCGGATGAGGTCGTGGTTGTGGCCGATCCCGCCGGAGGTGATGATCACTGCCGACGCCCGGTACTCGAAGTCGCCGACCACATCGCGTGAGGTGGCAACGCCCCGGGCGGCGTCCGTTGGGGCCAGCACGCTGCCGCGGGCGCCGACGCATGCCCCGTCCTGCAGGAGAAGTTCGTCGACGCGATGGCGGAAGGCGAAGCTGACCAGACCCGACTGCTCGGCGGCGAGGACGGGTTTGGCGAAGGCACGCACCACTTCGGGACCGGTACCCCAGGTGAGGTGGAAGCGCGGCACCGAGTTGCCGTGCCCACCGGCGCGGCCGTCGCCGCGTTCGGCCCAGCCGACGACCGGAGTGATCCGCAGTCCCAGCTCGTGCAGGTAGTGCCGCATCTCGGTGGCGGCGAAGTGCACGTACGCCTGCGCCCACTGCCGCGGCCAGTGGTCCTCGCGCTCGCGGTCGAACTGCGCCGAGCCAAGCCAGTCGGCCAGCGCGAGTTCTTCGGAGTCGTGGATGCCGAGACGTCGCTGCTCGGGGGAGTCGACGAGAAAGAGCCCGCCGAGTGACCAGAACGCCTGGCCGCCGAGGTTGTTGCGGTTCTCCTGGTCGAGGACGAGGACGCGCCTTCCGGCCTTCGCGAGTTCATGCGCGGCGACGAGACCAGCGAGGCCCGATCCGACGACGATGACGTCAGGCTCCATACCTCGACCCTAACGTCGATGATTTGATCCGCAGATGCGGAGGAAATGCTAGTTTTCTTCCGTGCCTGCGTATCGCCTGAGTCATGCAGCAGAGCTGCTCGGCGTCAGCGACGACACGCTGCGCCGCTGGATCTCGGCCGACCGCCTCTCCGTGAGCACGGATGACTCAGGACGGCAGGTGCTCGACGGCGCCGAACTCGCTGCCTTCGCGCAATCGCGAGCGGCGGCGCCTGATGCCGGTGTCGTGCGCGAGTCGGCGCGGAATCGCTTCACCGGGCTGGTGACCCGGGTCGTTCGCGACACCGTTATGGCGCAGGTCGAGATGCAGTGCGGCCCCTTTCGTGTCGTCTCGCTGCTGAGCCGGGAAGCGGCCGATGACCTCGGACTCGAACCCGGCGTCGAGGCGATCGCCTCCATCAAAGCCACCAACGTCGTCGTCGAACTACCACCGGAGAACTGATGAAGCGACTCGTCGGGACCATCGCCGCAACCGCCTGCCTCGTCCTCGCCGCCTGCTCATCGGACAAGAGCGGCGACGCGGCGATCAAGACGATCACGGTCTACGCCGCGTCGTCGCTCACCGGCACATTTACCGAGCTGGGCAAGGACTTCGAGGCCGCGAACAGCGGGACGAAGGTGATCTTCCAGTTCGGCTCGAGTGGCGACCTCGCCACCCAGATCACCCAGGGTGCGCCCGCGGACGTCTTCGCGAGCGCGGCACCGAAGAACATGCAGACGGTCATTGCTGCCGGCGATGCGTCGTCCTCGGTGAACTTCACGGCGAACAAGGCGGAGATCGCGGTGGCGCCGGGCAATCCCGCGAAGATCAGCGGACTCGCCGACCTCGCGAAGCCCGATGTGAAGACGGCCCTCTGTGTCGCCACTGCGCCCTGTGGCGCCCTTGCCGCGGCGATTCTCGATGAGGCGGCCGTGACCGTGTCGCCCACTGCGACGCCCGCAGACGTGAAATCCACGCTTGCCGTTGTCGAGTCGGGTGATGTCGACGCTGCGATCGTCTATGTCACGGACGTGGCGGCAGCAGGTGACAAGGTGCAAGGCGTCGCGATACCCGATGCGCAGAATCAAGTGACGACCTACCCGATCGCGGTCCTGACGCAGGCCAGCGACCCCTCGAACAACCTGTCCGGTCGAGCCGAGGACTTCGTCGACTACGTCACCTCCTCGGCAGGGCAGGACGTCCTCACCAAGGCGGGGTTCGTCAAGCCGTGACGACGGCAATCACGTTCGCGTCGTGAAGCGCCGCGCGGTGACCCGCCAACGCCCGCCGTGGATGCTCGTCCCGCCGGCGATCGTCGGTGTGCTCTTCCTGCTGCTTCCCACACTCGGGCTGCTCATCCGCGCCCCGTGGTCCGGACTGGCACGGATCTACTCGCACGACAATGCAGCCTCCGGGGTTGATGTGGCGGCGGCACTGCAGCTGTCGCTGCTGACCTCGCTCATCACAGCTGGGGTGTCGCTGGTCCTCGGCGTGCCACTCGCCTGGATGCTCGCCCGTACCAACCTGCCGGGGCGTGCCCTGGTGCGCGCCGTAGTGACGCTGCCGCTCGTCCTGCCGCCAGTGGTGGGCGGTCTCGCATTGTTGCTGACCTTCGGGCGTAATGGAGTGGTGGGGCGCTACCTCAACGACTGGTTCGGTGTCACGCTGTCGTTCAGCCGCACCGGGATCGTCCTCGCGCAGACGTTCGTCGCCATGCCGTTTCTCGTCGTGACGATGGAAGCTGCGTTCCGGGCGGCGAACCGTGAACTCGAAGAGGCGGCCGCCACCGACGGCGCCACGCGCGGCCAGATCTTCCGGCACATCACGCTGCCACTCGTCGTTCCGGCGATCATCGCCGGAACCGTGCTCTGCTGGGCCCGCGCGTTGGGTGAGTTCGGAGCCACGGTGCTCTTCGCCGGCAACGTCGTCGAGAGGACGCAGACCGGGCCGACCGCCGTCCTCACTGCATTCCAGAACAGTCCGGAGGAGGCCATCGCCCTCGCCCTGCCGCTGATGCTCGTCGCGGTGATCGTGTTGGTCGCGCTGCGGGAGCGGTGGTTGCGCGCGGCCGTGGTTAGCTGAGCGACATGGCGAAGGTGACCGTCCGCTTCTGGGCCGGGGCGCAGCGTGCGGCCGGCCACGAGTATGAGGACATCGAGGCCGTAACCGTTGAAGACCTGCGCGATGTTCTCGCGATGCGTAAGGAACTCGCGCCGATCTGCGAACGCGCCTCGTTCCTCGTGGACGGCCAGCAAGCCGGCGACAACCGCCCTCTAGAGGACGGCCAGACCGTCGACGTCCTGCCACCTTTCGCTGGTGGCTGATCTATTGGCCGCCGTCGACCGTCGGTCGACACGCGCGCTTTGTGTGCGATGGGCAGGGCGGGTCGACCACTCAAGCCTTAGCCGCCGCCTACCTGGCGAAGGTGGGAACGAGCAGGGCCCGGGCGCTTGCCTTGAAGGCGCAGTTGAAGGCGACGTAGGCCGGCGTCGCACTCGCATCCACGCCGAGAGTCGGCTCGGTGATCGCGTGCACCGCGAGGTAGTAGCGGTGCGGACCCACCGGGTCGCCCTCGGGCGGTAGCGGGCCGCCCCAATCGGTCATGCCGAAGTCGGATTTCAGCGCCAGCGCACCCGCAGGCAGGGCGCCGTTGCCCGCGCCCCGCTCCAGTGACGTTACCGACACCGGGATGTCGACGACGATCCAGTGCCAGAACCCGGACGGCGTCGGGGCGTCAGGGTCGAAGCAGGTGACGACGAAGCTCTGCGTGTTCTCTGGAAAACCGCTCCAGCTCAACTGCGGTGAGAGATTCTCGGCGCCAGCGCCAGCGTCGCTGAAGGCAAAGGTGATCGCCATCTGCTCGCCTTCGGTCACATCGGTGCTGGTGAGAATGAAGGACGGCAGCTTCGGCAGCTTCGCGTAGGGGTCCTCTGCCAGGGGGCGCTCGAGCATGGCTCTCCTCGAAGTCAAAGACGGTGGCCGAGACGGTCTCGTAACCCTGACCCTAGAGTGAGGTCATGGCGTCAGACCAGCAGCCCCTCGTTGTCGGTATCGGAGGCTCCACAGGTGCCACGTCGACCACCTCACGGCTGCTCGCCGACGCGCTGCAACGCTGCGCCGACCGCGGCGCCCGCACCGAACTCCTCGACGCCGACGTCCTCGCCGTGTTGCCGATCTTCACCGTTCACGGCACAGAGCATTCCGCGGCGGCCGAGCGGCTCGCCGACAGTGTGCGGCGCGCCGACGCCGTCCTCATCGCGACACCCGGCTACCACGGTGGCATTTCCGGTTTGGTGAAGAACGCCATCGACTACCTCGAACTGCTACGCGAGGACGCCCGTCCCTATCTCGAGGGCCGCGCGGTCGGCGTGATCGCCGCGGCGGCCGGCTGGCAGGCGGTGGGCAGCACACTGGCGTCGGTACGTTCCACCGTCCATGCGTTGCGCGGCTGGCCGACCCCGTTCGCCGTCGGGGTGAACACCGTCGAGCAGCAGCTCGACGATCTGCGAGTCACCGGAGCGCTCGACATCCTCGCCGACCAGGTACTGCAGTTCTGCAGATGGCAGGCTGCCGCCCGCGCCTCCACGAGCTAGGAACTACCGCCGGGCTGTTCGTCCTCTGCCTCCGCGGCCATATCGGCCGCCGCCTCCGGACCCCGCTTCAACGCCCGTATGGTCGTGTTGAGGAACGCGACGAAGGGTACGGCGAGCAGTGCGCCGGGGACACCGGCGACGATCGTCCCGGAGATCACGGAGAGCGCGATCGCCAACGGATGCACCGCCACGCTGCGGCTCATGATCAGCGGCTGCAACAGATGCGCCTCGAGCTGGAGAAGGACGACGATCGCCACCGCGACCACGATGGCCGCACCCACACCGTGCTCCAGCAACGCCACCGCGACACAGAGAACGCCGGTGACGGTGAGGCCGATGAGCGGAATGAATGAGCCGAGGAAGATCAATACGCCGAGGGCTGCCGCGAGCGGCACCTGCAGGATGAGGAGGATGACAGTCACCGAGACGCCGTGAAAGAGGGCGATGATCAGCTGTCCGCGCATGTAGCCGCCGAGCGTCCCCCACCCCGCACGTCCCGCGTGGTCGACGTGCGCATGCCGACTCTTCGGGACGAAGTTCAGTACGAACTTCCAGACCTGTTCGCCGTCGCGCAGCAAGAAGAACGTTGACAGCAGGATCAGCAGCAGAGCGCCGAGACCCTCGACCACCGCCTGCACCGTCGCGACCGCGCCGCTGATGAGTTGGCTCTGATGCTGCTGGATCGCGTCGGTGATCTTCTTCGCGATGTTGTCGAGGTCGGAGGAGTCGATGTGCAACGGTCCGGTCTTGAGCCAGTTCCTCGTGTTGTCGACGACATCGCTGAGCTGCTGGCTGAGCTGGTCGGAGTGCCGGCTGATCTGCCAGACGACGAACCAGCCGATGCCGCCGAGGATCGCCAGCCCGATGATCAGCGCCAGTGCCGGGGCGATCGACCTGGGCTTCGGCAGTACGCGGGCGATCTGGTGGGCCAGGGGGTGCAGCACCGCGGCGAAGAAGAGGGCGAGGACGAAGGAGACCGCGACGAGTTCGAGTTTGTGGGCGATCCGAGCTAAGACATAGACCAGCGCGGCCAGCAGCAGTAGGCGCCATGCCCAGGCCGCGCCAACCCGTACTGCCCAGGTCACGGTGTCGCCGGCGTCCCTTGTTGGCGGCGCCTCGACTAGGCCCGGGGCGGGGACGTCCTTACTGAGAGCCTCGCTCATAGGTCTCAGTCTGTGGCACCGTCACGGATTCTCTGAGGATCGGCACGCTGAGCAGCCCAGAAGTTCCGTCGCCCCGCGCCGCGTCGAGGCCCAGCACCGCAGGGATGCGCAGGAGCGCCGCGATGAGTTCGCCAACCGGCTCGTGCGTGGTGTCGCTACGAATCCACCAACCGGGGGCGGCAGGTTCGGCAGCGCTGGCGGCGAGGGCTGCGGTGAGGGCGCCGACGCCATCGAGGACGACCGGGGTGCGGCGTGCCGCCGATTGCAGCAGCAGGCCCGTAGCGAAGGAGAGTGCGCCGTTGTCCGCCGCGGCGAGGAGTCGCGGCGGGTCATGGAGGTGCCCGACAAGCTCGAGCCGCTTGTCGCGGACAGCGACGAGGCGGGCCATCCATCGATCCGGATCCGTGGCCGCGGCGCCCCGGGCAAGGACCTTCGCCGGCTCGACGCCGGCGAAGGCGCAGACAACGGCGAGCGTCGAAACCTCCGCGTCGCCGGGTTCCGGCGTGGGAAGCGCGAGGATCAGCAGATCGGTGCCGGCATCTGCCTCGGCATCAGCCATCGCGATCCCCGAGGCGATCGCCGAATCGCTGTCGCTGTCCGCCACCGTGTAGCGCACGGCGACGTCGAGGGCGTCAGCCTTCGTGGCGACGGCGGCGTCCCGAGTGCCCGTCCCGATGAGGACGAGGCGCACCCGGCTCGGCACAGCCGGCAGCGCGGTGCGCTGGCAGGAGGCGAGCCACTGGGCGAAGTCGGCGAGGCGTCCGCGTGCAGGGTCTGCGAGTGACTCGCTCAGCCGGGTGGCGACGACGGCACTCGGTCCTGCGACGTCCGCCGCGGCGTCCTCAAGACTGCGCGGGCTCGTTGCGGACACCCGCAAAGTATGGCGGCCCGGCCAAGGCGACGATGTGCCGCGGTACCACTCCGTGCGCAACGACACGCCGACACGATATGTAGTTACCGGATGCGGTTGTTGATCCCACATATGGTGTGCCACGCAGCTCGATGGGGGAATCCGGTGCAAGTCCGGAACTGATCCCGCAACGGTGAGCAGAACCGCGCTTCAGACGGAGCACGACTCTGCGAGTCCGAGTACCCGGCGCGGCTGCGACTCGTCACATTCGAGCTCGCGAGGAGTAGAGCCATGACGGCTTTGGTTGGAACAACCCCAGAAAACACAGCGGCTGAGGCCACCCCAGAAACAACCACTCGGCGTACCGCAATGCACGTGCGCAAGCGCAACGGCGACCTTGAAGTGGTCGATGTGAACAAGATCGTGCGAGCCGTCGACCGCTGGGTCGACGATCTGCAGGACGTCGACCCGCTGCGGATCGCGACCAAGACCATCAGCGGTCTCTACGACGGTGCGACCACTTCCGAACTCGACAGGCTCTCGATCCAGACCGCCGCCGAGCTGATCGGTGAGGAGCCGCAGTACTCCCAACTCGCTGCGCGGCTGCTAGCGGGCTACATCGACAAGGAGGTTCGTAACCAGGGCGTCGCCTCTTTCAGTCAATCGATCGGACTCGGTCACGCTGAAGGGCTGATCGGCGACGAGACGGCGAAGTTCGTCAAGGACAACGCTCGCAAACTCGACTTCGCCGTCGACGCCGAGGCGGACCGCCGCTTTGAGTACTTCGGTCTGAGGACGGTCTATGACCGCTACCTGCTGCGCCACCCCTCCGCGCGGCTGGTCATCGAGACGCCGCAGTACTTCCTACTGCGCGTGGCCTGCGGTCTGTCGCGCACGCCGAACGAGGCGATCGGCTTCTACCGTTTGCTCTCCTCGCTGGCCTACCTGCCGTCCTCGCCGACGCTGTTCAACTCGGGCACGCGGCACACGCAGATGTCCTCCTGCTACCTCGTCGACTCGCCACGCGACCAACTCGACTCGATCTATTCGCGCTACGCGCAGGTCGCGCAGCTGAGCAAGTTCGCGGGCGGCATCGGCATCTCGTGGTCGCGGGTGCGTTCGCGCGGAGCGCTGATCCGCGGCACCAACGGCGAGTCCAACGGCGTCGTTCCGTGGCTGCGAATCCTCGATTCGTCCGTCGTCGCCGTGAACCAGGGAGGACGGCGCAAGGGTGCGGCCTGCGTCTACCTCGAACCGTGGCATCCGGACATCGAGGAGTTCCTCGAACTGCGCGACAACACCGGCGAGGACGCCCGCCGCACGCACAACCTCAACCTCGCCAACTGGATCCCGGACGAGTTCATGCGCCGCGTCGAGGCGGACGAACTGTGGTCGCTCATCGACCCGGATGAGGCACCCGAGTTGGTCGACCTCTGGGGGGCGGACTTCGACACCGCCTACCGGGCCTTGGAGGCGCAGGGCCGTTATGTGCGCCAGGTGAAGGCCCGTGATCTGTACGGCCGGATGATGAGGACGCTCGCGCAGACCGGCAATGGCTGGATGGTCTTCAAGGACGCATCCAACGCCAAGTGCAACCAGACTGCGGTAGCCGGCAACACCGTGCACCTGAGCAACCTTTGCACCGAGATCATCGAAGTGAGCAGCGACGCCGAGACCGCAGTCTGCAACCTCGGCTCGATCAACCTCGCCCAGCACCTGCGTCCGGTGGTTGAGCTTGTCGAAACCACAGGCTCAACCGCCATCGAGGTCGACTGGGAGAAGCTGCGCGAGACGGTGCGCACGGCAGTCCCGTTCCTTGACCGGGTCATCGACATCAACTTCTATCCCTCGGAGCAGGCGGCAGCTTCGAACCCGAAGTGGCGCCCGGTCGGACTTGGTGTGATGGGACTGCAAGACGTCTTCTTCGCGCTGCGACTCGCCTTCGACTCGCCCGAGGCGCGCGAGGTCTCCACTCGCATCGCGGAGGAGATTTACCTGACAGCGCTGGAGGTTTCCGCAGAGCTGGCTGCCGAGCACGGCCCTCATCCGGCGTACGCGCAGACCCGCGCGGCCGCCGGCGTGCTGCAGCCAGAACTGTGGGGTGTCACGCCTGTGCAGACGCGGCGTTGGTCCGAGCTGCGGGAGAAGATCGCCGCGACCGGCCTGCGCAACTCGCTACTCATCGCGATCGCGCCGACCTCGACCATCGCGTCGATCACCGGGTGCTATGAGTGCATCGAGCCTCAGGTCAGCAACCTCTTCAAGCGCGAGACGCTGTCGGGGGAGTTTCTGCAGATCAACACCGCGCTGGTGCGGGAGCTGAAGTCGCTCGGCCTCTGGACGCCGGAGGTTCGCGAGGCGATCAAGCGGGCAGAGGGTTCGGTACAGGGCATCGAGGCATTACCCGAGGCCACACGGGGGATCTTCCGCACCGCCTGGGAGCTGCCGCAGCGGGCGCTCATCGACATGGCCGCGGCGCGGGCCCCGTACATCGACCAGTCGCAGTCGCTGAACCTCTTCATGGCCGCACCGAACATCGGCAAGCTCAGCTCGATGTACGCCTACGCCTGGAAGTCCGGGCTGAAGTCCACCTACTACCTGCGCTCCAGGCCGGCGAGCCGCATCCAGCAAGCCACCACCTCGGTGGTGGAGCTTGCCGACACTCCGGCGGTTGAGCTTGTCGAAACCACCGATGCTGCGGCCGCGATCGCCTGCTCGCTGGAGAACCCCGAGGCTTGCGAGGCATGCCAGTGAGCGACATCGTGTGGAGCGAACGAGCAGCTGTGGCGGCGGTAGAGACGCGCCATGCCCTGCTTGATCCGGGGATGGATCTGACCCTGCGCCCGATGCGATATCCACAGTTCTACGACCGGTTCCGCGACTCCATCAAGAACACCTGGACGGTGGAGGAGGTGGACCTGCACTCCGACCTCAAGGACCTCGCCCGGCTGACACCGGCCGAGCGGCACCTGCTGAGTCGCCTCGTCGCGTTCTTCGCCACCGGCGACACGATCGTGTCGAACAACCTCGTCCTCAACCTCTACCAGCACGTCAACTCCCCGGAAGGACGGCTGTATCTCAGCCGACAGCTCTTCGAGGAGGCCGTGCACGTCCAGTTCTATCTGACGCTGCTCGACACCTACGTCCCCGATGAGCGTGAGCGGTTCGAAGCGTTCGCCGCGGTGCAGAACATCGCCTCGATCAAACGCAAGGCGGAGTTCTGCTTCCGCTGGATCAACTCAATCCACGACCTGCGGCGACTGGAGACGAAGGATGACCGCAGGCAGTTCCTGCTCAACCTGATCTGCTTCGCCGCCTGCATCGAGGGGTTGTTCTTCTACGGCGCCTTCGCCTACGTGTACTTCCTGCGGTCGCGTGGCCTGCTCAACGGGCTGGCATCGGGGACGAACTGGGTGTTCCGCGACGAGTCGATGCACATGGCCTTCGCCTTCGACGTCGTCGAGACGGTCCGCGACGAGGAGCCCGACCTCTTCGACGATGAGCTGCGCACGCAGGTGCGCAACATGCTCGCCGAGGCCGTCGAGTGCGAGGCGCAGTTCGCCGAAGACCTCCTGGACGGAGGAGTCTCCGGGCTATCGCTGCACGACATGCGCGAGTACCTGCAGCACGTCGCCGACCGGCGGCTGACCCAGCTCGGCATCGAGCCGCTCTACGGCTCGGCGAATCCCTTCACCTTCATGGAACTGCAGGATGTGCAGGAGCTCTCGAACTTCTTCGAACGGCGAGTCTCGTCCTATCAGGTCGGCGTCACCGGAACTGTCAGCTTCGACGACGATTTTTGATGGTCTGATCCGACGGCTTCGCCGTCGTCAACGCTCAATCGTTCGGCCGGGGTGCGCGGGCGCATCCCGCCTCACCCAATCGCGTAGGGTTGCGCCGTTAACTAAATCCATATTCGCCCTGTGGCGGGGGAAGCCGGTGAAAGTCCGGCACTGACCCGCAACCGTGACCCTTGTCGAGCCAGCGCAGCTGTGCTCCGAGAGGGAAGTCGGAATACCTACCACGGAGCGTCTGACCTCATCGCTGTCGTGGTACGCAGCGGGTCGGCCCTTCCCAGAGCCTTCCCGTAGCAGCAGCGGGAAGGAAATCCATGAAGATCCGCACTACTGCGGCCGTTCTCTCGATTGCTGCGCTCGCCGCGTCGATGACCTTGACGGCAGCCTCGGTTAGCGCGATACCGCTATACGACACCGCACCCGTCAATGCGGGCGTCGCGTGGCTCAACGCCCAGACCGCTGACGGCCCGCTCCAGTCGAAGTCGAGCCAGTACGGCAACTACGACAACATCGGCGCCACGATCGACACAGCACTCACGCTGGATGCGATCACCGGCAGCGTCCCCTCGCGGCTGACTGCTGACATCGCCGACGGGGTCCAGACCGGCGGTTACGCAGACGCCGACGAATACGACTTCAACCCGCCGTACGCCTTGGTCCAGCACGGCATCTACGCGAACGCGACGGCCAAGGCGCTTGCCTTCGCCGTCCTCGCCGGAGAAGACCCGACTGCGTTCGGCGGTGAAGACCTCATCGCCCAACTTGAGGGGACGATCCAGCCCAGCGGCCGCATCCAAGACGACAGTTCCTACGGCGACTACGCCAACGTCTACGGCCAGGCCTTCGCGGTGAACGGTCTCTACGGTGCGGACGAGGCGACGGCTGTCAGCGAGACGCTTGGCTTCCTCGGCACGCAGCAGTGCTCTGCGGGCTACTTCCCAGAGAACTTCGGCGATCCATACAGCCCTGACTACACACTGGACGCCACCTGCGACGCCAAGGGACTCACCGCCGACGTCGACGCCACAGCCACGGTCGTCCTCGAGCTACAGCCGCTCGTCGCCACGAACACGACCGCGGCCGGCGTCGTCACCGCCGCGACGACCTGGCTCGCTGACACGCAAGCCGCGGACGGCAGCTGGGACGGCAACGCCAACTCCACCGGCCTCGCCGGATGGGCACTCGGGGAGTCGGGGCAGACGCCGGCTGCCGAGAAGGCTGCCGAGTGGGTGCGTGGTCGGCAGCTCGCAAACGTCGGCGCATGCGCGCCGTTCACAGCCGACGCCGGCGCGCTGGCACTGGACAACGACGGCTTCGTCGCGGCCGAGGACGGGATCAGCGACGACGAGTACAACTCCTATGCCGTCGCCACCGCTCAGGCGCTGCCAGTGCTGCGGTGGCTTCCCATTGCCGCATCGTCGCCTGCGATCAGCGGTCCCTCCGGCTACGTGCAGGGTGGAACGAGCGCGACCTACCAGGTGAGCGGCTTCGAGCCGCAGACACGAGCCTGCGTCACACAGGGGGCGACGACGTCGTTGGTCGCGACCGACGGCTCCGGTGCGGCGACGCTGCACCTGTCGCTGCCATCGAGCACGGGAATCTCAACCGTGACGGTCTCTGATGGCACGACGAGCAGCAGCGTCGACACCAGCGTCCTGGCAGCAGCAACCCTCACCGTCACGCCCTCGGCCACCACAGCGGTGGGGGGCTCGCCGCTCGTGATCACGGTCTCCGGCCTCGCGAACGCCGAAGCGGTGAGTGTCACCTTTCAGGGTCAGACCTATTCGGGGACGGCCTCGGCGTCAGGAACGTTCACCACGCCGTCGATCACGGTCAGTTCCGCCCCGGGGGCTGGCCCGATCACGGCAGTGGGCCAGTTCGCCAACCGAACGGGCAGCGCCTCGATCGTGGTGGCGAAGATGTCCTCGACGGCGGCGGTGAGCAAGGTTGCGCCGGCGAAGCCGACTACGGCCGCCCGCCCGACCGTCACAGTGACCATCACCTCGACCGGCTCCTCTGACGGCGGCGAGGTCGCAGCAAGCACAGGTGGCAAAGCGATCGCCGGCGCAACGGTGCATGCCGGCAAGGCTGTCCTGACGCTGCCGAAGCTCGCGGCAGGCAAGCACACGATCACCTTCACCTTCAGCGGAACCGCCACCGTCGCCGGAAGTTCCACGACCTACAAGGTGACCGTCGCGAAGGTCGCCTCGACGTTGAAGGTGACGAAGAGGCCTGCCGCGGTACACCCGAACACCCGCGCCAAGCTCACCGTCACGGTGAAGGCGAAGGGCGCGACCGTGAACGGTGCCAAGGTCACGGCGGTCGATGGTAAGAGCAAGAAGCGTGCCTCGGGCACCGTGCGCAACGGCAAGGTCGTGATCACCCTGCCGAAGCTCAAGCGGGGCAGGCACACCATCACGGTCACCTACCCGGGAACGGCAACCGCTGCTGCCAAGTCGAGCAAGATCGTGATCAACGTCCGGTGAGTTTTCGTAGGACGGCGCTTGCGCTGCTGATGACGCCGGTGATGGCCGGCGTCATCAGCAGCACGGTCGGGTCGGTTGCTGCTGCGGCCGACCCGACCAGCTCGTGCACGTCCTCAGTCGGCGTCCTCGTCATCGTCGACTTCCGCGGTTTTCCGCCCGGAGACATCGAGCGGGGCTGCGACGCCACGCCGACGACGGGGTACGACGCGCTGAACGCGGCAGGGTTCACTACCGAGGGCACGCAGCGTGATGGCCCCGCGTTCATCTGCCGCATCGACGGTTACCCGACGGCGAGCAACGACGCGTGCGCCGTGACGCCACCCTCGTCCCGAAGCTGGTCGTACTGGCACGCCAACGCCGGCGACACAACATGGAGCTACAGCAGGCTCGGCGCAACGGCCTACCAGCCACAGCCGGGCAGCATCGACCTCTGGACCTTCGCCTCCACAGACATCGACAGTGCAACCAGCAAGCCCAACTTCACACCCGCATCGGTCCGCCCCGCGACGGCGACCTCACCCACAGCTACCCCGACCTCGTCGGTGACGAATTCCCAGCCACCCTCTGCGCCGGCTCCGGTCACATCGTCGGCCCCGATGGCTCACGCATCTTCGACCCGCAAGGCTTCTCCGGGCCTCGCCTCTGCGAGCCGATCGCCCCGGGCCAGCTATTCGAGTACGCCGCCGCCGACGGCATCGACCACGCGATCCGAGGTGCCGTCGAGTAGCGGCGTGTCGAGTCCGGGCCCGCGTGCGACCGCCACGTCCTCGGATGCGTCGCCGTCGCCGACGGAGTCGACGTCCGCGCTGGCCGGCCCCTCGCCGGGGGAGTCGTCCTCACCCGCCGCGGCGATCGTGGATGTGGGTCAGATGCCGGTGGCTCAGCGTTCGACCATCTCCCGCGGCTCCCCGTGGGCGCTCGTCATCGGTCTGGCGATTGCGGCCGCTCTCGCCGCAACGACGATGCTCCTGTCGCGGCGCAGGCGTGTGGCTTCCGCTTCGCGCGGAGGATGACGGTGTCGAAAGCAGTGACGCTCGCGCTGATCGAGAGCCGACGAGTGCCGCGCTCCCTGCATCCGGTGGCGTGGTGGCTCTGGGCTCTTGGGCTGGCGACCGCCGTGAGCCGGACGACCAACCCGGTCCTACTGATCCTGGTGCTAGCCGTCCTCGGCTTCGTCATCACCCAGCGCCGCACCGAGGCGCCGTGGGCGCGCGCCTTCAAGTACTACCTCGCCACCGCGCTCGTTGTCATAGCGATCCGTGTGGTGTTCCGCTCGATCTTCTCCTCCGCGATCACCCCGGAGGACCACATCCTTTTCAGGCTGCCGCGGATCCCCACACCGCACTGGTACTCCGGCGTCCAGATCGGGGGACCGGTGTCGCTGGAGGCGACCCTCTCGGCCGCCGCCGACGGGCTACGCCTCGGAACCCTGCTCTGCTGCATCGGTGCGGCGAACGCTTTGGCCAACCCCAAACGTGCGCTGCGGGTACTGCCCGGGGCCCTGTACGAGCTCGGCGTCGCTGTGGTCGTCTCGCTGTCCGTTGCCCCGCAGCTGGTCGAGTCGGTGCAGCGCGTGCGCCGCGCGCGGCGGCTTCGGGCAGGTAAGGCCAAAGGCCTGCGCGTGCTGCGCTCGATCGTGATCCCCGTGTTGGAGGACGCCCTGGAGCGGTCCCTGCGACTGGCCGCGGCGATGGATTCGCGCGGCTACGGCCGAGTCGGGCGTGCCACCGCATCGAACCGAAGGATCACCGCTGGGCTGATGCTGGCGGGCATGCTCGGTCTCTGCGCCGGTGCCTACGGGCTGCTGGACGGCACCGCACCCCGCTACCTCGGGCTACCGGCGATCGTCGCCGGCGCGGCCCTCTGCTGCACTGGGCTGGCGCTTGGCAGCCGTCGTATCACCCGGTCGAGCTACCGCCCCGACCCGTGGCTGGCGCCGGAGTGGGCGGTGGCGGCGTGCGGTGTGCTCAGCGCCGTCCTGCTCTTCGTATCGGCGGGTTACAGCGCGGCCGACCTGAACCCGTCCTTCTATCCGTTGCGCTGGCCCACTCTGCCCGTCGTCCCCACGCTCGCAATCCTCGTCGCCGCACTGCCAGGAATCGCAGCACCGCCGGTGCTGCGGCCGCGGCGAGTGGAGGCCAAGGCGTGATCGTCTTCGACCATGTGAGCGTCACCTATTCCGACGCCGACCACCCCGTGCTGCAGGACGTGAACCTGCAGATCCCCGAAGGGGAACTCTGCCTGCTGATGGGGCGCACAGGGTCGGGCAAGTCGACCCTGCTCGGCGCGATCAACGGGCTGGTGCCGCACTTCACCGGCGGGACGCTGGCAGGACGGGTGGTGGTCGACGGCCGCGACACCGCCACCAATCCGCCGCGCGAATTCGCGGACCTCATCGGCGTCGTCATGCAGGACCCGACCGCGGGCTTCGTCACCGACACCGTCGAGGAGGAACTCGCCTACGGGATGGAGCAGCTCGCGGTTCCCGCCGATGTCATGCGCAAGCGAGTGGAGGAGATCCTCGACCTGCTCGGTCTCGCCGAACTGCGCGACCGGCCGCTGTACGAGCTCTCCGGCGGGCAGCAGCAGCGGGTCGCGATCGGGTCCGTCCTCACCACGCACCCGAAGGTGCTCGTCCTCGACGAACCGACCTCCGCGTTGGACCCCACGGCGGCCGAGGAGGTCCTCGCGACGATCACCCGCCTCGTGCACGACCTGGGCCTCACCGTCATCCTCGCCGAACACCGCCTCGAGCGTGTGGTGCAGTACGCGGACCGGATCCTCTACCTCGCCGGCGACGGCAGCGTTCGTGACGATGCCCCCGCCGAGATTCTGGCGACGAGCGCCGTCGCGCCCCCCGTCGTCGAACTGGGGCGCCTCGCCGGCTGGCAGCCGTTGCCGCTCTCGGTCCGTGACGCGCGCCGCGCCGCTGAACCGCTGAGGACCGAGCTCGCCGATCGGCCGGTGCCCCCGCAGAGACCACCACTCACCACGCTGCACGCGGACGAGCCGCTGCTCGCCGCACGCACGATCCTGGTCCGCTACGGCGACCTCGTCGCGGTCCGCAACGTCGACGTGTCGCTCGCCGCGGGACAGGTGACCGCGTTGATGGGACGCAACGGCTCGGGCAAGTCGTCCCTGCTCTGGGCACTGCAGGGATCGGGCGCACGACAGGGCGGCACGCTCCGCGCGGGCTCCGCCGGCCTCGACACCGCAGACGTCTCGGCCGCGAAGGCACGCTCGCTGGTCGGGCTCGTACCGCAGACACCGGCAGACCTGCTCTACCTCGACACCGTTCAGGACGAACTGGACCAGGCCGACGCGGAGTCCTCGGGCGTCACGGACTCCTCGGCGCCCTCGGCGCGTGACCTCCTCGATCGGCTTGCCCCGGGGATCCCCGACGAGGTGCACCCGCGCGACCTCTCCGAGGGGCAGCGACTGGCGCTCGTCCTCGCGATCCAGCTTCGCGCCGCACCCCCCGTCGTCCTGCTCGACGAACCGACGCGGGGCCTCGACTACCCGGGCAAACAGGCACTCACCGCGATCCTGGATGACCTCGCCGCGGAAGGACGGGCCATCGTCGTATCGACGCACGACGTCGAGTTCGTCGCGACCGCCGCCGACCGGGTCATCGTGATGGCGCAGGGGGAGATCGTCGCTGACGGTCCGACGGCCAACGTCATCACGGCCTCTCCCGCCTTCTCGCCCCAGGTCGCCAAGATCCTGGCGCCGCTGCCGTACCTCACGGTCGCGCAGGTCGCTCAGGCACGGCCGCCGGGGCAGCGGAGATGACGACCGTGCAGTGCGACGCTCGTCGAGCCGCGGCAGTCCGAATCCAGCCGCGCACCGTCCTCACCATCGCGATGGCGTCGTTTCTCGGCCTGGTCGCATTCCTCTGGCCCTTCGTCGTCGCCCCGGGAAAGTTCGGTGCGGCCTACACGCCGCCGCTCATCTTCGGGCTGCTGCTCCTGCTCGTCCTCGCCGTCGTCTTCGCTGAGATCGCCGACGGCGGCATCGACTCCAAAGCTTTGGCGATGCTCGGCGTCCTCTCCGCCATCAACGCGGCGTTGCGGCCGTTGGGCGCCGGCACCGCGGGCATCGAGACGGTCTTCTTCCTGCTCGTCCTCGCCGGCCGCGTCTACGGACCAGGGTTCGGCTTCACCCTCGGCTGCACCTCGTTGTTCGCCTCGGCCCTGATCACTGGCGGCGTGGGCCCGTGGCTGCCTTACCAGATGTTCGGCGCCGCATGGGTCGGCCTCGTCGCCGGGGTGCTGCCACGGCTCCGCGGCGTCCGCGAGATCGTGCTTCTCGGGCTCTACGGAGCCTGCGCGGGCTTCTTCTTCGGCTTCATGCTGAACCTCTCGTTCTGGCCGTTCAGCGTTGACCCCACCAGCTCGATCGCCTACAGCCCCACTGCGTCCTTCGTCGAGCAGTGGCACCGTTACCTGGTCTTCGACACCACTACGAGCCTCGGCTGGGACACCGGACGGGCGGTCACCAACTTCATCCTCATCGTCGTCGCCGGCCCCGCCGTTCTTGTCACGTTCCGTCGAGCCGCGCGTCGGGCCAACTTCCGCCCGGCGGTGACCTTCGCGCAGGCAGAACCTGCTCAGGCCTCCGAGAGCGGCATCGGGCCGTAGACGAGTTTCTCGTCCTCGAAGAGGGTTACCTGCGCGACCCCGGCCGCCGCCAGCTGACGCCAGGTCTCACCCAGCCAGCTCTCGGCATCCGACTGGTTGGTGTGCGCCGGGTTCGCAGGCAGCACGGCACTGTCGGGGGACTGCTCGTCCACGACCGTTCCGTCGGCTGACTCCAGCCTCCAGAGCCAGCTGCTCATCAGATCTCGTCGCCGATCTCGGCCTGCGGGGCGGGCATGCGCCAGCGGCGGGGTAGGTAGGCGCGGCTGCCGGCGTAGAAGCCGATACCCAGCGCCGTCCCCTCGGCGATGCCGCGCTTGACGGCGACCTTACGGATGCGGAAGCCGAGCAGGATCCACTCGCCTACGCAGCCGAGGAATAGGGCGAAGGCGATGAACTGCAGGATCGCCAGATTGCGGAAGAACCAGCTGACGAGCATGAGCACCATCACCAGCAGCAGGTAGTTGCTGAAGAGCCGCCGCGAGTCGACCCAGTCGCGGGCCAGCTTCTTGGTCGGACCTTGGTCGCGTGGCCCGAGCATCGCCCCGCTGCGTGTCGCAGCGCGTCGCTCGGCGGGGGTCATAGCAGCAGCGTTGGCGGCGCTGGGGCTGGCGGCGCCAGCACGACCGGTGGCGCGGGCCTCGCGGTTGAGCTGCTTCTGCCGTGCGTACGCCTCCTTGCGGTTCTTCGGGGCGGTCACTGGCCCGCGGGTCGGCACCGCTTCGCGCCGCTTCGGGGTGGCGCGACCCTTCCCGCGGAGCGCCTCGCCAGCCCCTCCGGCGGTGTCGGCATCGGAGACGGAGTTGGTCGCGGCGTCATTGACCTTGCGACGAGGAAGCAGCTTCACCAGAGAAGGGTAAACAATGGGGCGCATGCCGACGCAGTCGAGGGACCTGCTCAGCCGGATGTCTGCCCCGGCCGATTTCGGGCGTTACTATGGGGAATAGCTGCGACGCTCGCCGTCGTTGCCCCGAGATACGTACTGGCCGCCTGATCAGGAGTACTGGATGACCGCCACGCAGCCCAGCGACACCCTCGAGATCATTTCTGCTCCCGAGACCGTCCCCTCCACGCTTGCCCTCACCGAAGCCGCTGCAGGCAAGGTGCGCCTGCTCCTTGAGCAGGAAGGCCGCGCCGACCTGCGTCTGCGCGTCGCAGTCCAGCCCGGTGGTTGTTCGGGCATGCAGTACCAGCTCTTTTTTGACGAGCGCAGCCTCGATGGCGACGTCGAGCTCTCCATCAACGAGGTTCCGGTGGTTGTCGACCGTATGAGCGCTCCCTACCTGGGCGGCGCCACGATCGACTACACCGACACGATCGAGCAGCAGGGCTTCACCATCGACAACCCGAACGCCTCCGGCGGTTGTGCCTGCGGTAACTCTTTCTGCGGCTAATTAGCTCAACGGGAGCCCGCACCAAGAACTGAAGAACGGCTCAACAGGGCCTAGATGTGCCGCCGCGCAGGGATCAAGCCTGACCGCCCGGAGCGGTGGCACATCTAGGCCCTGTCGTGTCTGTAACCTTCTGTTCCGTGCCAGTTCTTGTTGCGGGTTCCGTCGCCACCGACCACCTGATGCGCTTCCCCGGGAAGTTCTCCGAGCAGTTGCTGCCCGACCAACTTCACAAGGTCAGCCTCAGCTTTCTCGTCGACGAGTTGGAGATCCGGCGCGGCGGCTGCGGGCCGAACATCAGCTACGCGATGGCCCAGATCGGCGGCAGCCCCGTGCTGATCGGCGCGGTGGGCGAGGACTTCGCCGAGTACCGCGCCTGGCTTGATCGCCACGGCGTCGACACACGCTTCATCCATATCTCCGAGACGCGGCACACGGCGCGTTTCGTCTGCACCACGGACAGCGAGATGTGCCAGCTCGGAACCTTCTACACGGGCGCCATGGCCGAGTCGCGCTTCATCGAGTTGCAGCCCGCATGGCAGGCAACCGGCGCCGACCTCGTCATCCTCAGCGCGTACGACCCGGCCGCGATGCTCCAGCACACGGAGGAATGCCGCGAACGCGGCTACCGCTTCGCCGCAGACCCGAGTCAGCAGATCGCATGGTCGGACGGCGACCAGCTGATCAAACTTGTCGAGGGCGCCGACATGCTCTTCACGAACGATTACGAGAAGAGTCTGCTGGAGTCGAAGACCGGTCTGACCGAGGCCGAGATCCGCACGATGGTGAACGTGCAGATCACGACCCTCGGCGCCGACGGCGTCGAGATCACCGGCCGCGACTTCGACACCGTTCGCGTCGGCGCGGCGAAGGAGCGGGCCAAGGTCGACCCCACTGGCGTCGGTGATGCCTTCCGCGCCGGCCTGCTCACCGGCCGCGAGTGGGGACTGTCGTGGGAGCGTTCGGCCGAGATCGGCGGCCTGCTGGCCACGATCGTCCTCGAGACGATGGGCACCCAGGAGTACGAGATCGACCCCGACGATTTCACCAAGCGCCTGGCCGAGTCCTACGGCGACGACAGTGCCGCCGAGATCGAGCCCTATCTCAAGCGGTAGCGGCCCTCTCGAAATCAGAGACGAACCGGGTACACCGGTTCGGGAGCCGTGATCTCAATGCGCTTCTCGACGAAGATGCCGTGCCAGATCAGGAAGACGAGCAGCGTCCAGATCTTGCGCGAGTAGTCGTGCGGCCCGTCGCGGTGCGCGTCGAGTAACGCCAGCGCCGCCGTCCTGTCGATGTACTCCTCCGCGCCGGAGTCTGTGATGATCGCCCGGGCCCAGTCGTACATCACGTCCTTGAGCCAGTGCCTAATCGGCACCGGGAAGCCGAGCTTCGCCCGGTTGAGGACGTGCGGCGGAACGATCTCGGCGAGTGCGCGGCGCAGCGCGTACTTCGTCGTCTCGTCAGTGATCTTGAGGTCGGTCGGGATCGAGGAGCCCACCGCGAAGACTTCGGTGTCGAGAAACGGCACCCGTAGCTCGAGCGAATTCGCCATCGTCATCTTGTCGGCCTTGACGAGGATGTCGCCCCGCAGCCAGGTGAAGAGATCGATGTACTGCATCCGCGTCGAACCGTCGAGGTGCGTCGTCGCCGCGTAGTGCGGCGCCGTGACGTCGGTGTAGCTGACGGCCGGGTCGTACGTCCTCAGCAGACCGGCCATCTCCTCAGGACGGAAGATGCGGGCGTTGCCGTAGTAGCGCTCCTCGATTCCGATAGAGCCGCGGCGCAGCAGGTCCTTGCCACGGACACCCTCGGGGATGCGTGCCGAGAGGGCGCCGAGACCGCGGCGCAGGCCCTGGGGAAGCATCTCGAAGTGGCGCAGCGAGATCGGTTCGCGGTAGATCGTGTAGCCACCGAAGAGTTCATCGGCGCCCTCGCCGGAGAGGACGACTTTGACGTGTTTGCGCGCCTCGCGGGCGATGAAATACAGCGGCACCAGCGCGGGGTCGGCGACCGGGTCGTCGAGGTACCAGACGATGAGTGGCAGCGACTCCATCATCTCCTCGGCAGTGACGACCTTGGTGATGTGCTCGACGCCGATCGCCGCCGCCGACTCGGCGGCGACGTCGATCTCGCTGAACCCTTCGCGCTCGAATCCGGTGGTGAAGGTGAGCAGATCGGGGTTGTGCCGCTTGGCCAGTGCCGCGATCGCGGTCGAGTCGATGCCGCCGGACAGGAACGAGCCGACGGTTACGTCGGCGCGCATGTGCTTCTCGACGGAATCCTCGAGCACCTCGGTGATCTGGCGGTACAACTTCTCGGGCTCGGGCACGGGCTTGATCGCG
>DASXYU010000062.1:0-30785 GCA_036502295.1 Jatrophihabitans sp. | reverse complement strand
CTCCCACCTCGGACCGCGCGAACTCGCCGACGACCTCACCCAGGAGACCTACGCCCGCGCCTTCGCAGCCCTGCACCGCTTTGCGGGACGCTCCTCGGCGCGCACCTGGTTGCTCGGCATTGCGCGGCACGTCTGCGTCGATGCGGTTCGCGCCGCGGTGAGGCGCCGGGCGCACGACGGCGGCGATGTCACCGTCCTCGCGACCCTCGCCAGCAGGACCACCGCCGATCCGGCCGACGCCGTCACGACCCGGGCGCTGCTCGAAGCCCTCAGCCCTGAGCGGCGCGAGGCGCTCGTCCTCACCCAGGTCGTCGGCCTCTCCTACGCCGAGGCGGCAGAGATCTGCCGCTGCCCGGTCGGGACGATCCGCTCGCGCGTGGCCCGTGGCCGCGAGGACCTCCTCGGCGGCTACGGCGAGGAGTCGGTGGCCCGCTGAGCACGGACCTGCCTGGTGACGTAGTGCTCGGCCACGAAGCTCATCGTGGGAATCGTGCCGGCAAGCGCGATCGGGATGATCTTGAGCAGCGGCCAGCGCATCCGCAGCGCGAGGTCGACCACGGAGACCACGTAGACGAGATAGAGGTAGCCGTGGATCACCCAGAGGATGCCGGTGAGCGGCTCCATCCCACCGGAGTGGAACGCCTTGACGATCAGCGCGATCAACGCAAGCAGCAGCATCACGCCGGTGGCGAAGGCGAGGATCCGGTAGCGGGTCAACGCCCCACCCACTTTGTACGTCCGCACCGTCGTCGTCACTACGTCTCCTCGCTCATCGGCTGGTTACGAGCGTAGGTACCGCGCGAAGCGGTAGCGCAGGCCGGTCTCGGAGGCGAGCCACTCTCCCGCCGACGCGCGCCAACCAGCACCCATCTCGGGGGCATACGTGTCGCCGTCGAAGCTCTCCAGCAACTCCGTGACGACGAGGGCATCGGCGAACGGCAGGGCGGCGGCGTAGACCGAAGCACCTCCGATCACCCACACATCGGCTTCGATCGTCGAACTCGCCGCGATCGTCAGCGCGTCGGCGAAGTCGCTGGCCCGCACCGCACCCGGCGAAGCCCACGACGGATCACGCGAGAGGACGATGTTGAACCGCCCGGGCAGCGGACGGAACCGCGGTGGCAGCGAGTCCCAGGTGAGGCGTCCCATCACCACGGTCGTGCCGCGCGTCAGTTCGCGGAAGTGGGCCATGTCTTCGGGCAGGTGCCAGGGCAGCGCGTTGTCGCGTCCGATCACACCATTGGCGGCCTGGGCCCAGACGAGTCCGATCACACAGCTACCGGGGCTTTGATCGCGGGGTGGTGCTCGTAATCGTGCAACGTGAAGTCTTCGAAGCCGTAGTCGAAGATCGACTCGACACCGTCGCGCAGCGTGATCGTCGGAAACGGGTACGGCGTCCTCGTCAGCTGCTCGCGCACCTGCTCCAGATGGTTGTCGTAGATGTGGCAGTCGCCGCCGGTCCAGACGAAGTCGCCGACCTGCAGCCCGGTCTGGGCCGCGACCATGTGCGCCAGCAGCGCGTAGCTGGCGATGTTGAACGGCACCCCGAGGAAGAGATCGGCGCTGCGCTGGTACAGCTGCAACGAGAGGCGGCCACCGGCGACATAGAACTGGAAGAACGCGTGGCAGGGCGGCAACGCCATACTCTCGATCTCCGCGACGTTCCATGCCGAGACGATCAGCCGGCGCGAGTCGGGGTTCGACTCGATCTGCGCCATCACCTCCGCGATCTGATCGATGTGCTCCCCGCCCGGCGTGGGCCAGGACCGCCACTGCACTCCGTAGACCGGACCCAGTTCGCCGTCGGCATCGGCCCATTCATCCCAGATCGTGACGCCCTGCTCGCGCAGCCACGTGACATTGGAGTCGCCGCGGAGGAACCAGAGCAGTTCGACCGCCACCGACTTGAAGTGCACCCGCTTGGTGGTGATCAGCGGAAAGCCCCTGCTCAGGTCGTAGCGCAACTGGTGGCCGAAGACGCTGGTGGTTCCGGTGCCGGTGCGGTCGTCCTTGTGCGTTCCGGCTGTGAGGACGTGGCGCAGCAGGTCTTCGTATTGGGTGTCCACCGGCGCCATGTTCCCAGCGTAATCGCCGGGACTAGTGCTCGGTGAGGACGTCGACGAGGTGCCGACGCCGCGGCGGACGCGGCGTCCCCGTTCCGATCAGCAGCGCCAGCACCGGCTCGTCCTTCAGGTCCAAAAGGCGGCGAACCGCCGCACGCTTCAGCGGCACCTCCATCGGGCCGCCCTGGGGCACGCCGAAGAAACCCTCGGCGGTGAGTTCGAGCAGCACACGCTGCAGGGCCTGACCCGCACGCAGCCACGACGGCACCGTGTCGTCCTTCGAACAGAGGATGAGGACGCTGCCGACGGGCGCCGTCTCCATCGGGGTCCAGTACGTGCTCAGCTCGTGGAAGAACGGTGCGTCGGTGAGCCCGCCGAGCTCGGTCTCCTGGATCGTCGCCGCCTGCTTCGTCACCTGGGCGAGCAGCATCAGCTGTTCCAGACTCTTGACCCACACCGTCCGGGCACCCTCTGCCGCGGCGGCGTTGTCGATGACCGGACGAAGGTGCGGCGGAAGCACTCGCAACGCGAAGTCGTCTCCGGCCGGCGCCCGTCTCTCGATCTGATCGTGCAGATAACCGATCGGTTCGAGCGGCGCGGTCGGTGAAGACTCGATCCGCGCCATCAACTCGGGGCGGGACGGATCGGGGGCGAGCATGACTCTGGCCCCATGCCCGCCGGCGGCAAGCGCCACGCGCGCGTTGAAGACGGCACAGCCGACGCTCGACGACAACTGGCGGCCGACCGGGTCATAGACCGGCAGCTGGCGCGAACGCTCGACGAGGACGTCGATGCGGCCGTCGTAGAGGTCGAAGTGCCAGGGCTGCGAATTGGCGATGGACGCCGCTTGCGCGGCGAGGATCGCAGCCCTGCGCAGGTCGATGTTCTGCGCCACGCTTCCTCCCAAACCGGCCGGCTGGCGGCTGCGCCAGCTTGCCACGCCCGACGGGCTCACGGCAGCCCGAGACACGCCCGGCGGCATGATCCCGGCATCGAATCGCGCCCCAAGGGTCGCTGTGTGGTCGACGAGGACGTCGACAATACGGCGACCTCCGACAAACGGAACATCCGACGCACTGCCTAGCCGCACCACGCGAGGACCTCGGCGAGCGCGGCAGGATCGGCCTGCCTACCTCGTTCGGCGATATCCGCGGCTTCGGCCAGCGCCCGCCGCTCCGACTCCGTGCAGAGCAACAGTTCGGCGGAGGGCGGCTTTCTGCAGCGTCGCGATGGTGATCACCCTTTTCTGCGCGTAGAGGAATGAACCGTCCGGTGGTGACCGGCGGAGTATTCCGTCTATCGTCCCCAGCTCGTGCTACCTGACACGAGAGGACTAAGGCCCGTAGCCGATGAGGAGTTTCGGCCTGTACGGCTCAGTACGTTGTCATCGCTCAGTTGCGACGAAGGTCCGCACCGTAGACCGCCGCTTGCGTACGCCGGTTCATCCCGAGCTTGGCCAGCAGGCTCGAGACGTAGTTCTTCACAGTCGTCTCGGCGAGGAAGAGCCTCTCGGCGATCTGCCGGTTCGTCAGGCCGTCCGCGATGAGGTCGAGCACTTCGCGCTCACGATCGGACAACTGCGCGAGCTTGCCGTCCTCCTGCGCGGGGTTACGGATCTGATTGATCATCTTCTCCATCACGCCCGGGTCGATGAGCGTGCGTCCCAGCGCGACCTGGCGGATCGCGTCGATGAGGCCGGAACCGCGCACCTCCTTGAGGACGTAACCGGAGGCGCCGGCGAGGACGGCCGCCATCACAGCGTCCTGGTCGTCGTAAGAGGTGAGGATCAAGCAGTAGGTACCGGGTAGTCGTGAGCGGATGTCACGACAGACATCGATGCCGCTCCCGTCCGGAAGGCGGCCGTCGAGTACCGCCACATCGGGCGCGACATCGAAGATCCGGGCGCGCGCCTCCTCGACGGAGCTCGCCTCGCCGACGATCTCGAAACCGGGCGTATTGCTCAGCAGATCGGCGAGACCGCGCCGCACCACCTCGTGGTCGTCGAGCAGAAAGATCCTGATCGGCTTCTCGGATTCCGTCATGCCGCGGGCGCCTTCCATGTCAGACGAGTTCCCCCGGTTGGGGCCTTCGTCACGTCGAACGAGCCACCGCGCCGCTCGGCGCGCTTACGCAAATTCTCCAACCCGCTGACCCGCGACGGTTCGGAGATCCCGATGCCGTTGTCGCTGATGGTCAACTCGACCTCGCCTGAAGAGACGGTGACGTCGGTGACGACGGCGCTGGCGTGCGCATGCCGAGCCACATTGGTGAGCGCTTCGCGTATCACCGCAACCACGTCGTCGGCGAGGTCGCCGACAACGGTGAGATCCACCTGCCCGGAGAACACCACCTGCGGCGCGAATCCGAGCACCACGGTGAGTTCACCGACGATCTCGAGCACCCGCTGCCGCGTCGCGCCGCTCATCCCGCCGAGTGCTCCACGGAGTTCGAAGATGCTCGTGCGGATCTGGCGGATCGTGCGGTCTATGTCGGCAACCTGATCGCGCAGGCGCTGCGCGTGGTCGGGCGACACCAGCGCAGCCGTGCCCTCGATGCTCAAGCCGACCGCGAAGAGCTGCTGGATGACGTGGTCGTGCAGGTCGCGGGCGATGCGGTCGCGGTCTTCGAGCAATGCGATGCGCTGCCGGTCCGAACGCGCGGCGGAGAGTTCGAGTGCGATCGACGCGTGGCTCGCGAAGCCGCCGACCATCTCCAGATCGGCTCCGGTGAAGACGCTGCGTCCCGCGCGACGGACGATCACCAGCGCACCTCGCGTGTCCGCGCTTCCGGTGAGCGGCAGCAGCATGAGCGGGCCGACATCGATCACCGGTTGTCCGGGAAGCAGGTCGATCGTTCCCAGGTCACCGCCTTCGGCGAGCGACCTCAGCTGGATCGGAGTGGCATTGCGGATCACCTGCCCGACGAGCATGTGCGTGAGCTGCCGCTGCCGGGCGACGAGTTCCTCGGCGCCGTCACCGATCGCGACCTCGACCATCCCCGACTCGCCGTCAGGCGTGACGAGGACGATCGCCACCAGGTCGGCGTCGGCGATCTCCTGGGCATTGCGGGCGACCATGCGCAGCGGGTCCTCGCCGGAGTCGGCGAGCAGTTGGGCACCGATTTCGGCAGAGGCCGCGAGCCATCGCTGCCGTCGCTGCGACTCGGCGTAGAGGCGAGCATTGCTGATGGCCGTGCCGGCGGTACCGGCGAGCGAGCGCATCAGTTCCTCGTCGTCCGCCGAGAACTTTCCGCGGCTACTGCCGGTGAGGTAGAGGTTGCCGAAGACGTCGTCGCCGACACGGATCGGTACTCCCAGGAACGACTCCATTGGCGGGTGGCGGTCCGGAAAGCCCACCGATCGCGGGTCGGCTCCCATGTCCTCCAGCCGGATCGGCTTCGGGTCGTTGATGAGGGCGCCGAGCAGACCCTTGCCCTGCGGCAGCGCCCCGATTTCCGCCGCCAGCTCATCGGCGATACCGACGTGGATGAACTGCTCGAGGCTTCCGTCAGAGGCGATGACGCCGAGAGCACCGTACTTCGCATCCGCGAGGTCACATGCCGCCTGGACGATGTAGCGCAGGACGTCGACGAGGTTGAGGTGTCCGGAGATGAGTTCATTGGCGCGCAGCAAGCCGCGTAGTCGGTCCTGAGCCCGTTTCACGCCTTGCGCGCTCTCGACCAGACGGTCGATCAGAACGTCGAGTTCGAGCTTCGGACCGTCCAGGAAACTGAGGTCTCCATCCTCCGACGGCATACGAGGACTGTATCCCGAATCGGTCGTATGGAGTGCTTGTTGATCACGTCCGCCAAACGCCGGCGTGTGGGTGGACGCACCCACGCCGAAACTCCCTCCACCAGAGCTTGGCGCCCCATTTATCGGGCCCGCAGAACCGAAAGTCACGGGTGCCAATGAACGATCTCGGGCGTGACTTTGACTTTGGTACTGATCTACCGATCGGCACCCTCGGGGCGCACGTCGCGTCAGTGCGTGGCGGGTGTGCGCTGGTCCTTGTGCCGGAAGCTGTGTCGGGGCCCTTCTTCCGCGACAGGCTCCGGTGTCGGCGTCACAGTGGTCGGGTGGTCGACCCCCTGCGGGTAGTCCTCAGCTGCGTAGTTCTCAGCTGGGTAGTCCTCAGCTATCTCGGGCGGCACACTGCGCACCGGAGCAACCGGCACCTCGGTCATGTCATCGGCAATCTCCGCCTGCGCCGCCTCGACGTACTCGACGTCGCGCACCCCGATCACGCTGAATCTGCCGAGCGCAGTGCCGGCGAAGAGCATGATCACGGCACCGACGCCATAGAACATTCCGAGCTGCGCCATGCTCACGTCGGTCGAGTCGCCGATCGGCGTGCCCAGCAGGTCGGCTCGCCACAGCGGTGCGACGAGCGGTCCGAGGACGAGCCACGCTCCGGCCACGGTCGCGAGCCAACTCGCGAAGACCCCGACCGCGCGGTGGCGGGTGAGCAGCAATGCGAGGCCGGCAGCGAACGCGACCGCCCCGGGCAGCACCTCGAGCAGGCCGCGTCCCTCTGTCCAGGTCCACGTCGTGTCAGGCGTGTAGCCGTAGTCGAAATAGGGGCCGATGAACGGCACCACTGCGGCCCACGCGCCAAGAAGGACCAAGCCCAGCCCGGTGATCGCACCGCGGGCGCGGGGCGTCATCCACCGGTTCCGGATCTGAGTTACTGGAATCTGACTCGTTGCACGTGACATCACTGCCTCCTGCGGTCGTGTGATCCGCCAAGGGTCGAGAGCCTTCATGCGCCCGTCCGACAGGGTGCACAGTTACCCGGCGCTCATGTGCCTGATGCCCGTCAATCGGCAGTTTCAAACTCTCAGCGGCGCGGGTAGTCGCGAGGCATGATCATCCTTGGGCTTGTCTTGCTCATCATCGGTGTCATCTTCAAGGTCGGCATCATCTGGACGCTCGGCGTCCTCGCCATCGTGATCGGCGCCGTCCTCGCCATCGTCGGTGCGGCCGGCAGGACGATCGCCGGTCGCCGGTACTGGTGGTAGCCGTGTCCGGCTCGGACGAACCGACCGACTCGAACTCGGCCGAGGAGTGGCTGCATCGCACGGGCGGTCGCGATGCAGCCTGGCATCGCGACCGCCGTTCTGCCGCCGAACAGGCTGCGGTCGCCGACCGTCTGCCTCATCAGCGGGCGGCCCTGCACGCCGCCGAGATGGATGAGGATTCACGCCAGCTCAGTGAGGCATCCGAGCGGAGTCGCGAAACGCCACCCGGCCGTGTGCAGACCACCCCTCCCTCCTCGAGCCCGACGGAGACTCGCGGCTCAGGTGAGTGAGCCGGTACCGGTCTCCAGATGCGCGCGGACGAACCACTGGAAGAGTTCCAGGCTCTCGGTCTGCTCGATGAGCATGTCCTGCGTCACCGGGTCGGCCTTCCCGGTCGTGACGATCCCACCACGGTGCGCCTCGATGATCGTCGAGTAGTACTCGTCGAGCAGCCGCAGATGCTCGATCGCGTCGGCTCGGCCCAGCTTGTAATCGGCCGTGCTCGCCTCGGCGAGCGCCGCCGGAGTGCCGACCGGAGAACCGCCCAGCGTCGCCATGCGCTCCGCCGTGGCATCCACCATCGCACGCACCGCCTCGACCTGCGGATCGAGCATCGTGTGTACCGCGATGAAATGCGTGCCGACCACGTTCCAGTGGATGTGCTTGAGGACGAGCGCCAGGCTGTTCAGCGCGTTGAGCCTCCCCTGCAGCATCTGGACGACGGTCGCGGCGTCCTCCTTGCGAAGACCGGGAACCGTGTACGACAACCCGCGGGTGGACGTGCCATTCGTTCGTGCCATCACTGATCATCCTTTCCGTTGCTACCTCTCCGCACGAGGTAGTCCTGCGCCTTGTGTTTGACGCCCTGCTTGACGACGCCCCACGCGTCCTCGTCACCGTGCAGCAGCGCCGATGCCGTCGCCACCGCCTGCTCGAATGTCGTGTGCGGCGGTATCGGCGCCACGTTCGGATCGCACCGAACGTCGAGGACGACCGGCCGATCGGCACCGAGCGCGGTCTCCCAGGCGCGTCCGATGTCGTCGGTGGAGTCGACGTTGACTGCCAGCAGACCCACACTGCGCGCGAACGAGGCGTAGTCGACGTCCGGCAGAAGTTGCGATTCGGGAAAGGTCGGCGCGCCACCGAGCGAGCGCAGCTCCCACGTCACCTGGTTCAGGTCGTTGTTGTGCAGCACCGCGACGATCAGGCGTGGATCCGCCCACTGGCGGTAGTAGCGCGCGATGGTGATCAACTCCGCCATTCCGTTCATCTGCATCGCACCGTCGCCGGTGAACGCGATGACAGGACGGTTGGGCAGCGCCCACTTCGCGCCGATCGCGTACGGCACAGCCGGGCCCATCGTCGCGAGCGTTCCTGACAGCGTCCCGCGCATCGTCCCGCGGAAGTCGAGATGGCGGGCGTACCAATCCGCAGAGGTGCCGGAGTCGGCCGTCACGACCGCGTTGGCCGGCAGCCGCTTGGAGAGTTCATAGAAGAGGCGGATCGGGTTGGTCGGCTCGGCGTCGAGCAGAGCCCGCCGCTGCGCGATGACGTGCCAGCGGGTCACCTCGTGTTCGATCTTGCGCCTCCAGGAGCGATTCTCCTTGCGCTGCAATAGCGGGATCAGCTGTTGCAGCGTGGCCTTGGCATCGCCGACGAGGTTCACCTCGTACGGGTAGCGCATCCCTATCCAGGCACCCGAGCGGTCGACCTGCACAGCCCGTGCCTGGTCGAGCTTCGGCAGGAACTGGCTGTAGGGAAAGTTCGAACCTATGGTGAGCAAGGTGTCGCATCCCGACATCAGCGCGTCGCTGGCGGTGGTGCCGAGCAGGCCGATCGCGCCGGTGACCCATGGCAAGGTGTCCGGCAGAACGTCCTTGCCGAGCAGCGCCTTCGCGGCGCCGGCGCCGAGCAGATCGGCGACAGTGGCGACCTCCTCAAGGCAGCCACGGGCGCCCTGACCCACGAGGATCGCCGGGCGCTCGCCCGCGTTCAGGACGTCGGCGGCGGCGTGCAATCCCTCGGCCGAGGGGGCCTCCGTCGACTCGTAGAAGCCGAGGCTCGACGGCACCTGCTTGAAGGCGTGCCCGGGCGGAATGTAGTCGAGTTCCTGCACGTCCGACGGGATGATCACGCAGGTGGGGACGTGCTGGCTGAGCGCGACCCGAACGGCCCGGTCGAGCAGGTTGGGCAGTTGCTCCGGAACTATGCAGACCTGCACGTACTCGCTGCAGACGTCCTTGAACAGGGCCGGCAGATCCACCTCTTGCTGGTAGCTGCCGCCGATGGCGGTGCGGGCCGTCTGGCCGACGATCGCCAGCACCGGAACGTGGTCGAGCTTCGCGTCGTAGAGGCCGTTGAGCAGGTGGATCGCGCCGGGGCCGCTGGTGGCGACGCAGACACCGAGGCCCCCGGAGAATTTCGCGTAACCGACCGCTTCGAGCGCGGCCATCTCCTCATGCCGTGCCTGTACGAACTGCGGATCGTTACCGGTCTTCTCCCATGCGACCAGCAGACCGTTGATTCCGTCTCCCGGGTAACCGAAGACCTGCTTCACGCCCCATTCACGCAGACGGGCGAGGACGACCGCCCCGACTGTCTCTGTCATATCAGGTGGTTGCCCCGAACCACGTCGGCACCAAACGGGTAGACGGCCTGTCGTCAGGGAGCACTCAACGAGGAGGTGCGTGATGCCAGGACGTAACCCCGGACCCAGCGTCAAGGACAAGAAGCTCTACGAAAGTCTTCGGGACGAGGGCAACTCGAAGGAGAAGTCGGCGCGCATCGCGAACGCTGCCGCCGCGCAAGGACGTCGTGCAGTGGGCCGTCGCGGAGGAGAGTCGCCGTCCTACGAGGAGTGGACGGTGACCCGGCTACGCAAGCGTGCCGGCGAACTGGAGATCTCCGGTCGGTCGTCGATGTCGAAGCACCAACTGGTCGACGCACTGCGACACCATTGATTGACCGCTCGCGCGTCCCATACGCTCACTTTGACCTCCAAATTTGAGCGTATGGGACGCGCCACCGGCGCCTATTCGAGACGGCCGGTGAGGACGACCTCGTCGGCGACATCCCGCAGCTTGCGGTTGCGGTGCTGGCTCGCAGCGCGCAGCCGGTCGAAAGCTTGGGCTTCGGTGAGTGACTCCCGCGCCATGAGTACCCCCATCGCGACGCCGATCTGCCGGTTGCTGCCCAGTGCGTGACGCAGGTTGCCGACCTCGTCCTCGGCGTGTGTCGCTCGATCTTCGGCCTGGCCGAGGACGAACTCGCGCAGTTGTGAAAGCTCGTGATGCACGCGCACGCGGGCAAGCAGCTCATTGGCGTCGAAGGGCTTGACGATGTAATCGTCGGCGCCCGCGTCGAGGCCTTCGGTGGCGGCATCCGCGCCGAAGCGCGCGGTGAGCAGGATGACCGGTGTGCGGCGGCGCTGTTCGTCCGCACGGATCATGCGAACCAGGTCGATGCCGCTGAGCCCAGGCAGCATGACGTCGCTGACGATGATGTCCGGGGCGGCCCCGATCGCGAGCGCGGCGTCGACGCTGCCGACGGCGTCGACGTGCCAACCGTCATCGCTGAGAAGCCTCATCAGGTACCCGCGCATGTCGGCGTTGTCCTCGACGAGCAGGAGCCGGCCCAAGGTGTTGTTCGCCGCCGCTGCCAGGGTCGTGTGGACGCCGTCGTCCTGCACCCAGGACGCCGCTTCGGAGAGGTACGCATCGGGTGACGACGTCCCCAGCCGCTCGAGCGCCTGCGGCGGCATCAACCGCTCCCAGTTGGACCGCCGCGGCAGCGCGACGCGGAACGTCGAACCGTCACCGGGCGTGCTCGTGACGGCGACCGACCCGCCCATCGCCGCAGCGAGGCCGCGCACCAGCGCGAGGCCGATGCCCGCTCCCTCGGCGCTGCGCCCAGACCGCCCGGGAACCTGACTGAAGCGATCGAAGATCCGTTCCTGCTGTGCGACTGGCACACCCACCCCGCTATCGCTGACCTCGAGTACGACGTCCTCGCCACTCGGATGCAGCCGCACCTCGATGCCGCCCGAGTAGGTGAACTTCATCGCGTTCGACAGCAGGTTGAGGACGATCTGCGACCACATCTCACGATCGACATCAACCGGCTCGGTGACGCCGGAGACGTCGATGACGAACCGAAGACCTGCCTGCTCAGCGATCGAGCGGAACATCGCCGCGAGTTCAGCCGTGAATTCGGCGAGGTCGGTCGGTTCGAACTGCGCCCGCAGTTCATCGGTCTGCACCCGGGAGAACTGGAACATGTTGTCGACGAGTTTGCGCAAGCGCAGTGCTGCGCGCTGGGCGGAGAGCAGGATCTCGCGCTGCTTGTCAGGCAGCGCCGTCGGATCAGCGAGCAGCTCCTGCAGCGGCCCGAGGACGAGCGCCACCGGCGTCCTCAGTTCGTGGCTGACGTTCTGATAGAAGCTCGTCTTGTCCTCGTCGAGTTCGGCGAGGACGGCGGCTCGATGCAGCTCCGACTCATAGGCAACTGCGTCGGCGACCGCCACCCGGAGCTGTCGCGCCACGAGCTGGAAGAAGGCGAGGTAGACGTCGTCGACGGCACGGTACGGATTGACGCCGAGCGTCGCGACGGCCACCGGCGTATCGACCCCGCTGACGTTCACCGGCAGCAACATCGCGGCGTCAGAGACGGCATCGCCCAACGGTCCGGGGTCAAGCGGTCCCTTGCCGTGGCGCGCGCGCAGACCCGTCACGAGCAAACGGGTTCTACTGGAGACCGCATTGGCGATGTCGGGAACGTCGGCGACGTCGAAGACCTCGGCGGGGTTGAACCCCCTCCCCGGTGCCACGCCGTAGGACGCCACCAAACGCGCCGTCCTGCCGCCCGGCTCGATGACGTGCATCGTGGCGAACGGCACGGCCTGCCGGTTCGCGGCGAGCACCCTGATCGCGGCCTTGCACGTCTGCTCGAGACCGACCGTTGTCGATGAGGAGAGCGTGCCGAGCTGCCGCACGGTCTCCAGGCGCCGGCCACCCACCACGGTGTCGGTGACATCCGTCGACGCGACGAGAACGCCCACGACCTCCCCCGAATCATCACGGACCGGGCTGTAGGAGGACGTCCAATACGTCTCTTCGAGATAGCCGTGCCGGTCGATGAGCAGCAGCTGACGTTCGAGGAACGCCGATTCGCCGTCCACCATCGCGCTGCGCGCACTGGGCGCGAGCGCCTCCCAGACCTCGGCCCAACACTGGCTCGCCGGTTGCCCGATCGCGCTCGGGTGTTTGTTGCCGGCGAGCCGTGCGTAGGCGTCGTTGTAGATCTGGATGAAGTCGGGGCCCCACCACAGCATCATGGGCATCCGCGACGGCATGATCAGCGCGACCACTTGGACGAGTTCCTCCGGCCACTGCGCAGGTGGACCCAGTGGCGTCGCCGCCCAATCCGTGCTGCGGAGCAGCGCCTGAATGTCGCCCGGCCCGTCGAACAGACCCGGCCCGTCGAACGGAGACGTGCGCTGGTCGACCGGAGTCACCGGCGGGAGCGTAGCTCCCTCGTCCGCCAATGCTGCGGCGACGATCTTCGGCATGACCGCTCCTGGTGGAGGTCGAGCGCGCGAGCGGCTGTTGGCCCAACCGTTCGCGCTACGCCCACCTTACCGTGAGCGGCAGTTGTCTCGTGGTCCGCAGAACCCAGCTGTGATGAGCTTCAGGATGCGTTCAGCAAGCGCGTCCTCTGCGGGGCGACTCGTTGCCGAGAGGGCGCCGAGCGGCTGAGTTCTGCCCGCAGCTCGTTCATCGAGCGAGCAAGCAGCCGCGACACCTGCATCTGCGAGACACCGAGTTCCTCCGCGATCTGCGTCTGCGACTTGTCCTGGACGAACCTCAACACGAGCGCCTGCTGCTGCTTCTCCGGCAGCTTCGCCAACGCGGGGCGCAGATCAGCGCGGCGCTCGGCCCGCTCGAGTCCGGCGTCCTCGGCACCGAAGGCCAGCAGCTGACCCTCCCAGCCCGGGTTCTCGGTCATCGATTCGAGCGACTTGCTCGAGTACGCGGCGCCGGCCTCCAGCGCACTCACGACGTTGTCCTCGCCGCAGCCCAGTTGCATGCTGAGTTCGCTCACCGTCGGTGCGCGTCCGAGACGCTGCGACATCTCCGGAATTGCCGCGCTCACCGAGCTGTACAGCTCGCGCGTTCCGCGCGGCACGTGTACCGACCAGGTGGAGTCGCGGAAGTAACGACGGATCTCGCCAAGGATGGTGGGAACGGCGAAGGTGGAGAATTCCAGCCCGCGTGAGGGGTCGAAGCGATCGACGGCTTTGAGCAGGCCGATCATCCCTACCTGAGTGATGTCCTCGATCGGCTCGGAGCTGTTGCGGAACCGGCGGACGAGGTACTTCACCAGCGGGGTGTTGAGTTCGACCAAGCGTGAACGCATGGTCTCGTGTTGCGGGCTACCGGCGGCGAGCTCGCAGAACTCGGTGAACAACTCGCGGATCTCGCGACGCAGCTGCGGATCCAAGCGCCCCGGGGCGGCCGGAGTGCCGGGATCGTCGGCAACGGCGGTGGAGCTGGTTGAGTTTTGGCTTGTCATGACGCTTCCTCTCGCTACCGGAGAGGCACGACCATCAGCCCGACAACAACGGGCAGGCTTGCTGGACGCGACTCTTATCCCGGCTTCAGGAATGGCTGTCTGTCCAACCAGAGGTGACGCTAACACGCCCGAAACGTCGATCAAGTCCGTATTCAGCAACCCTGCAGGAAAGTCGCCACATAGATCACACGGGCCTTCATGAGCCTCAGTCGTGCGTTTGGGAATCCGAATGGTGTGGTACCCCGACTGTGCCGAAACAACCGCCGAACAACTCAGTGCTGGTAGGAGAAGACATGGTGGACTTCCGGCTCCCAGATGTGCTGGATCCGGACTACGTCGATCTGAACCCTCGCCGCGTGCCCGCCGAGGACCTCGTCCTCACGCCGAACACCACGCTGGAGGAGCGGTTTCGCGAGGCCTGCGAATACGGCCAGGCGCTATGGCGAGAACTGGCAGGCGTGCGTCGCTATCTGCGCGACCGGGTCGCCGGTTCCGGGGCGAGTATGGGCGAGGACGACGAGGGAACGCTCAGCTCGGAGGACGCGCTGCTCAATGACACCGCGAGCTGGCAACAGTGGGGCGATCTCTATGCCGAGATCTGCAGCACGCTCGCGGGCACATCCGGCGACAGCGGATTCGGGCGCAGCGAGGCGACCCTCATCGCACGCTCGCACGGAGTCGAACTGCGCCGTTCCTCGATGTAGCGAAGGCGCCGTTTGAGTCGCCGCGGCGATCGGGTAGCGGTGGAACATGACGATGTCATTCCCCCGCCAGTCCGCTCCCCCGCTGGTGCCTGACCCGGAGGAACCGGTACACGGCGTACCCGACCCCGAGACCCCGGCGCATGAGCCGCCCGATCCTGTCGTGCCCGATCCGGACCGTCCCGCGCCGCAGGTGCCGGACCCGTTCGACCCCGAGCGGCGCGATCCCGACTTCGAGCCGCCGCCCGGTCCGCTGCCTCCGATCGCGCCACCTGGAAGCAGACATCAACATGCGGGGGCGTTCTGGGACTACGCCACGTCCTTGGCGAATCCGCGGCGCACGCACTGGCCCCACGCCCATGAGTGGTTCTCGTGACCGGCGGCGGTACCGCAGGTGAAGAGGGCTTCGACGTCGACCCGGTCGACCCCATCGACGGGCTGACCGGCGATGACCCGGATGAGGCCATGCAGACCGGATACAGCCCGCCCGAACGCGAGCCGCGTCTGCTGCGCGATTGGCCGACCGAGGCCGAGGAGCGCGCAGGTCCCTCCCTCGACGAGCGACTCGCCGAGGAGGCACCCGAGGACACCGGTGCATGGGACGAAGCCGACCCGCGCGCCGGGCGGCTGGTCGACCCGGACGAGGGCGGCCCGAACGACACCGAGGCCGAACAGATCGCTGAGGACGTCGGTCCGGCCGGCTACGCCTCCAGCGCGGAGGAAGCGGCGATGCACATCCGGCCGGAAGACAGGACCTGATCGACATGATCGATAGAGCACGCGGGAGAAGACGATGAGCAGCGCACTGACGGACCGGCGGATCGCGTTTCTGGTGGCGAACTCGGGCGTGGAGCAGGTCGAACTCACCAGCCCCTGGCGTGCGGTCGCACGATCCGGCGGCTCACCGGTGCTCATCGCACCTGAACTCGACTCGATCCAGACCGTCAATCACGACACGGAGAACGGCGAGCAGTTCGTCCCCGACCTCACCGTCGCCGAGGCTGACCCGTCAGCCTTCGACGGACTCGTCCTGCCCGGCGGCGTCGCCAACCCGGACAAGCTGCGAACGGTCTCAGCAGCGGTGGACTTCGTCCGTGACTTCACTGCGCAGGGCAAGCCGGTGGCGGCGATCTGCCACGGCCCGTGGATGCTCGTCGAGGCCGGCGTCGCCAAGGGCAAGCGACTCACGAGCTGGCCGAGCCTGCAAACCGACATCCGCAACGCAGGTGGGCAGTGGCAGGACGAAGCGGTGGTGATCTGTGACGCGAACGGTTACCGGTTGGTCACCAGCCGCAAGCCCGACGATCTCTCCGTCTTCGATGAGGCGATGGTCTCGTCCTTCACCCTCGCCGCCGCGTCCTGAGGAGAGGAGAGCCGTCGTGCGACACGTCGCCATGACAATGCCGCCCGAGCCCGAGCCCGTGCCGCTGCCCGGCCCCCCGAATCCACCGCTACCGCCTGAGCCGGATCCGAGCCTTCCGTGTACTGAGGTCGTTCGTACCTGAGCTCGTTCGCTCATCGCGCCAGCTGGTCGACGGCCGCCTGGAACAGGACCGGATAGCGGCAGGCGGCCGGAACGATGTGCCGGCGCAGCGAGGGGCGCTGGGCCGCCTGCAGCAGTGCGGCGGTGATCAGCCGGTAGCGGCGACTGATCCGGCGGTAGTCGAACTCGTAGCGCAGGACGTCGCCGCCGATCACCCGCTCGACCAACGCGACGGCCGAGCTGAACGCGATCGCGAGCCCTTCACCGGTGAGCGCATCGACGTAGCCGGCCGCATCGCCGACGAGAAGCACCCGTCCCCTGACACGCGAGATCGCGTCCTGCCGTAGCGGACCTGCGCCGCGGGGCGGTGCCGCCAACGGCACACCGGCGAGACGCTCGCGCAGCGCCGGCAGGTCCTTCACGTGGTCGGCGAAGGACATTCGCTGCCCGCTCAGCACCGCCACGCCCACGAGATCCGGCGCCAAAGGCGTGACATATGCCTCGCCGGTGCGGCCCCAGTGGACCTCGACGTGGTCGGTCCACGGCGCAAGACGGAGGTGCGCCCTGATGCCCCATCGTCGCGGCGACCGCCGAACCTCCCGCTGCAAACCGGCCACGTGACGGACGCGGGAGTGCAGCCCGTCGGCACCCACGAGGTAACGGGCGCGCAAGCCATCGACCCGCACGTCCTCCGTACCCTGCTGTAGCTCCTCGATGTGCGCGCGCCGGAATTCGACGCCGGCCTCCTGCGCGGCGACGCTCAACGCGGCGTGCAGCTGCGTCCTCGCGATGCCGCGCCCGTCGCCCGAGCTGAAGCTCGCCGTTACCGTGTCGGAGCCACAGACGTAGCGGATGCCGCGCAGGGGCTGCCCGGTGACGTCAAGGCCGAGGTGGGCGAGCGCCCGAACTGCGCCCGGCATGAGCCCCTCACCGCACGCCTTGTCGATCGGTGCCCGGTGTGGCTCAACGATCACACAGCTGAGACCGGCGCGCGCCGCGCAGAGACCTGTCGCGAGCCCTGCCGGTCCGCCTCCGGCGATGATCAGGTCGATCACGGCACCGCCACCCCGATCGGCGGCAACGGCGACAAACGCCGCAACGCCTCGTTCTCGACACGGATGCGCGTGCGCAACAACACCGCGTTGAGGACGGAGAAGACGATCGCGGTCATCCACGCGTCGTGGACGAGCGGAAGCGCGACCCCCTCGGCAACGACCGCCAGGTAGTTGGGGTGCGGCATCAGCCGGTACGGCCCTGCCCCGACCAGGTCGAGTCCGGGCACCACCAGGACGCGCGTGTTCCAGCGGCGTCCCAGCGTCCGGATGCACCACCAGCGCAGGGCCTGCGCCGCGACCACCACGGCGAGCGCGGGCCAGCCGAGCGCGGGAATGAACTGACGCGGCGCGAGCCATACCTCTGCGAGCGCGCCCACCAGCAGACCGACGTGCAGCACGACCATCACCGGGTAGTGCGCGGCTCCACGCTCGACGGCGCCCTGCGCGAGCAGCCAGCGCTGGTTGCGTCGGGCGAGGACGAGTTCGACGAGGCGCTCCACCGCGACGGCGGCGATGAGAACGGTGTACCAGCCGGCGCTCACCACGTCAGCAGCACGCTCTCCGAGCAGAACCCCGGTCCCATCGCGAGCATGACTCCGGGCGTTCCGCTCGGGGGCTGCAGCGCGATCGTGTCCCGCAGGATCCGCAGCACCGAGGAGGACGAGAGGTTGCCGACGTCCGCGAGTGATCGGCGGGACACGTCCAGGGCGCCGTCCTCCAGCTGCAACGCCGACTCGATCGCGTCCATCACCTTGGGACCACCGGGGTGACAGACCCAGGTCACGACGTCGGCGATGCCGAGCCCGTGCGCCGCGAGCAACGCCTCGACATCCGCGGCGATGTAACGCTCGACGAGTTCCGGGACCTCCGCGCCGAGGACGATCTTGAGACCGTCCTGGCCGACATCCCATCCCATCGTCCGCTCGCTCCGGGGGTAGAGATGACTGCGGCTGTCGATCACCCGGACGTGGGACGCGCTGGCAGGCAATCGCTCGGCGCGGCGATCACCGACCATCACCACCGCCGAGGAGCCGTCGCCGAACAAGCCGCTCGCGATGAGATTCGCTGTCGAGTCGTCACCCGTCTGCACGGTGAGCGAGCAGAGTTCCACGGAGAGCAACACGGCCACGGCATCCGGATCGTTGCGCAGGAAGTCGTGCATGCGTGCCACTCCGGCAGCGCCGGCGACGCAGCCGAGCCCGAAGAGCGGTATCCGCTTCACGTCGGGCCGCAGGCCGACCCGATTCGCCAGGAGTGCTTCCAGCGACGGCGTGACCACCCCGGTGACCGTCGTCGACATCACCATGTCGACGTCGGACGGAGCGAGGCCGGCGCGCTCGATCGCCCGGCAGAACGCTGTCTCCGCGAGCGCCGTCCCGACCTCGATGAAGAGCCGGTTCGCGGCACCGAAGTCATCGATGTTGGCGTACTCCGCCAAGGGCAGGGCGAGATGCCGATGGCGCACCGAGGTGTTGCCGTGCAGCCTGCGCAACAGCGGCTCGCGTCGCGGCTCGTCCAGGGCGCGGACGACGGCGTCGGTGATCTCGCCCTGCGTGTAACGGTTCTCGGCGAGAACGCTCTCGACCGCGGCGATGACAGTCACGCCGGGCGGCTACCCGGATGACGGGACAACTACGCATTGCCGGCGGCGTATGGGCGCCACCGCGATCGACACCTACTGTGACGCCATGGCGACGCGTGTTCCGGTGACCGTGGTGCTGGCGCGCGGCAAGGCCCTCGCCGTTGCGTGCCACCTGATTCCGACGGCCGGGGTCACGGTGCTCACCACGGCGCTCGCAGCCTCGGCGGGCAACGACCCCGCGACCTGTGTGGTTCTCTGCATTGCCGTGCTCACCGGTCAGCTCACCATCGGCTGGTCGAACGACCGCCTCGACTGGCGTGCCGACCGAGCCGTCGGCCGGATGGACAAGCCGGTCGCCACCGGCGCGGTGCCGCTGCGCACCATCGACAACGCGATCGCTGTCGCAGGCGTGGCGTGTGTCGCGTTCTCCCTCGCACTCGGCTGGCGCGCCGGTCTCACGCACCTCGGCGCGGTCGGTTGCGGCTGGCTGTACAACGCCGTCCTGAAGGGCACGTGGCTGTCGTGGCTGCCCTATGCGGCCGCCTTCGCCGCGCTGCCGGCCATCGCAACGATGGCCCTGCCCGGCCACCCGTTGCCGGCAGGCTGGGTCGTCCTCGCCGCGGCGCTCATCGGCGTCGGCGCGAACTTGACGAACGCCCTGCCCGATCTCGAACGGGACAGCGCCACCGGCTTTCGCGGTCTGCCGGGCAGGCTGGGCGCACGTCCGTCGGCCTCGATCGCCGTGCTGCTTCTGTTGCTGGCCAGCGCCCTCGTCGCGGCCGGGCCGCCCGGGCCGGTGAGCACCACCGGATGGGTGGGGTTCGGGCTCACCCTCGGGATCGTCGTGGTCACCTTTCCGCTCGTGTGGCGCAGCGCGCGAACCCGGCTTCCCTTCTACGGACTGATGGCGCTCGTGCCGATCGACGTGATCGTCCTGCTGGTGGGCGGCCACCGGCTGCGCTGACGGTGTGAAGGCGTGCCGCTATCCGCACCGCCTCGGTGGGCGCGTTCGTCATCGGAACCCGTGCTGGTTGCGGTGTCCGATCTTGGGCGCCTACCCGCCACGCCCGACGTTTATCGCCGGGTAGGGCCGGGAAGCCAAAGGTGGTCGGGCGACCGACATCCGACGGAGGAACTACCCGAGGAGACTCCCATGACTGATACGTCCATGAAGCTCGACTCCGGCGCCGACGTTGTCGCGCTGCTCAAGGCCCAGCACGAGCAGGTCAAGGGCCTGTTCCAGCAGGTGATCACGACGATGGGTTCGCAGCGCACCGAGGCCTTCAACGAGCTTCGCCGGCTACTCGCCGTGCACGAGACGGCCGAGGAGGAGATCGTCCACCCGCGTGCGCGCGAAGTGATGGCGAACGGCGACCAAGTCGTCGAGCAGCGGCTGGCGGAGGAACGAGCCGCCAAGGAGACCCTCGGCCAGCTCGAAGACCTCGACATCGAGTCGACGCAGTTCGAGACGGCGTTCCGCCGGTTCCAGAAGGACGTTCTCGCGCACGCCGAGGCCGAGGAGCGTCTGGAGTTCGTCGAGCTCTCCGCCGGCCTGGATCGCTCCCAGCTCGAACGGATGCGCAAGGCGTACGCACTCGCCGAGCGCGTCGCGCCGACCCACCCCCACGCCGGCGTGGAGTCACAGGCCGCCAACCTCGTGACGGGGCCGTTCGTCGCGATGCTCGACCGAGCGCACGACCTCATCTCACACTGACCGGCCAGGACGTCGCCCACGCACGCGAACGAGAGGACAAGTCATGGCAGTGACACGTGGCATCGATCCGCATGCGCTCAGTGACGAGGACCTGCAGCGCGAGGTGGAGCGCCTGCACCGGACGCGACACGCAACGGTGTTGGGCGGCAGCGAGGACGCGCTGGAGGTGCACACCGAACGGATGCTCGCGCTCGAGGCGGAGTTGCTCCGCCGTCTTCCCAACCTGGGCAGCCCAGATCCGATGCGCACCCGGGCGGGCAGTAGGCGTGCCGCGGGGCAACCATCGGGCCCGACCATCTCCGACGACGGGGAGTGACGATGTTGCTGATCATCCTGCTGGTCATCCTGGCGATTGCCACGGGCGTGCTGGGCGCTGTGATCAAGGGCGCGTTCTGGCTCTTCATCCTCACGGTGCTGTTCCTGATCGCGGCGTTCATCGCCGGGCGGTTCAGCAGGTCACGGGCCTGAGAGAGACTGCGATGCGTGATTTCGCCTGTCCCGCATGTGGGCAGCAGCTGACGTTCGAGAACTCGCTCTGCCTTCGCTGCGGGACCTCGGTCGCACTCGACCTGCTGCGGCGCACCTTCGTGGTCGTCGCTGATGACGCCGAGGTGGACGATGAGGCCGGGCACGGGCGTCCGTGTGTGAATCTCGGTCTCGCGGGCTGCAACTGGGCGGCGGCTCCGGGCGGCAGCGAGGGTCTCTGTCCGTCCTGTGTACTGACCCGGACCCGTCCCGCCGATGACGACGCGGCCGCACTGTCAGCCTTTCTCGATGCCGAAACCGCGAAGCGGCGCATGCTCTTCGAACTCGTCGAGCTCGGGCTGCCGATAGCTGAGGACGAATCCAGCGGGCATCCGGCGCTGTGTTTCGATCTGCTCTCCAGCGGCGGTGGTCCGATCGTCACCGGCTATGCCGGCGGCGTGATCACGCTCGATCTCGCGGAGGGCGACGACGTGCACCGCGAACAGTTGCGGGTCTCGATGGATGAGCCGTATCGGACGTTGCTGGGGCACTTCCGGCACGAGGCCGGACACCACTACTTCGACGTTCTCGTGCAGGACGAGGCGGCCCGCGTCGGGTTCAAGGAACTCTTCGGCGACCCGGACGGCGACTATCCCGCTGCACTGGGGCGCCACTACGACGAGGGGCCGCCACCAGCATGGTCCCGGGAGTTCGTCTCGGCCTACGCGAGCATGCATCCGGCAGAGGATTGGGCCGAGACCTTCGCCCACTACCTGCATATCCGTGACACGCTCGACACGGCTGCCGCCTTCGGCCATGCCCCTGCGGGCGCCACCCTCGCCACGCCCCTCTCCGGTCCCGGTGCCTTCGAGCGGATCATCGAACTCTGGTTACCGCTGGCGTGGTCGCTGAACATGATCAACAGGTCGATGGGGCATCACGACCTCTACCCGTTCGTCCTGCCGGAGACCGCGCTACACAAGATGCGGTTCGTGCACGACCTCGTCAATGCGACGCAGGTGTCGGTGGTGGCCGGGGCGTAGCGCGGGACACAGGACGAAGGCTGTGGCGACCGATCCCCCGATCACCACCAGAACCGCCACGACCACGATCGCGGTGAGCGACAGGCCCTGCACTGCCATCAGCGAACCGACGCAGGAGAGCGCGACGAGGACGCGCCCGCGTCGTCCTCTGAAGGTGACCGCGAGGCAGGCGATGCCGGTTACCAGGTACCACGGATAGAGCACGGGTCCGAAGAGCGAGACGGCGAGCAGCACCAACCCTGCCGTCTCGGTCACCGGACGGCGACGCGAGGTGCGTACCAGGGCGAGGATGAGTGCGCACCCGGCGACCAGGGCGATCACGCGGCACACCGACATCAGGCTCTCGAAGGGCATCGCGCCGGTGGAGACGAGGAACGGGTACATCACATAGGCGAGCAGTGAGGCCGGAGCGGCGGGCGTGAGGCCGAGCGCGGGCGTGCTGACCTGCGCCAGCCACCCCCAGCCGTTGGGTACCAGCATGCTGATGCCGACAGTGGTGAGGACGCCGGTGCCGAATGCGAGGCCGACCCGTCTGCAGCGTTCCGCCGGCGGAGTGGCGAGCCATGCCGCGACGAGGACGACCGCGACGAGGACGAAGCCCGGTGCCTTCACCAGCCCGGCACAGAAGCTGAGTGCAAGGGCGAGGTTGAGGCGGTCGAAGCGGAGCGCCGCGAGCGCTCCGACGGCACAGACGCAGAGCAGGCCGTCGAGGTGCGCGGCCGAGCCCAGGTGCAGCATGAAGAGCGGATTGAGTGCAGTGAGGGCTACAGCGATCGGCCGGCAGGCAGGGGTCGCCATCTGCCAGAGGAGATAGCCGACGATGACGATGCTGCCCACTGCCACCGCGCGCAGCAGCAACGCCGAGAAGAGCGTGTGGCCGTGCGCGATCTGCACGGCGAGGTATTCGATCCACGAGGCGAGCGGACCGTAGGGACTGTGCACGTCGCGCCACCGCGGGTCCACCGCGGCCAGCGCCGAGCCGGCGGGCAGCGACAGTGGCGTGTCGACGTACGGAGAGCGCCCCATCAGCAGCAGCTGACCCTGCGCGACGTAGCTGGTGAGGTCGCTGCTGAGCAGCGGCGGGCCGAGGAAGAGCGGCGCGCCCCAGGCGGCGAAGGTGGCTCGCAGTTGCGGCACTGTCCAGCTCGAGGCGCGGCGCAGCAGGAGCAGCCAGCTCGCGAGCAGGGCACCGATCGCGAGTACGAGCGCGAGGCCGGGCAGCGGGTGGCCGATCGGATCGATCGACCTCGGCGCCATGAGCCCGAACCATCGGCTGAGCGGCCGTGCACCTGCCACCGGTCCGACCCTGCCACCGGCGAGGACGATGCAGATCGACGCGCATGCGCCGAACGTGATTACCGCTGGCTGGTAGGAGATCCTTCGCGTCACGCTACGAGCAGAGCGTGCCCAGGCGAAGCATCGCCGACGTCGCGGTGACGTGTCGGTTAACGGCTCCGGCCGATCGTGCCGTGCTCGAGTCGAAGTCTGCGCACACGGGGAACGCGAGCCCACGGTTAGGCACCGCCTGCAGTAACCACGGCGTCGGTGACGAAACCGGCCGGCAGACCCAGCAGCAGGCCGTACGAGAGCAGGTCGGCTCGGCGCGCGCGGGCTGCGACGCCGAGTAGTTGGATGACCACGTAGAGGATCGATCCGCCAGCCAGCGTCAGGAACACGACGCTGGTGGCCTCGCTCGTGAAGCCGTGGCCAACCGCCGCACCGACGAGGGTGGGACCACCGCCGATCAACCCGAGTAGCAGCAACCGTCCCCAGCTGGGCCGTTCGCCACTCAGCGGTGCGACGATGCCGAAGCCTTCGGTCGCGTTGTGCAGCGCGAATCCGACGACGAGCACCGTCGCCAGCGAGACCTCACCGGCAGCGGCCGACTGTCCGATCGCAAGACCTTCGGCGAAATTGTGCAGGCCGATGCCAAGCGGGATCAGCAGCGCAGTATTCGCACCGTTCTCACCTGCGATGGCATCGGCGCGGCCGCGCGCTCGCGCCACGTCGTAGCGGACCAGGGCGAGCAGCCCCACGGCGATGCCCACAGCGAACAGAAGTCCGTAGCCGAACACCGGACCGAGTCCGCCGACGCCGTCGCGGTGCGCCGCGATGGCGCCGAGCAGGATGATCTTGCCGAGGTCCACGTGAGTTCCGTCCACCGCTGAAGTAAGCGGTTGCCTTACCCAACGCAGTGGCACGGACGTGCGTCAAGCGAATGCCCGACGTGGTCAGGTTCCGTTCAGGTGGGCGGTCGATGAGGTCCTCGCCTCAGTCGAAGTCAGCGTGCTCCCGGAAGGCGAGACCACGGTGCTCGGGCATTTCGGCTACCGGCTCGGCGATGTCGGCAATCGTGGGGCCGATCCGGTCGGCCACCACCTGCAACTCGGCGGCGTCCAGGTCGAAGACCTCGAGCGCGTTGAGGCCGAGGATGCGGCGGACGTCCTGCTCCGGCACGTCGCTGAACGCGTATCGCTGCGCGAGCAGGGTGTTCGGCCACGTCCCCTCCTGGTGCGGGTAGTCACTACCCCACATCAGGTTCTGCAGCCCGATCTCGTGACGGGCCGCAACTTCGTGTGGTGCGATGAAGCTGCCGCCGATGTAGCAGTTGGTAGCCCAGTACTCACTTGGCGAGCGTGGAAGGTCCTCGCGGATGCGCCCGTAGAGCGGCGAGCGCCAGATCGAATCGAGTTCACGCAACGTAGCGGGCACCCATGTTCCGCGCTGCTCGGTGTAGACCATCTTCAGGCCAGGATGGCGTTCGAAGACACCGCCGAAGATCAGCTGCCACAGGCTGCGGCGTCCGAGCCAGTTGATCTCGGCCGCGAAGCACGCCGAGGCATTGCGACCGGAGGCGCCGAGCGGATCGTCGCCACCACCCGCATGGCTGCACAGCACCATGTTCAGGTCCTCGCAGGCGGCCCAGAGCGGTTCGTAGACGTCGTCGTTGTAGGGCGCCCAGAGCGAGCGCGGCGCGGGGAGGTTGACGCCCTTCAGGCCGACCGATCGAGCCCATTCGACCTCTCGGACCGCGGCGTCGACGTCCCAGATCGGTATGTGCGCAAGGCCGACATGTCGAGCTGGTTCGACCGAGAGGAAGTCGGAGAGCCAGTGGTTGTAGATGTGAAAGCCGAGTTCCTGCAGTTGGACGTCCTCTGCGGCACCGGCGCCGGGGACAGCGCCCAGGCCCTCACCGATGAACGGGATGCGCTCACCATTCTGTCCCCCGGCGAAGACGACTTCGGCCGCGACGCCGTCCGCGTCGAGGTCACGCAGCCTGGCGTGCGGATCGTTCTGCCCGTCGCAGAGGCGTGTTCGTTCGATCGCATCCAGTGTCGACTGCGGCGGATTGAAGCCGTGCAACTCGCGGGTCCAGCCCGGACGCGGACGCGCGGCGTGCTCGTCGAAAGCTTCGCGGTGCTGCGGCGGGCAGTACTCACGCAGCTGTGTCAGCAGTCTCGGGCCGACGTGGTCGTCGACGGAGACGACCAGCACCCGCGCGGTATCCGTGGTACGCGGCGTTCCGTCTTCGAGGAGAGCAGTCATGGCCTTCACCCACGTTCTCTGCCGGGCCGTCCTCAGTGACGGTCCGAGGAAAATATGCTATATACAATCTTGCCGACTCGGCAATGGTCTCTCCTCCGCACGGCTTCGGGACGGACATGGATCTCGACGAACTTCTGGCACGTCAGACGATTCATGACGTCGAGATGCGATATCTGCGTGGCATGGATCGTCAGGATTGGGAGGCGGTCCGCTCGTGCTATCACCCGAACGCGATTCACGATCACGGTTCCTGGCGCGGGACGATCGAGGACTTCATCGAGCATGAGACCGGTGTCTACGCGCGCTTCACCGTGAACACGCACCTCGGTGCCAACGAGCTGATCGAGGTCGACGGCGATGAGGCTCGATGCGAGCTCTACTCGGTGTGTTGGCATCGCATGGCACCGACTTCCGACTCGCCCGCCGCCGACCTCATCGCGGGTATGCGCTACTTCGACGTCCTACAGCGCCGCGAGGGCCAGTGGCGGATCGCGGACCGCAAGGTCGTGCTCGACTGGCAGCGCACCGACCCGATCGGGTCGGCATGCTGAGCTTTGCGGGGCGGGTCGCGGTGGTCACCGGTGGCGCGAGCGGCATCGGCTTCGCGATGGCCGGTCGCTTCGCCGCCGAGGGGATGCGGGTCGTCCTTGCCGACGTCGAGGAGGCGCCGCTGCGCGAGGCGGAAAGTAGGCTCACCGTGGCCGGCGCAGAGGTGCATGCGGTCCTCACCGACGTGTCGGATGCGGCCGCGGTGGAGCATCTCGCCGACGCCGCTGTAGAGCGGTTCGGTGCGGTGCATCTGCTCTGCAACAACGCCGGGGTGGGCGGTGCGCGCGGGTTGACGTGGGAGTTCGCACCGCAGGTGTGGGACTGGATCCTGGGCGTCAACCTGCGCGGTGTGGTCAATGGCGTGCATGCGTTCATGCCCGTCCTCGCGCAGCAGGACGAGGCGCACATCGTGAACACCACATCCATCGCGGGCATCGTCGGCGGCATGGGCTCGGCGCCGTACACCGTGTCGAAGTTCGCGGTCGTGGGGCTATCCGAGGCGCTGCGCGCGGAGCTGACACACACCGGATCGCGCGTCGGTGTCTCGATCCTCTGCCCCGGACGGATCGACACCAACATCGACAGGGCTGACCGCAACTGGCCGGAGGCGCTCGGCTCCAAGCCGACGGCTCAGGCCGCCGATGCGGTCGGCCCCTTTCCGATTCCCGAGCCACTGCTCGACATGTTCAACACGCCGATGCCGGCGGGCCGGGTGGCAGACCTCGTTGTCGAGGGCGTTCGTGCCAACCGGTTCTGGATCGTCACGCACCCAGCCGAGGTGGAGTACCTCGCGCAAGGACGCACCGAGCAGATGGTCGCTGACAGCCGCTCCACCGGGTAGGCGGGCACCGGGTAGGCGACACCACGCCGTTTCGCCGTGCGCACGGTCCGGGTAGAGGCCCATTACGGGAGGAACCCCTGCAGTCTGAGGGCTCGCACGCCGAAGGAGCGATCACATGGCCACCGGCAAGAAGCATCTCGGCCCGACCGATCTCGGCCTCGATCTGGGCAAGGGCACGGACGCACCGACGTTCCGGTGGCTGATCGCCTGCGAACTCTTCGGTGCCCGCATCAGCCAGGACGTCGCGGCACGCGCCTACCAGGAACTCGACAAGATCGGCGTCCTGACGCCGGGCAAGCTGGCCGGTGCCGACTGGCAGGCGTTGGTCGACGCCCTCGGTCGCGGCGGCTACCGCCGCTACGACGAATCGACAGCCCGCGAACTCATCACTGTCGGCAAGCAGGTCCGCGACGACTACGGCGGTCATCTGTCGCGACTGCGCCGTGAGGCGAAGAGCCGCAGGTCACTGGCCGAGAAGGTGCAGCAGTTCAAGGGCATCGGACCCACGGCCGCCTCTATTTTCGTCCGCGAACTCGCCCCCGTCTGGCATTTGTGACCATCACTCGACGGCAATCGGGCACATGAGGACGCGGCGTTAGTCATGGCGCAGCGCATTGAGCACCCTGGGGCGTCGGCATACCTGCCGGACGCTTCAGGCGCCGGTCTCGACGAACTCGCGGTGGCAGTCCAGCACTGCCGTGGCTGCAACCTGTACGAGGACGCCACCCAGGCCGTCTTCGGCACGGGACTACGACACGCACGGATCATGCTCGTCGGTGAGCAACCCGGCGATGTCGAGGACCGTGCGGGCGCGCCGTTCGTCGGACCGGCCGGAGGCGTACTCGACGACGCGCTGGGCGAGGCAGGACTTGCGCGTGCGGACGTCTACCTCACCAACGCCGTCAAGCACTTTCGATGGCGCACCTCGCCCCGCGGCAAGCGTCGCATCCATGAGCGGCCGACGACGGGACAGATGGTCGCGTGCCGCCCGTGGCTGGAGGCGGAGTTCACTGCGGTGCAGCCGTCCTTGGTGGTGGCCTTGGGTGCGACGGCCGTAAGTTCGTTGTTCGGCCCGTCGGTGGGGCTGACCGCGTCGCGCGGGCGCGAACTGCGCTGGCATGACTGTCCGGCGGTCGCGACCATTCATCCGTCTGCGGTGCTCCGCGTGCCCGACTCCGATGATCGCGCCGAGACCTACCGCGGCTTGGTCGATGACCTCAGGTCCGCCCAGACGCTGCTAGAGACTTGAGGCGTCCTGCGCTGACAACAATGCGTCTTAGCTGGCCTGAATCAAGCCATGACGGCCGCACGGTAGGCCCGGTGGCACGGACCTACCGCAGCTGCATCGGTGGAGCTGGCGGGAATCGAACCCGCGTCCTACGTCGCGTTGCAAGCACTTCTCCGGGCGCAGTGTGCTGTGTCTCTACTCGGCCTCCGCGATCATGCACACAAGTCGCGGTGACAGGCCCAGCCGCTGTGAGTTGTCCCATCTGTATCCGCGGCCGGCACAGATGGTGAGTCACCTAGCTGATGCCAGCATCCGGGTCGGTGACGGCCCCGGGCTGACAGAGTCACTTCGCTGGATTAGGCAGCGAGAGCGAACTCAGCGCGATTGGAATCGGCGCTTATTCTTTTTGCACCGCTTTTTTTACGAGGTCAGCAGTGCAATCCTCGGCCCGCTTCTTCTCACTCAACGATCGCAGTCGAATCCTTTCAGCCCCTTGCGTTTCCCGATGGAAACTCGCCCAGTCTAAGCGCCCGGCAAACCGCGATTCCCAGGAGACCGACATAATCAGCCGGGTGAAGGCTGAAGCGGGATCGCCGCTGCGGGTAGCGGTGGTGGAGGACCATCAGCTCTACCGCGAAATGCTGGTCTCAGCACTCGCGAGCCAGGAGGGGATCGCCGTCACGGTCACCGCTGCGGGAGCGCAGGAAGCACGCGCCCTGATCTCACCCGGAAGCATCGATGTGGCCGTCCTCGACGTGGAACTCGCAGACGGCAACGGAGTCGCACTCGGCATCCAGCTTCGGCGCAAGGATCCCAACGTCGGCGTCATGCTGCTCTCCAGCCACGACGTGATGGAGCTGCTCCTCGACCTGCCGCCGGACGTGCGACGCGGATGGAGCTATCTGTCGAAGTCGTCGGCCGTCTCCATCGAGATCGTGACGCGCGCCCTACGCGCCACCGCCGGCGGACGGACGGTGCTCGACCCGGAACTCGTGCATCGAGCGGTGCCGCGGCGCGGGTCTTCGCTGGCGCGCCTGACCCCTCGACAACTCGAGGTACTGCAGCTACTCGCAACCGGGCTGTCGAACACCGGCATCGCCGAACGCTTGGAGATCTCGGAGCGCTCCATCGAGAATCACCTCAATCTCGCCTACGCCGCCCTCGACCTGCCGAAGAGTCAGAACTCGCGCGTCAGCGCCGTCCTGCGTTTCATAGAGGAGACGAGCCGTGGCTGAGCAAGCGCTCCTCGACCGGGAAGACCCCGAGGATGCGGCGCGCTACCGCTTGGTGCTCAGCGGCACGATCGGGGTCTGCCTGCTGATCTTCGCCTTCGGCTCCGCGCTGCAGTCAGCCGTCCTCGATATCGGCGGCAAGAACATCCCGGTCTGGCACCGTCTCTTCGCCAACTTCGTAGCCCTTGCCCTCATCGTCCCCGGCGCGTGGATGCTTCCGATCCGCACCATGTCGTGGCGCATGCGCGTGCCTTCACTCGCGCTGCTGCTCATCGTCGGGATCACCGCACGCATCGGCGTGGAGCGGGCTCTGGGCATCCACGCCGACGGCAAGCTCCTGCCCGTGCCGGCGGACACGCTGCCGGCCGCTGTCGCCGGCATCATCGGCATCATCTTCGGCGTCGCCCAGGCCGGCTATCAGGACAGACTCACCCAACAGGCCCGCGCCAACGCACGACACGCGCTGGTCGCCGCCTCGGCTCTCGAAGCGCTGCGGGCCGAGGAGCGCCGCGTTCGCCGAGAGGTCGCGGACGGACTGCACGGCACGCTGCAGCAGCAACTCGTCCTGCTCAGCACCCGACTGCGGCACACCATCGATTCGCTGCCACCCGCCGAACCGAGCAGCGCGACCACCGCCGCCGACCTGACCTGGGTCAAGGACGAGCTCGACCGGCTGCGCGAACGGGACGTGCGCGACATGAGTCGCATGCTCTACCCCAGCGGCCTGGACCTCGGACTATCCCAAGCGAGCCGGATGATGCTGCAACGCATCCCCGCGAGCATTCAGGTCTCCGCCCGTATCGACGAGTCGGTGATCGCCGCGGACGACCACAGTACCGGCGGCATCCCGTTCGACCTTCGACTGCTCGCCACCCGCGTCCTCGAAGAGGGCGTCGCGAACGCCCTGAAGCACGGCGCTGCCAACCGCCTCGGCGTGCTACTGCGGGTGGACGAGGGTGACGTTCTGCACATCGTCGTGGACGATGACGGCGTCGGCACCTCGCCTTCAGCCACCGAAAGCGGTCTGCGTCTGCTGCGCGAGCGACTCCGCGAGCACGGCGGTGGGCTGAATCTCGACTCCGGGCCGCTAGGCGGGCTGCGGCTGTCAGCCGATCTCCCTCTGACGTTCGGGCCAGAAGTCCCTATCGGCCTAAGTGTTTCCACCTAGCGCTCATCTGACAAGGCGTTGACGGGCAGCTACGGTCATTTACGCGAGTCCAAAACCGGGGGGTTGTGGCACGCCACGGGGCCTTCGGGGCCGTGATCTGCACAGATCCGGCCCCGAGGGCAGCGTCAGGCCGCCTACTCCATGCCCTTGCTGCGGCGGCCGAGCGCGCGAGTGACCTCACGCTCCGCGTCGCGCTTCGCGAGATCCTGCCGCTTGTCGTAGCTCTTCTTGCCCTGCGCCAGCGCGATCTCAACCTTCACCCGGCCGTCCTTGAAGTAGAGCTGCAGCGGCACCAGCGTCAGACCGCTCTGCTTCGTCTTGCCGATCAGACGCTCGATCTCCATGCGGTGCAGCAGCAGCTTGCGCCGCCTACGCGGCTCGTGGTTCGTCCAGGTGCCGTGCGTGTATTCCGGGATGTGCACGTTGTGCAGGTAGATCTCGCCGTCATCGATCTGTGCGAAGCCGTCGACGAGTGAGGCACGCCCTTCACGCAGCGACTTCACCTCGGTACCGGTGAGAACGACCC
>DASXYU010000061.1:0-14967 GCA_036502295.1 Jatrophihabitans sp. | reverse complement strand
TGGCGACCGGAAGAAGACCAGCCAGGAGACCGCAATGATCCGTCGTACACACATTGTCATGGCAGCCGTCCTGGCAGGTGCCGTGATTCTTTCGGCGTGCTCCGGCTCGTCGCCGGAGACGACTACGTCCTCGGGCGATACCGCGTTGCAGGTGGTCGCGGGGGAGAACTTCTGGGGCAACATCGCCGCGCAGATCGGCGGCGACCGGGTGAAGGTCACCTCGGTCATCAGCGACCCGGGCGCCGATCCACACGAGTACCAGTCAAACCTCACCGACGCGGTCGCCCTGGAGCAGGCCGGTGTCGTGATCGAGAACGGCGCGGGCTACGACGACTTCATGGCCGACCTGCTCTCGGCGCACAAGCGCGCTGGTCGGGTCGTCCTCGATGTGGCTGATCTCGTCCACCTCAGCGGTTCGAATCCGAACCCCCACCTCTGGTACGACCCGGACTACGTCCTCGCCACAGCAAAGGCGATCGAGACGACGCTTGCCGATCAGTCCCCGGCCGATGCCGCGACCTTCGCGCGGAACCTCGCGACCTTCGAGGCCGGCGAGCAGCACGTCGTCGATGTCATCGATCAGATCAAGGCCAAGTACGCCGGAGCGCCGATCGCCTTCACCGAGCGCGTGCCGGGCTATCTGGTCGATGCCGCGGGCCTCACGCTCGGCACCCCGATGTCGTTCTCGCTCGCGGTGGAGGACGACCGGGACCCCAGCCCGGCCGACAACGCCGCCTTCGAGAGGGCGATCACGGACCGCACGGTGAAAGTGTTGCTGTACAACGGTCAGGTGACGGATGCGGAGACCGAACACCTCAAGGCCCTCGCGGCCACTAGCGGCCTACCGGTCGTAGCCGTCACCGAAACGATGCCCACGGATGCCAAAGACTTCCAGAGCTGGCAGGCGGCCCAGGCCGGCGCACTGCTGACAGCGCTGGGCGGCTAGGAGCAGCGTGGCCAAGGAGAGCGGGGCTCGCAGCGACACGGCCCGCCCGAGTTCATCTGTGACGACCCCGGCGGTTCGCCTGCGGGGCGCGGGGATTCGCTTCGCCGACCGCGAACTCTGGGGCGATCTCGACATCGATGTCGTGCCGGGGGAGTTCCTCGCCGTCCTCGGCCCCAACGGTAGCGGGAAGACCACGTTGCTGAAGGTGCTGCTCGGGCTGCAGGAGCTCTCCTCGGGGACGGCGGAGGTGGGTGGACGCAGGCCGCATCTCGGCAGTCATCTCGTCGGCTACGTTCCGCAGCAGAAGGCATTCGACCGCGACCTGCCGATCCGTGGGCGCGACCTGGTGCGGCTCGGCCTCGATGGCCACCGATGGCTCATCGGGCTGCCCAACGCGGCTGTGCGGCACCGCGTTCACGAGGCGATCGAGGCCGTCGGTGCGACGGCGTACGCGGACGCGCCGATCGGTCTGCTCTCCGGCGGCGAGCAGCAGCGGCTGCGCCTGGCTCAGGCACTGGTCGGCGATCCGGAGGTGCTGCTCTGCGACGAGCCCCTGCTGAGTCTGGATCTGCGTCGGCAGCAGGAGGCCGTCGAGCTCATCGATCAGCGTCGCCGAGCGAACGATACGGCCGTCCTCTTCGTGACGCACGAGATCAACCCGATCCTGCCGTTCGTCGATCGGGTCCTGTACCTCGTCGGAAACCGATGGGCGCTCGGCACGCTCGACGAGGTGCTCACCGGCGAGCGGCTCTCCCAGCTCTTCGGCGCCCCGATCGACGTCGTCCGGGTCGGCGGGCGCGTCGTCATCGCCGGCATGCCGGATGAGGCGCATGGCGAACACGGTGCGGCCCATCACCACCACGCAGCCGACGACGACCACGAACCTCCGGCCGGGCGGTGGCGGCCGTGGGCCTAGGCGACTATCTCGGGCTGCCGTTCTTTCAGCACGCATTGATCGCGGCGACGCTGGTGGCGATCACCTGCGGGTTGATCGGCCCCTTCGTCATCACGCGCGGTGCCGCGTTCGCCGTGCACGGCGTGGCCGAGATGTCCTTCACCAGCGCGGTCGCCGGACTCGTCTGGCTGCATGACCCGGTGCTCGGTGCCCTGCTGGGCAGCATCGTGATGGCGGGCGCGATCGGTCTGCTCGGCGCACGGCAGCGTGAGCGGGACTCGGCGATCGGCGTCACGCTGGCCTTCGGCCTGGGTGTCGGAATCTTCTTGCTAGGGCACTACCACGGGTCAATCGGCTCGGCGTACTCCATCCTCTTCGGCCAGATCCTCGGTATCAGCGATGACCAGCTGTGGCTGTTACTCGGGGTTGCCGGGGGAGTGCTGATCACCATGCTGCTGATCTATCGGCGGCTCTTCTTCGCCTCGATCGACCCGGAGGTTGCCGAGGCGCGGGGCGTCCGCGTGCGGGCGATCGGCCTGGTCTTCCTGCTGATCCTGTCGCTGACCGTCACCGAGGCTGCGCAGATCGTCGGAACGCTGCTGGTCCTCAGCCTCGCGATCACGCCGGCCGCGGCAGCTCTGCGACTCTCGGCGCGTCCCGTGGCGGTGGCGGTCTTCTCGATCGTCTTCGCATTGATCGCGGCCGACGGCGGTCTGCTGCTCAACACACAGGCGGAGAACGTCTCGCCGAGTGTCTTCGTGACGTCGATCAGCTTCGGGATCTACCTCATCGCCCGGGTCGGCGGTCACTGGTTGCGGGGACGGCGGAGTCGCCCGCCGGCCGCGCTCGGGCCAACGGGTCCCTAGCTGGCGTTTCGGTGCGAGGCTGCGACGAGCAGTTCGCTTCGCGGTGACGCGAAGGCGGTGCCGTTGGGCAGCAGCTCGCCGAGGTCCTCGAAGACGACGACCCCGTTGCAGAGAAGGCTCCAGCCCTGCTCCGGGTGGGCCGCGATGACGTGAGCGGCGTCCCGGCCGGGAGCGTCGGCTGTGGGGCAGCGCGGTGTGTGCTTGCACGGCAGGCTAAGAGCGATGTGTGGCGTAGTCATAGCGTCCTGAAATCGTTTCCGGTCTTGAAACTACGCCCCTAAGTCTGCGCCTCCGGACCTCGTTGTCCAGCATTTCCCAGGGCGCGTGTCGGGGCTGTACCGACTAGATCGGCAGAAATAGGCGATCTTGAGGCAAGCGGCCCTGAAATCGTTATCTGCCCGTGATTCCGTGCCAAGAATCAAATGCCGGACCCGGACCCGTCCCTCAGGTTCGGCCGAGGCGTTCCTGGGCGTCACGCAGGACGTCCTCCCGGGGCACCCACTCGGCGAGGACAGCGGGAAAGTCGTCGGCGAGCGCCACGTCGATCACCTCGGGGTCGTCGTCGACGAAGAGTTCGACACCGCGAGGACGCAGTTGTTGAAGTGCGGCGAGCTTGTACCTGGCCGCCGGACGCCGGTCACGCTGCGGTCGCATGTGCAGTTCTTCGCACGGAAGATCGTGCTTCGTCAGCCAGTCCTCGGTGACCCCACGCAGCCACTCCGGACGTCCGGTGAGCCAGACGATGTCGAATTCGGCCGCGGCGGCGAGGACGCGTATGGCCCCTTCTTCCAGGAGCGGGTCGAACTCGGCATCGTCGAAGAAGTCGTCCCAGGAGCGATAACCCTGCAGGTGGTGCAAGCGGTGACGGACATCGGCGACGACACCATCGATGTCGAAGATCGCGATGCTCATCACCGCCGATTCTGGCACGCCGCCAAGAGGCTGCAGTCCGGTGTCCCCGGGTGGGATGCTGGTGGTATGCGATTCGTAGACCCGATTCCGCCGTTCGAGCTGACGTATGACGACGTCTTCATGGTGCCGGCGCACTCGGAGGTCCAGTCGCGCTTCGATGTCGACCTCACGACGAACGACGCGACCGGTGCGACGATCCCGCTCGTCGTCGCGAACATGACCGCGGTGGCCGGTCGTCGCATGGCCGAGACCACCGCGCGGCGCGGGGCGCTCACCGTCCTACCGCAGGACATCCCGGTACCGGTGGTAGCCGAGGTCGTCTCGTGGGTGAAGAGCCGCCACATGGTGGTGGACACCGCGGTGATGCTCGCACCGCACGACACCGTCGGCGAAGCCCTGGCGCTGATGATGAAGCGGGCGCACGGGGGTGTCGTCATCGTCGAGGACGGCCGCCCGGTCGGCATCGTCACCGAAGCCGACTGCGCGGGCACCGACCGCTTCACCCAGCTGTACCAGGTGATGACACCCGAGCCGTTCGTCCTCGCCGAACCGATCGATCCCGCCTCGGCGTTCGCGGAACTCGACGCCGCGCGGCGCCGGATGGCGCCGGTGGTGGACTCGGCCGGTCATCTGGTCGGCGTCCTCACCCGCAACGGGGCGTTGCGGGCCGCGATCTATACGCCTGCCGTTGACGCCGCGGGCAAGCTCCGGGTCGCTGCCGCGCTCGGTGTGAACGGCGATGTCGCGGGCAAGGCCGAGCAGTTGCTCAACGCCGGCGTCGACGTCCTCGTGATCGACACGGCACACGGGCATCAGCAGCGGATGATCGACGCCCTCAAGGCCGTGCGCTCGCTGTCGCCGACGGTGCCGGTGGTGGCCGGCAACGTCGTCTCCGCCGAAGGCACCCGCGACCTCATCCACGCCGGCGCCGACGTGGTCAAGGTCGGCGTCGGTCCCGGAGCGATGTGCACCACCCGCATGATGACCGGCGTCGGACGGCCGCAGTTCTCGGCCGTCCTCGAATGCGCCGCCGCGGCGGCCGAGTACGGCAAGCACGTCTGGGCCGACGGGGGAGTGCGCCACCCACGCGACGTCGCTCTCGCGCTGGCGGCCGGAGCGTCCTCGGTGATGATCGGCTCGTGGTTCGCCGGAACCTTCGAGTCGCCCGGTGACCTGCACGTCGATGCCGACGGCCGCCGCTACAAGGAGAGTTTCGGCATGGCCTCCGCCCGCGCCGTGGCGAACCGGACGAGCGGCGAGGGCGCCTTCGACCGTGCCCGCAAGGCGCTCTTCGAAGAGGGGATCTCCACGGGCCGGCAGTACCTCGACCCCGACCGTCCGGGCGTCGAGGACCTCATCGACACGATTGCCGCCGGCGTGCGCTCCGCGTGTACCTACGCGGGCGCCGCCAACCTCGCCGAACTGCACGAGCGCGCGCTCATCGGCGTGCAGAGCGCCTCCGGCTACGCCGAGGGACGACCGCTCTACAGCGGATGGTGATGTGCCCATGATTCATCACGACCGTCACGACCACATCGGTCAGGCGCGCTCCGGCTCCGCCGCCGACGCACCGTGGCTGCTGGCTGCCCTTGTCGTGATCCTCGGCTTCATGGTCGCGGAGGTGACGGTCGGCTTCGTGGCTCACTCGCTGGCGCTCATCGCAGATGGCGGACACATGCTCACCGATGCGGTCGGGATCGGTCTCGGTCTCGCCGCCGCGCACCTCGTGCGACGCCCGGCACGTGGCGCCTTCACCTACGGCTTCGCCCGGGTGGACGCCCTCTCCGGGCAGATCAACGGTGTCACTCTCATCCTGCTCGCCATCTGGTTCGTCGTCGAAGCCGTGCGTCGGCTCGTCCACCCCCAGATCGCTGATGGTGCCCCGATGACGATCGTGGCGCTGGTGGGCGTCGTGGTGAGCATCGTCGCGACCTCTCTGGTCGGACGTGCCGATCGCGAGAGTCTCAGCGTTCGCGGCGTCTTCCTGCACCTGCTCACAGACCTGTGGGCCTTCGCGGCGACAGCAGTCGCGGGCATCGTCATCATGCTCACCGACTGGCATCGCGCCGATGCGGTGGCGTCGCTCGTCGTGGCCGCCGTGATGGTGTGGACGGGCGCGAGGCTGGTGCGCGACGCCGGACGGATCTTCCTCGAGGCTGCACCCGCCGGGACGGATCCCGGCGGGCTCGGAGACGAGCTAGCCGGCGTCGATGGGGTCGCGGAGCTACACGATCTGCATGTCTGGGAGATCGGGGTGGGGGAGTCGGCGCTCTCGGCGCACGTCCTTGTCCGTGCGAGTTATGACTGCCACGACGTGAGTGCCCGGATGCGGCGACTCCTCGCCGCGGCTCACGGCATCAGCCACGTGACGCTGCAGACCGATCACGCCGACCACAGCGTCGATGACTGCGAGGACGCCCACGGCGACATCCACGTGCCGCTCAGCTAGCGACTTACTGCTCGTCTCTGGGACTGCATCTGTTTGACCCCTTCGGCTATTCGCCTCCGGGGATCAGCCCATTCAGCTCCTCGGCGCCGCCTCGATCTGGTCGGCGTGGCCGACCTTGCCTCCAGTACTCGGGAGATTACGCGACAGGCCGTCGCAGCACTATCGATAGGGAAGGATTGGCCCGTGCTCCGACCGATGCCGCCGAACTCGGCCTTCTTCCTGATGGGCGAGACACGCGATCAGCCGCTGCACGTCGGTGGTCTCCAGCTTTTCGCCCCGCCGGAGGGCGCGGATGCCTACGAGTTGCGGGGCATGCTCGACGCTGCGATCGCCGAGGGCACGGTGATCGACCTCTTCCAGAAGCGCCCCGTCCGTTCGCTCGCAACGATGGGGCAGTGGGCCTGGCAGCAGGACACGGAGTTCGATATCGAGCACCATGTTCGCCGCAACGCCCTGCCGCAGCCCGGTCGCGTCCTGGAACTGCTCGCCCTCTGCTCGCGGCTGCATTCGACGCCGCTCGACCGGCACCGGCCGCTCTGGGAGACCCACATCATCGAAGGGCTCGCCGACGGGCGGCTCGCGCTGTACTCCAAGGCCCATCACGCGCTGCTCGACGGCGTCGCGGCACTACGGCTCTTCGCCAAGACCTTGAGCTGGCGCGCGGACGACCGGGAGATGCCGGCACCGTGGGCGCCGCCGAAGCGTCAGCTCCCCGCCAAGGATGAGGACGCGAGCGCTGCCGACCAGCTGCGTGCCGTCGCCGACGCAGTGGTCGACGTGGTCGGGATCGCGCCGTCGATGCTGAAGCGTGCAGCCCGCGGACTCACCGGCGGCGGACTGCCGATCCCGGCGCCGCGCTCGATCCTCAACGTGCCGATCACCGGTGCGCGGCGATTCGCAGCCCAGGACTGGCCGATCGACCGGATCAAGGCGCTGGCCGAGGCCAGCGGCACCACCGTCAACGACGTCGTCCTCGCGATGTGCTCCGGTGCCCTGCGCTCCTACTTGCGGACGCTCGGCGCGCTGCCGGCGGAGTCCCTCGTCGCGATGGTGCCGGTATCGCTACACGCGAGCAACGATCCCGTCTCAGAACGCAGTCAACGCAGCAAGGACGGAGGCAACGCGGTCGGGGTCGTCCTCTGCAACCTGGGCACCGCCCTCGCAGACCCCGCGGCACGCCTGGTGGCGGTGCACCGGTCGATGATGGACGGCAAGCGCAGTCTCGTCGGGTTGAGTCAGGTACAGATCCTGGCGATGAGCGGGCTTGCGCTCAGTCCACTCGTTTTGGAGCACCTGCTGCGGGCACAGGGACGTTTTCGTCCGCCGTTCAACGTCCTCATCTCCAATATCCCGGGACCCGCCCGGCCGATGTTCTGGAACGGTGCGCGACTGGACGGCGTCTATCCGCTCGGCCTGCCCTTCAACGGGCAGGCCCTCAACATCACCTGCGTCAGCTACGCCTCGGCGATGCACTTCGGCATCGTCGGGTGTCGCAGGACGGTGCCGCACCTGCAGCGCATCCTCGGCTTCCTCGACGACGAAATCACCGCCCTCGAAGAGGCCGTCGCCTAAATTCCCGCAACTTTTGGTCTTGAGTCCGGGTATCGCCTGACTCAAGACCAAAAGTTGGGTTAGACGAGGTCGATGACGACCGGGGCGTGATCGCTGGTTCCCTTGCCCTTGCGGGCCTCGCGATCGACATAGGCGTCCTTCACCTTCGTGGTGAAACGCTCGTCGCCGTAGACGAGATCGATCCGCATGCCGTTGTTCTTCGGGAAGGCGAGCTGCCGGTAGTCCCAGTAGGTGAACGGGACGTCGTACTTCAGCGGCCGCGGGTAGACATCGCTCAGCCCTGCCTCGCGCAACGCCGTGAGTGCCGCGCGCTCGGCCGGCGTCACGTGGGTGCTCCCGGCGAAGAGGCTGATGTCCCAGACGTCCTCGTCGGTGGGGGCGATGTTGAAGTCGCCGAGAACCGCGAAGGGACGGTTCGGGTCGAGTTCGCTCGCCACCGTCGCGCGCAGCGCGGCGAGCCATTCGAGCTTGTACTGGTAGTGGGCGTGCTCGATCGTGCGGCCGTTCGGAACGTAGAGCGACCAGAGCCGCACACCGTTGCAGGTGGCACCGATCGCGCGCGGCTCCTGCACCGCATGGAGTTCGCCCTCGGCGAGGAAGCCCGGCTGATGAATGAGATCGCGGGTGACGTCCTCAAGCCCGGCACGGGAGAGGATCGCGACGCCGTTCCACCGCCCCGCGCCGTGTGCGGCCGTCTCATAACCGAGTTCGGCGATCGCATCGACCGGAACGTCGGCGGTGGAGCACTTCAGCTCCTGCAGGCAGAGGACGTCGGGGGAGACCTTCTCGAGCCAAGCCTTCACGAGCTCGAAGCGGGTGTTCAGGCCGTTGATGTTCCAGGTCGCGATCCGCACTCGGCCAGCCTAATGTCTAGCCGATTAGCTGCAATTCAGCGGCAGCGCAGCTAAACTGCAGGCATGAGTGTCGCCATCACCATTAGAGATGTTCCCGAGGACGTTCGGGACGAATTGGCGGCTCGTGCATCCCGGGCGGGCCAATCTCTGCAGGAGTACGTCAGAGCCATCCTTGTGGAGCGGTCGAGCAAACCTGCAGCCTCGGACTGGTTGGCGCAGGTGCGCGGCCGCGTGAGGACGTCCGGGTCGACGCTGTCGTCCGAATCGATACTCGCGGCGCGGGAGTCTGACCGTAAGTGAGCCAACGGAAGATCTTCGACTCCTCAGCAATGGTCGCGGTGCTGTTGGATTCCGGATCAGACGGCGAGTGGGCGACCCAACAACTCGAGGGTGCGAGTGTCAGCGCGCCCTCTTTGATGCCGTTCGAAGCGGCGAACATCATCCGCAGAAGCGAACAGGCACGACTCGTCAGTAGCGATGTCGCCGCACAGGCCCACGCCGATCTTCTCCGGCGCAGCCTCGATCTTTGGTCGTATGAATCTTTTGCCCAACGGGCGTGGGAACTCCGTCATAACCTCACGAGCTACGACGCGAGTTATGTTGCGTTGGCCGAGTTGATTGAGACGCCGCTCGTGACACTGGACCGCAGGATCGCGAAGGTCCGCGGCCTGCGGTGCGTGGTGCACTCACCCCGCTGAGTTGGCCGCGACATGTTCCGCGCTTCACGAGTCACCGTCTGCGTCCTTCGGCATGAGAGCACCAGCGCTCTCAGCCTCTCTCCTTGACGTAGTCGTCGATGTCGGAGAGGTAGGCTGCCTTCTGCTCATCAGGGATCCAGCTGGCGAGGAACGAGTTCTTGGCCAGCTGCACCACCTGATCGAGGCTCAACGCGGCCTTCTCGGCGAGCGCCTCGAAGTTGCCGGAGACGTAGGCGCCGAAGTACGCCGGGTCATCGCTGTTCACCGTGATCTTGACGCCCTGCCCCATGAGTTCGACCATCTCCTTGGCCTTCATGTCGGCGGTGACGAAGCTGTTCGATACCGGGCAGCAGGTGAGGCCCAGCCCGCGCTCCAGCACCACGTCGACGAGTGACTGATCCTCGACGATGTTGGTGCCGTGGTCGATCCGCTCCACACCGATCTCCTCGACCGCCTGGCGGATGTGCTCGATGCTGTTCAGCTGGTCGATGTCGCAGTGCATCGTGAGGTGATAGCCGAGCTCGCGCGCCCTGGCGAAGGTGGCGGCGAACTTCGACGGCGGGTTCTCACGCTCGTCGGAGTCCAGCCCGACGCCGAGGATCTTGTCCTTGAACGGGACGGAGGCCTCCAACGTCTCGGCAGCGCTGTCGGCGGACATGTCGCGCAGGAAGCACATGATCAGGTGCGCGTCGATCCCGAGGTCCGGCCCGGCAGCGACGGCGGCCCGGTGGTAGCCGGTGACCACGGTCTCGAACGCCACGCCGCGCGTCGTATGCGCCTGCGGGTCGAAGAACATCTCGACGTGCTTCACCCCCTCGGAGGCGGCGCGGGTGAGGTAGGCGTAGGCGAGGTCGTAGAAGTCCTGCTCCGTGACGAGGACGTTCATCGCGGGGTAGTAGACGGCGAGGAAGCTGGCGAGAGAGTCGAACCGATAGCTGGCGCGGACGTCCTCGATCGTCTGCTGTGCAAGTTCGACGCCGTTGCGTGCCGCGAGCATCAGTTTGAGCTCCGGCTCCAGCGTGCCTTCAAGGTGCAGGTGCAGTTCGGCCTTCGGTAGGCCCTTGAGGAAGTCGTCGCTGATCGTCATGTCCGGCACGCTAGGAGGCCAATGTTTCAGCCTCATTAGGCGCCGGAGAAGCCCAGCTGACGCCAGGCCTCGTAGAGGACGATCGAGGCGGAATTCGCCAAGTTCAGCGAGCGTCTGCCGGGCAGCATCGGGATGCGCACTCGGTCGGTGACGTGCGGATCACGCAGTACGTCCTGCGGCAGCCCGCTGGGTTCCGTCCCGAACATGAGGACGTCGCCGTCCTCGTAGTTGATGTCGACGTATCGCGTCGTGGCATGGGAGGTGAACGCGAAGACACGGGCAGGAAGGACGGTGCTCCAGAGGGCGTCCAGACCGGAGTGCACGGTCACCGTGGCGAGGTCGTGGTAGTCGAGTCCGGCGCGGCGCAGGTTCGCGTCGTCCAGGGTGAAGCCGAGGGGTTCGACGAGGTGCAGGTGCGCGCCGGTCACCGCGGAGAGGCGGATCGCGTTGCCGGTGTTAGGCGGGATCACGGGGTTGACGAAGACCAACTGCAACACGGCGCGAGCCTAACTGCCCGTCAGCCTCGCTCGGTCAACTGGGACGTGGCAAGATCGGTACAACCGTTGCGCTCGGGCACGCCTGATGGGAGGACGGCATGGCACGACACGCGCCGACTAAGGTTGCTGCCGAAGTCCATGAACGGGTCGATGTCGCTGCCGGCCAGTCCTTCACCGCATCGTTCGCCCCGCCCCTCGCCGTCTCCGGCAGAGTGCCCTTGGCTCCGGGCCTTGCCTTCGGGGGATCGATTCCGATCCAGGCGAAGCTCGAGGTCGGCGCCTCCGACGACCCGGCGGAAGCCGAAGCGGATGCCGTCGCCGAGCAAGTTCTCGCCCGGCTGCGCGGCCTCGAGGACGGCGGCACAGGACAGGAGCGGCCCAGCTCCGGCATCACCGCCCTCCGGCGCAGCCACGCCGCCGGCGGCGCAGCCGGGGGAGAGCTCGACTCGGCGGCCGAATCCGCGATCACCGGCTTGCGCGGCAAGGGCTCGCCGATCCCAGCAGGTATCCTCGGGCCGCTGCAGAACGCCTTCGGCGCGGATCTCTCCGGTGTTCGCCTGCACAGCGGCACGCAAGCCCGCTCGCTGAACGAGGGCCTCGGGTCGCTCGCCTTCACCAGCCGCAACGACATTGTCTTCCGCGACGGCATCCCGTCGACAGGGGACGAGCGGGGCCTGCGCCTCATGGCGCACGAACTCACCCACGTCGTTCAGCAGGATGGCGGCGTGCGCCGTGCGGCGGGGCAGAACCTGGTTCAGCTCAAGCGCACTGCACTGACCAGCAAAGAGGTCATGACGATCGTCGGGCGCATTCCGCAGCTCAAGCAGAAATTCGGTGACGAGTCACAGAGCCCGTCGTTGCTCGAGAAGCACACCCTGGAGCAGCGCATCGACGAGTCACTGCACGCCTATAAGAACCACATCGCGAAGAAGAAGGACGAAGATATCGACGTCCGCGACGCGATGATGCTCTCGATGGCCCTCGGCGGCATCGCGTCGGCCTTCGCGGAGCAGATCAACGACCCGTCGGCAATCGCCGAAGTGATGAGCGCGTTGATGGCGGCCTTTGAGACCGAGGTCGGGAACTCTCTGAAGAAGGAGAAGCGCTCGCTGCGCAACAGCGCGAAGAGCTTCGACCGGGTGATGAAGCTGACCGGGGCGATGATGCAAGGAGACCCCGTCAAGCAGTACATGCACCGCGAGATCGGTGTTGCGAAGGCGGCCAAGCAGATCGTGTCGATGGCTCGGGCAGCCGGCGATCCGAAGATCGACGCCGAGGCGATGCTGGGGCTCATGACGGAGCGCTTCGAGGCCGAGATGAGCACCTACACCGAGAAGCAGCGCAAGGGCTCCGAATACGACCAGGGCTTCGGCTTCAATCTGAGCGAGAGCTACGGCATCTACTCCAAGAACTTCTTCGATCGCACCTTTGAACTCTCCGGGACCACGAAGGACGTGCAGTGGGAGAGCGGCGGCAAGGGAGAAGGGGAGAGTCTCAAACTCACCGAGGACGCCGAGAAGATGCTGGCTGATCTGCGCGCCGCGGTGAAGCAGGCGGAGGCCGCGCGCCCTCGTGTCGTGAACTTCAAGGGGCGCCAGGTCGACCCCAACGACCCGAACAGCGGCAACCTCACCGAGGGTCAGGAGGAGCATCTCTCCACCCTCGAGCAGACCGAGAAGGGCATGGACCTCGCCAAGCCCGAGGAACGGTTCGTCGCCGTTCTCTCCGAGCGTTACCTGAAGACGAAGGACGAGGCGGGGGTACTCGCCGAAAGGATCAAGACCTACGTCCGTGAAGAGATGCCGCTGACCCTCACTGTGAACATGGCGCGGTGGTTCGGCGACGACACCACGCAGCGCACACCTGACCGGGCGAAGGGGGAGACCACCTTCACGCCGGCCACGGCGGGAACGCAGACCACCGATGTCTCGACTCTCTTCGGCAAGCAGCCCCAGCAGCAGCAGGTTCTCACGCACCTGCAGACCTGGGACGACAAGGGCCCCGGCGGTGCCCGTGGCGCCCGGTATCTGCGCTTCCGCAAGTGGAAGGACCAGCTGATGACCGGCCTGCAGGACCTGACGAAGCAGGAGATGCCCACCTTCGGCGCGGGCAACGTGACCTGGGAGAGCAACCGGGGCGGGCAGAGCGAGTTCGCCGAGAAGCACGCCACGAACTACTACGGCGACCTGCACTTCGTCCTCGACCCGGCGAAGATCCGACACCGTATGGTCTTCACGGCCCGCGACCATGGTGAGCCACGCCGTGATCCGTTCCTCGGCCTCCTGGACCTCATCGGCATCAGTCCGGACAGCAAGGGGACGGGGCGTACGCAGCTGAAGGATGTCGAGTACGCCGCCGTCCTCGACAACCTCGTCAACGCCATCGGGGCGAAGATCCCGATCGTGGGTCTCGGACTCGTCTTCGAGTTCCAGGTCTTCGGCCGCGTGGACATCCTCAAGGAGGTGAAGGAGGTCTACGTCCCACCGATTCACAGCGACACGATCTTCAACCACGTCCAGCAGTTCTATCAGGGCAGCGGCGTCACGGTCGTGCGAATGAAGCCGCCGGTCGAAGACCAGATTCCGGGCGGTGACGGCGATCAGATGGGCAACCTCGATAAGGGTCTCCTGCAGCAGATCGTCTTCGGCAAGGACACGAGCCAGGAGTCCACCGACCTGATGAAGCGGGTCCAGGCGCCGGCAAAGGGCGTGGACGGAACGAAGAAGACGAGCGGCGACCAGGCGCTGGGCAACCTCAAGTACGAGCGGATGCCGTACTTCGCCGCCGTCGCGGGAGCGGTGGCTGCCGCCGACGTCCTGCTCTCCTCGTGCACGATGCTGCAGGACTTCCCCGAGGCGGTGAACGAGGCCGACCTCAAGACCCTGAAGGAGATGGAGAAGCGCCTGCGGGTCTTCGATTCGCCGGTGAAGAAGAACCCGGGCTACAACAACCCCGACTACAAGGCGATCCTCGACGAGGCGATCGCGCTCTACGACCGTGCGCTGGTCGCCATGAAGGCGCTCGTGGACGCAATCGAAGAGGCGAAGGCACAGCCCGTTCAGCCGCAGGATGAGGGGGAGCTTGTCGAAGCCCACTGAGGTTCGTCTGGACAACGTCTTCCGGATCGTCGCGGCGGTCATCACAAGTGAGGACGGCGAGTACTTGCTCGTTCGCAAACGCGGGACGCAGGCGTTCATGAACTGTGGCGGCAAGATCGAGCCGGGGGAGAGCCCCGAGGAGGCGCTGCGCCGCGAGATTCACGAAGAGGTCGGCATGGACGTGGGGCAGCGGGTGCTGACTCCCCTCGGCCGCCACACCGCGCCGGCTGCGAACGAGCCCGGATGGTCCATCGACTGCGACCTCTTCGCGGTATTGCTGGAGGACAAGAGTCTCGCGACCGCCCGTGCCGAGATCGAAGAATTGCGGTGGGTGAGGCCCGACGACGCTCTGGCGGCTCTGAGACTAGCTCCGCTCGCTGCGCGCGTCCTACGAGGAGAACTGACGTGACTGACGAATCACAGGACGCATCGGCCCTGATCGATGCACGCATTACGGAACTCGACGATTGGCGCGGCAAGACACTCGCGCGTGTGCGGGGCATCATCCGTAAGGCTGATCCCGAGGTGGTAGAGACCTGGAAGTGGCGCGGTGTTCCGGTGTGGGAGCACGCCGGCATCATCTGCACCGGCGAGAGCTACAAGCAGGTCGTGAAACTCACCTTCGCCAAAGGCGCAGCACTGGATGACCCGTCCGGCCTGTTCAACTCGAGCCTCGACGGCAACACACGACGTGCGATCGACATCCACGACGGCGAGACGCTCGACGAGAAGGCACTGACTGCGCTCATCCGCGCTGCTGTCGCGTTGAACGCATCGAAAGGGGCGTAAGTAGCCGACGAGGCGCCGATTCCGGGGTAGTGGCGATATCAGTCGCTCCACACGCGGATTGACATAATGTCCCTTATCGGCACGGACGCTAGGGCTCGTTCTTAGCGCTCTGCCGGGCACCGCTCACGACATGGATCTGAGGGCCGCTGACCACAGTTGGTTGTCTGTGTAGAGCGCGCCAACCTCAGCCAGGTCAATGTCGGCTGTTCGTGGGAGCCGGATCGCGAGTCCGGCGACCCACCAATCTGCGCCGGGAAGGGCCGGGAGGTTAGGCGGAGACCACTCTCGGCGATCAAGGTCCGAT
>DASXYU010000060.1:0-17563 GCA_036502295.1 Jatrophihabitans sp. | reverse complement strand
ATTGGCGATGGTGTTGGGCGCGTTGTAGCAACCCTGCTCGAGGGTCGGCGCCGTCGTGGTCGAGAGGTCGTTCGGCTTGGCCTGCCAAACCTTGGCCTGGGCCTCGGTCAGGTCACCGGCGGTCACCATGTTCTGGATGACCTGGTTGCGCCGGTCACGGGCCTGCTGCGGGTGCTTGAACGGGTCGTAGTCGCTCGGGGCCCGCAGGATGCCGACGAGCATCGCGGCCTGGTGCAATTGGAGCTTGTCGACCGAGATGCCGAAGTAGATCTCCGAGGCCGACTCGACGCTGTACGCGTTCTCGCCGAAGAAGGCGATGTTGAGGTAGTTGTCGAGGATCTCCGGCTTCTTCTCGCGCTGCTCGAACTGCAGCGCGCACTTCGCGTCCTCCATCTTGCGATTGAGGTTCTGCGCGATCGCGGCCTGCTGCTTGGCCAGGTCGGTGCCCGCCTGGTAGTAGCGGATCTGCTTCACGTACTGCATCGTCAGCGTCGAGCCACCCTGGGTGTCTCCGCTGCTCGTGTTCACCGCAGAACGGATGAGGCCGCGCATGTCGACGCCGTGGTGGGAGAAGAAGCGCCGGTCCTCGGTCGCGACGAGGGCGTCCTGCAAGTACTGCGGAACCTGGGTGAGCGGAACCGGCAGGCGATCCTGCGTGAAGATCCTGGCCACCACGGTCTTTCCGTCATCGGCATAGAGCGTCGTCGCCTGCGGCGGAGCCGACTCGGTGAGGTTGCAGCCCGTGGTGAGGAACTTGTCCGCCTCGTGCCGCGCGGCGAGGCCGAGGCCGCCGACATAGGGCAGGAGCAGGCCTGCCGCGAGGATGCCGGTGGCGAGAAGGATCCCGACAAGCTTGCTGACGGTGATCCAGGTTCGGGAGGAGGACGCCACGAGGACTCAGGGTACCTGGGTGCCCAGGAGAGCCCCTATTTTCCTCAGCCCGTCGAGGTCGTGGACGTCGACCGGCAGCGCGGGTACCTCCGTCACCGCGACCTCCGGGTGCGCGGCACGGAAGCGCCGCGACATCCGCGCGTCCTGCTCGGCCGCCCGTGCGATCTCGGCATGCACCCGCAGGGCCGTCGCAGCCAGCTGGGTCGCGGGACTCGGGGGCTGGTTGGCCAGGTATTCGGCGACCGCCTCAGCGCGGCCGGCGGCCAGCGGCTCATCAGCGGCCGGCGCAGTCGTGCGGTGCACCCGGTTGAGGACGAGCCCGGCGAGCGGCATCTTGTCGTCCGAGAGGCGCTCGACGAAGTAGCTCGCCTCGCGCAGCGCATCCGGCTCGGGCGCTGACACGACGATGAACGCCGTGCCCGGAGCTTTGAGCAACTGATACGTCTGCTGTGCCCGCTCACGGAATCCGCCGAACATCGACTCGAGCGCGGTGACGAAGGAGGAGAGGTCGCGGATCAGGTCGCCACCGAGCACCCGGCTGAAGACCTTCGCGAAGAGGTCGAAGCTGAAGTTCATCAGCTTCAGCCCGGTCTTACCGCTGGCGCGCGCCGGCGCAGTGATCATCCGGATCATCCGGCCGTCGAGGAAGCGGCCGAGGCGGTTGGGTGCGTCGAGAAAGTCCAGCGCCGACCGCGACGGTGGGGTGTCGACCACGATGAGGTCCCACTCGTTCGCCGAGACGAGCTGACCGAGCTTCTCCATCGCCATGTACTCCTGCGTCCCGGCGAAGGACGAGGAGAGCGATTGGTAGAACGGATTGTCGAAGATCTGCTTGGCCCGTTCGGGCGTGGAGTGAGCGAGGACGACGTCGTCGAACGTCCTCTTCATATCGAGCATCATGGCGAACAGTCGACCGTTGCTGACGCCGACAACCTCGCGGGGGGTGTTGTCGAGTTCGGTGAGACCCATCGACTGGGCGAGGCGGCGCGCCGGGTCGATGGTGAGGACGACCGTGCGCCGTCCGGCTTCGGCGCCGAGCAGCGCGAGGGCTGCCGCGGTGGTGGTCTTGCCGACCCCGCCGCTGCCGCAGGTGACGATCACGCGAGTGGCAGGGTCGCGCACCAGCGCACCGAGATCCAGGTCGAGGTCGCTCACGCCGGCACCGCCGCGCTGATCTGTGTGGCGAGCAGGTTCAGCTCGCCGAGGTCGACCGGCGGGGTGAGATCGGGGAGTTCGATGCGCGGCAGGTCGAGGGCGGCAAGGCGCGCGGCGTTCTCCAGTTGGGTGCGTTGCCGCAGTGTGTACTGCGCGATCTCGTCTGCGAGGGCGGCGGCGTGTTCGGCGGGCAGGTCCGCCTGGGCGAGCCCGGCGGCGAGCAGTTCGACGTCAACCTCCCCGTCGCCGGTGCCGAGATCGGGGCGGGCACGGTTCACCACGACCGAGCCGAGGCGGTAGCCGTCGGCAGTGAGCTCCGCGGCGGCATCGAGAGTCTCCTGCACCGGCATCTCTTCGAGCAGCGTTACGAGATGCACCAGGGTCCGCGCTGAGCGCAGCAGCTCCATCACGCCGGCACTCTGCCGGTTCAGCGGCCCCACCTTCGCGAGGTTCGCGACCTCGCGTGTGGCGTTGAGGAACTTGCCGATGCGGCCCGTCGGCGGGGCATCGAGGACGACGGCGTCATAGACCGGCGTCGCGTCCTGGTGCGTCCTCGTCACGGACTCCTTCACCTTGCCGGTGAGCAGGACGTCGCGCAGCCCCGGTGCGAGTGTGGTGACGAAATCGACCGCCCCCATCTTCTGCAGTCCGCGCGCCGAGCGCCTCAACCCGTAGAACATGTCGAGGTACTCGATCATCGCCTCTTCGGCGTCAACCGCCAGTCCCCAGACCGCGCCGCCGTTGGCCGCTGAGGCGAGACGTTGCTCCTCATACGGCAGGGCGGCGACGTCGAAGAGTTGGGCGAGTCCCTGACGTCCTTCGACCTCCACAAGCAGCACACGCCTGCCCGTTCCCGCGAGGCTCAGCGCGAGGGCGGCGGCGACGGTCGTCTTGCCGGTTCCGCCCTTGCCCGTGACGACATGCAGGCGCACCCGCTCGCTGAACAGCCCTTCGCCGGACACCACGCGGCAAGCCTAGGCCCGGCGCAGAACACTGCCCCGCAGATAGGCTGCGGGTATGACTGCTTCAGCGACACTCGCCGAACTCGGCATCACGCTTCCGCCGGTCGTCGCACCGGTTGCCGCCTATGTGCCAGCCGTTCGGTCGGGGAACTTCGTCTACACCTCCGGGCAGCTGCCGATGCGCGATGGCGTGCTCCCGGCCACCGGCAAGGTGGGCGCCGACGTGAGTGCCGAGGACGCCAAGCAGCTCGCCCAGCAGTGCGCGCTCAACGCCCTCGCCGCGATCCATGCCCTCGTCGGCATCGACAACGTGGTGAAGGTCGTGAAGGTCGTCGGCTTCGTCGCCTCCGACCCGTCCTTCACCGGGCAGCCGGGCGTGATCAACGGCGCGAGCGAGTTCTTCGTCCAGGTCTTCGGCGACGTGGGCGCGCACGCCCGCTCGGCGGTGGGAGTCGCGGCATTGCCGTCCGACGCGCCGGTCGAGGTCGAGGTCATCGTCGAGGTCGCGTGAGTCCGGTGGCTTCGAAAGGTGCTTTCGAGACGAGCTCTTCTCAACCACCGCCTGTCCGGGATGCGGTGACCGTTGCGCTGCTGCGTGACGCCCCGGTCGGTGGCACGGGCATCGAGGCATGGCTGCTCACCCGTGTCGCCCAGATGGTCTTCGCGGCCGGCATGACGGTCTTTCCCGGTGGCGGATGTGAGCCCCGCGACGGAGAGGTTCCGATCGCCGGCAGCGCCGCCTTCACCGCAGCCCGCTTCGGGTGCACCGAGGACGAGGCCCGAATGCTGCTCGGCACCGCGGTACGCGAGGTGAGCGAGGAGACCGACGTCCTGCTCACCGACACCGTCGAGCTGCGCCCCTTCGCGCGCTGGGTGACGCCGCCGAGCGAGGCGCGTCGCTACGACACCCGCTTCTTCCTCGCGGAACTCCCCGCCGGCGCACAACCACGCGACATCACCACCGAGTCGTCGATCGCGGCGTGGATAGGTGCCGGTGACGCCCTCGCCGAACTCGCCCAAGGCGCGCGGTTCATGCTGCCGCCGACGCGGGTCACGCTCGAATGGCTCGCCGGCTTTGCCAGCGTGAAGGCTGCGCTCGCCGCCGTTGACCTGCAGCCGATCAGGCACGAGCGTCCGACCACGGTCTACGGCGACGGACACACGCACACCACGCTCGCCGACGGCCGAGTGATCAAGACGCATCGACCGGATCGGCCGCAGAAATGAGCGACGAACTCGCCTATGAGCGGCTGCGGCAGGTGACGCCGCTCGCCGCGGTCGTCCTCGCCGCCAACCCCGGCCCGATGACGTTGGACGGCACCAACACCTGGCTGCTGCGCTCGCCGGAGAACGACCGCTGCATCGTGGTCGACCCCGGGCCGCGGGACGAGGCCCACCTGCAGGCCGTCCTCGCCGCCGCCGGCACGGTCGAGACGATCCTGCTCACTCACGGCCACCCCGACCACAGCGACGGGGCGAAGCGGCTACGCGAACTCACCGGCGCTCCCGTCCGCGCCCTCGATCCCGCGCACCGACTCGGCGGTGAGGGTCTCGTCGAAGGCGATGTCGTCGTCGCCGCCGGCGTCGAGGTCCGGGTCTGGGCCACGCCCGGGCACTCCGCAGATTCGTTGAGCTTTCTCATTCCTGCGGATGCCGCGCCTGCTGCCGTCCTCACCGGAGACACGATCCTGGGACGCGGCACGACCGTCGTCGCCTATCCGGACGGCCGTCTCGCCGACTACCTGGGCTCGTTGCAGCGACTGCAGGCGCTCGGAGATACGACCGTCCTCACCGGGCACGGGCCGGAGCTGCAGCAGGCCGGCGAGGTGGCGACCTACTATCTGAAGCACCGCGAGGAGCGGCTCGGTCAGGTGCGCGCGGCGGCCGAGACCCTCGGCGTCCGGACGTCAGCGCGGGCGGTGGTGGAGCGGGTCTATGCCGACGTCGACCGCGTCCTCTGGCCCGCGGCCGAACTCAGCGTGAAGGCCCAGCTTGAATATCTGCACGGCGAACTGCCCTGGGCAGTCCGCCTACGTCGGGCTATCGGGCTCGTTTAGCGAGGCGCTCGCGGTCGAGGATGACCACGCTCTTGCCCTCGAGCCGCAGCCAGCCGCGGGAGGCGAAGTCGGCCAACGCCTTGTTCACCGTCTCGCGCGAGGCGCCGACGAGCTGGGCCAGCTCCTCCTGGGTGAGGTCGTGCGTGACGCGCAGCTGCCCCCCTTCGAGCGAGCCGAAGCGCTGTGCCAGCTGCAGCAGCTGCTTGGCGACACGCCCGGGGACGTCGACGAAGATCAGGTCGGCGAGCATCGTGTTGGTGCGGCGCAGGCGGCGGCCGAGGACGCGCAGCAGCTGCATCGCGATCTCAGGACGGTCGCGCACCCAGGCAACAAGCGCTTCCTTCGGTAGGACGGCCAGCCGGGCATCGGTGACGACAGTGGCGGTCGCGGTGCGCGGGCCGGGGTCGAAGAGGGAGAGCTCGCCGAACTGGTCGGAGGGACCCATCACCGCCACGAGGTTCTCGCGTCCGTCGGGGGAGCGGCGGCCGAGCTTCACCTTCCCGGCGATGACGATGAAAAGGCTCTCGCCCGGGTCGCCCTCGTTGAAGAGTGTGGTGCCGCGCGGCGCCTCAATAGTGTTGAACTCCTTGGCGAGCGCTTCGATGGCGTCGGGATCGACGCCCTGGAATATGCCTGCGCGCCGCAGAATGTCGTCCACGTCAGCTCCCCTTCGCCCAGGTGTGGGCCCAACCAATCAAGCGATGAGTCTATGCCCACGCAAAGGCTAGGCCAGCTCGCAACTCCGCGTCAGCGCGACCTGTCGCGGTTGAGTGGTTTCTCGACCCACTCCATCAACAGCAAGAACGCGAGCAGGACGAACGGGAACAGAAGTACCAGCAGCGCGATCATGGTCTGTCCATTCTGCCTTGTAACTTGATGGGGTGACGACTACCGCGCCCGAGACACCCCTGGCACTGACGCGTCGGGCCCGTCGGATCAACCGCGAGCTGGCGCTGCTCTACCCCGACGCGCACTGCGAACTCGACTTCACCAACCCGCTCGAACTCTCCGTGGCGACCATCCTCTCGGCGCAGTGCACCGACAAGCGGGTGAACGAGGTGACGCCGGCGCTCTTCACCCGCTACCGCACCGCCGCCGACTACGCCGGAGCTGATCGCACGGAGCTGGAGGAGTACGTCCGCTCCACCGGCTTCTACCGCAACAAGACGAACTCGATCATGAAGCTCGGCCAGCAGCTCGTCGAGCGTTTCAACGGCGAAGTGCCGCACACCCTCGACGAACTCATCACCCTGCCGGGCTTCGGACGCAAGACCGCCAACGTCGTCCTCGGCAACGCCTTCGACATCCCCGGCATTACCGTCGACACCCACTTCGGTCGCCTCTCCCGCCGCTGGGGCTGGACCACGGAGACCGACCCGGTGAAGGTCGAGTTCGCGATCGCCGAACTCATCCCGCGCAAGGACTGGACGCTGCTCAGCCACCGCGTCATCTGGCACGGCCGCCGCGTCTGCCACTCGCGCCGCCCTGCCTGCGGCGCCTGCGCGATCGCGAAGCTATGCCCCAGCTACGGCGAAGGCGAGACCGATCCGGTGAAGGCGAAGACCATGCTGCGCTCGGCGTCGCAGATGATGGCCGAGGACGTCTAGGCCCGACGATGACAGAGTTCGTCGAGGACGTCCCCGTGCCGCTTCGACCGCTGGTCGAGGCCGTTCGGACCGGGGTGCTCGGCGAGTTCGCCGGTCCGCGGCGGCCACCGGCCGGCGTAGGACGTCCGTCGGCCGTCCTCGTCGTCTTCTCGCCCCTGCCTGACGGCGACCTCAGCGTGCTGCTCATCGAGCGTTCCGTTGACATGCGCAAGCACCCCGGTCAGGTTGCGTTCCCCGGTGGCGCCACCGACCCCGAGGACGCCGACCACATCGCCACCGCGCTGCGCGAGGCGCAGGAGGAGACCGGCCTCGACCCGGCGCAGGTGCAGGTGGTGGGCGAGCTGCCGCCGCTGTTCATCCCGCGCAGCGGCTTCGTCGTCATCGCCGTCCTTGCATGGTGGCCGACCCCGGTCACACTGCACCCGGTCGACCACGGCGAGGTCGCCACGGTGGTCGCGGTGCCGATCTCCGCACTCACCGACCCCGCGAACCGGTTCCGCTACTCCCACCCGATGGGTTTCGTCGGTCCGGCGTTCGAGGTCAGTGCGGCTACCCCCGACAGTCAAGGCGCAGCCGCCGGGGGAGGGCTTTTCATCTGGGGGTTCACCGCGGCGGTCCTCGACCGGATCCTCGAGGCGGGTGGCTGGTCGCGCCCGTGGGACGCCGAGATTCTGCGCCCACTCCCACAGAACCGTCTGTAGCGTGAGCGCCATGCTCCGGACCCGTGACCCGATCGTCCTGCTCGCTGCGACGGTCGGAGCGGTGCTCGTCCTCGCCTCGGCGTGCAGTTCGTCGGACGCACACAACAACGGCGCGCCGCAGGTGCAACCGACCTCGGCCGTTACGGCCAGCGCGGTCGGGGGGATACAGCAAGTCGTGATCTCCGCTGGCGACGACCTGAGGTTCACGCCGGCGGTCATCGCCGTGCACCCGGGCAAGGTCGAGCTCATCGTGAAGAACGTCGGCAAGGGGGCGCCGCACAACCTGCAGTTCCCGGGACTGCCGACCGACGACTGGATTCCGCTCACCTCGGCGGGGCAGAGCAACAGCATCACCTTCACCGCGCCGGCAGTCGGGACGTACAAATTCGTCTGCTCGATCCATGAACAGCAGGGGCAGACGGGCCAGCTCATCGTCCTGCCCGACTGAGCCGAGCCACCCACCCGGGCGTCCGCGATGAACCTCCTCGATCTGATCATCGCCGTCGTCGCGATCGCCTATGGTTTCGTGGGATTCCGTAACGGCGCCATCATCGGAGTGCTCTCCCTCGCCGGTTTCTTCGGCGGCGCCGCCATCGGCGCGCAAGTGGCGCGGCCGATCGTGTCGCGCATCGTCCACGACGGCGGGCAGGTGCCGGTCGCGATCGCCTGCGTCCTGTTCTTCGCCGTCCTGGGGCAAGTGATCGGCTCGTTCCTCGGCCGCTGGCTGCGACGCGCGCTCATGTCGCACATCGCGTCCTGGGGCAAGCGCCTCGACTCGGCGATCGGTGCCGTGCTCGGAGTGGTATCGGTGCTGCTGGTGGCGTGGATCGTGGCCGTGCCGATGGCCTCGGCGCCCTACACGTCACTCGCCGGGGCGGCGAGCCATTCACGGATCGTCCGGGCGATCAACGGCGTGATGCCCGAGGACGCGCACGGGTTGTACGGCTCACTGCGCGGGTTCCTCGACCGCAGCGGATTCCCGCCGGTCTTCGGGACGCTGCCGTCCTCCCCGGACCTCAGCGTCGCCCCGCCGAGCGACGTCCTCGCCCCGGGGTTGCAGCACGAGGTCGACGCGGCCAGGTCCTCTGTGCTGAAGATCTACGGACAGGCACCCTCGTGCAGCCGGGGGATCGAGGGCAGCGGCTTCGTCATCGCCCCAGAACGGGTCGTCACCAACGCCCACGTGGTGGCCGGCACCTCGACCGTCACCGTCGAGGTGCCGAACGCAGGCACGCTGCACGCCCGGGTCGTCCTCTTCGATCCGGACCGTGACGTCGCCGTCCTCGCGGTGCCGGGGCTGAAGGCCGAGGCGCTGCACTTCGCTGCCAAGCCCGCCGAGAAGGGTGACAGCGCCGCGGTGCTCGGCTACCCGCAGGACGGCCCGTTCGCGGTGCGGTCGGCGCGGGTCGGCGATCGCAGCACGGTGCGCGGCAATGACATCTACGGAAATGGCGATATCCATCGCGAGATCTACTCGCTGCGGGCGACGATCCGTAGCGGCAACTCCGGCGGCCCGCTGCTCGCCGAGGACGGCGCCGTCCTCGGCATCGTCTTCGCCACCGCGCTCGATTCGAACGATGTCGGCTACGCACTGAGCGACGACGAGATCGCCGCCGACGTCGCCGCCGGGCTCAAGGCAACAACGGACGCTGCAACGGGGCACTGCACCTAGCCGAAGATTGGCCCGATCTCCTCTCAGGGGATCTGCGGCCAATCTTGGATGGTCAGTGCTGCTTGGCCCAGCGCACCAGTTCGCCGCTGACGAGCTCGGGGTTCTCATTCTGCGGAAAGTGACCGATGCCGGCGAGCAGGTGCCATTCGTATTCGGCGCTGACGAACTGTCCCGACCCCTGCGCCGTGCCGGGGTGCACGCAGTCATCGGTGTCGCCGTGCAGTTGCAGCACCGGAACCCTGATCGGCGCACGCATCGACGCCGCGTAGCGCCGCCCATCCCCGCGGATCGTGGAGCGCCACATCCAGCGGAACATTTCCGCGGCGCAGTACCCGACCGGGTGGATGCGCATCGCCTCGGCATAGCGGGTGACGTCCTCGACGTAGGCGGGGGTTCCGCGCCAGCGCGGACCCGTCCAGCGGTCATAGAGGCGGCGGACCCAGGCGCCGTCGCGACCGAGGAGGTACTCGGGGCGGCGCGGGATCTGGAAGGTGCGCAGCGCGTACGCCGAGGCCTTGCGCTGGGCAGGGTCATGGGCCAGCGCGTGCCGGATGCGCAGTGGGTGGGCAGCGCCGAGGATGACGAGACTCCGCACGACGCGCGGGTGGCGCGCGGCGACACTCCACGCGATGAGGCCACCGATGTCGTTGCCGACGATCATCGCGGTGCTCTCGCCGAGAGCGCTCACCAGCGAGGCGATGTCGGAGGTGAGCGTCGGGATGTCGTAGCCGCGGGGCGGCTTATCGCTGGCGCCGTAGCCGCGCAGGTCGACCGCCACTGCGTGAAAGCCCGCGTCGGCGAGGTCGCGCATCTGCTGACGCCACGCCCACCAGAACTGCGGAAAGCCGTGCAGCAGCAGGACGAGCGGCCCGGTGCCGGCGCTTGCGCCCGTGGGACCCAGTTCGGCGATGTGCATCGCGATGCCGTTGGCGCGCACGGTGCGGTGCGTCCACGGTCCGTCGACGAGGACGGCCGAACTGTCCGGCGCACCGGGGAGGGGGCCGTAACCCATTGCGGTGACGTCAGCCCCGCTTGACCGTCGACTTGAGGAAGGCGACGGTGTCCTTGCTCGTCTGGATCGTGCGTTTCGGCGCTTCGACGCGCTTCACGAGCTTCACTCCGACGAGGATCGCGATGCCGGTGAGCAGCAGCGTCGCGCCGAAGATGATGAGGTAGCTGAGCCAGCGGGAGAGGCCGGTCGTGTGAATGCCCTCGGCGGCGGCGATGAGGCCGAAGGTGAGCGAGAAGGTGAAGAGGGCGCCGGCGAGGATGAAGGCCGCGGCGCCGATGCCGCCCTTGAGCAGTGACGACTTGAGTTCGAGCTTCGCGAGTTCGAGTTCGCCTTGGACGATCGCAGTGAGGTGCGCCGATGCGTCCGAGACGAGCTGCCCCACAGTGGGGTCGGCGGCGTGCCGTCCCGCGTCGTTCGACTGCGCTTCTTCGCTCACGCATCCTCCTCAGGTCAGTGCCGATCATTGCAGAACTAGGCTGTGCTGTCGTGACTGCAGACCCACTGGCCCCACTGCTCGATCTGCCGGGCGTGCGCGACGGGGTCGATGCCACCCGCGTTGCAGTGGACGCGTTGCTGAACCATCGCACGCTGCGCCGGAACTCCGCAGAGGTCTCGACGGAGTCCTCGCTGCGCGGGGCATGGGCATCGGCGTGGCTCTCTGGCGCGGAGTACCCGCTGGACGAGGTCCGTGCCGGTGACGTCGCCGCCGACCCGACCGTGCAGGGTGCGTTGCGTGCCCAGGCAGCCATCGGATCGTTGACGGATACCTGGAGCAGGGCGCCGCGTCAGGTGCTTGCGCGACTACACGTCCTCGCGGCCGCCGACCTCGTCGAGGATGAGACGCTGCTCGGACGTCCTTCGCCGGGAACTGCCGACCGCCTCGACACCCTCGCGGCCGTCCTCGATGCGACGAGCGCGCCTGCCGTGGTGGTGGCGGCGGTCGTGCACGGCGAACTGCTCGGGCTGGATGCCTTCGCACCGTCCTCCGGCGTCGTGGCCCGGGCGGCCGTGCGACTGACGGTCATCGAGCGCGGACTCGACCCCAAGTCGCTGGTCTGCATCGAGGCAGGGCATCGCGAGTTGGCGGACGGGTACGTGACGGCGCTGACCGGGTATCGCAGTGGCACGCCGGAGGGCATCGCGGAATGGATCCGGCACTGCTGCGACGCGGCCGCGGCCGGGGCGCGCGAGACGACCGCGATCTGCGAAGCGATCCTCCGCGGCCAAGAGCAGTAACGGCTCGCGCGTCCGAAACGCTCATTTCCGCGCTCAAAAGTGAGCGTTCGGGACGCGCGAGCGGTGAAATGCGGCGCCGCAGGGGCCCCCACCTTTTGGGGCTGCCTCCCTTTCAGGAGCGAAGTACCTGCGGCGCCGCATTATTGCGCGCCTTGCCGGCGCGGCGCCTTCGGCACGGACGACGGGTTACCAAGCGTGCCCTGTTCGGAAGGTCCCCCGTGCGCCGACGCTGTCTCGGCCCACGGTGACTCACCATGCATGGTGGGATCGCCGCGTGGGTGCCTGTCCGTCCGTGCAGGTCCGGGATCGTTGGGGGCTGGACCGCCAGGACGACACCGTTCCGTGCACTCATTGCACGCCCGCACCGACGTCAGCGCAACGGGTGTTTCGCCTCTCGGCAGAGGGTGTGCGGGTCGCCGCTCAGACGCTGCTGCGGCGCTTGCGTGCGACCCAGAGCGCGCCGCCCAGAGCGAGTCCGGCGCCGATCGCCGCGCTAGCGGTGATCGTCCGCGGCTCGGGCTTGAAGCCCGCGAGGCGCTCGCGCAGCGGCACGCCGTTGGTGAAGCTCAGCATCGGCCAGCCCCGTTCGGTCGCTGCCTTGCGCAGGGCCCGGTCGCCGTTGACGACGAAGGGATGGCCCACCGCTTCAAGCATCGGCAGGTCGGTGAACGAGTCGCTGTAGCCGTAGCACTGGCTGAGGTCATAGCCGCGCTCGCTTGCCAGTTGCTTGATCGCGACAGCCTTCTCCGCGCCATACGCGTAGCGGCTGATCTCGCCGGTGTAGCGACCGTCCTGCACGACGAGGTCGGTGGCGATCACCTGATCGGCGCCGAGCATCTCACCGATCGGTGTCGCGACCTCGGCGCCGGAGGAGCTCACGATCACGACGTCGCGTCCTGCCGCCTTGTGCATCTCGATCAGCTCGACCGCCTCGTCGTAGACGAGCGGGGTGATGATCTCGTGCAGCGTCTCGGAGACGATGTCGCGCACCTGGTTCACGTCCCACCCGGCGCTGAGGCTGGTGAGGTAGGCGCGCATCCGTTCGATCTGGTCGTGGTCGGCGCCGGAGAGGGCGAAGACGAACTGTGCGTAGGCGCTGCGGAGCACGTCGCGGCGGTTGATGAGGCCGCCCTGGTAGAACGGTTTGCCGAAAGCAAGGACGCTCGACTTCGCGATGATCGTCTTGTCGAGATCGAAGAACGCCGCGCTGCTACCCACACCCATAGCGTACGTATCGGATGGGTCCGCACGTGGGATAAGGGCGTCTGCTCACGTGTTGGTCATCGAACGTTTCCACCGCGCGTTGTGTCCGATCGAGTTCTGCACAGGACGCGTGTCGTCCACAGCCTGGCCGTACCCGGTTTCCCCCAGTCGGTGCGTGGCGTCTGCTCGTCCTCATGCAGCCAGTCATCGGGGTGGTCGGCGGCCACGGCGGAGTCGGTGCCTCCAGCTTGGCCGCCGTCCTCGCCTCGGTCGCCGGCGCGTCGCTCGTTGACGTCGATCCGTCTGGTGGGGGTATCGACGTCCTGCTCGGCATCGAGGACGTCGCCGGCGCCCGATGGTCCGCGCTGCGGCTCGGTGGGGGCTCGCTCGACGCGGTGGCGTTGACCGCGGCGCTGCCCCGTTGGGGAGAGGTCGCGGTCCTCGCCGCCGATGCCGAGCCACACCACGTTGACGAAGTCGTCCAGGCTCTCGGGTCGGTGGCTCCGGTCATCCTCGACCTGCCGCGCTGCAGCGGTGAACCGCTGGAGGCCGCCGCGGCGCTTTGCTCGTTGGTCGTGGTGCTCGTCGCGGCGGAGGTTCGTCCGCTCGTCGCAGCCAGGACGCTCATCGCTGGATTGCCGCAGGTGCCGACCGGAGTCGTGGCGCGCCCCGGAGCTGTGCCGGCGGCACAACTGGCGCACTACCTCGCGGCGCCGCTGCTAGGTGCGTTGCCCGGTCGCTGCCTCGTCAGGCCGGGGCGTCCACTGCCGAGGGCCGCGGTTCGGCTGGCCCAGTCATTGCTGCAGGGATCGTCATGACGGATCTGCTCATCGATCGCGTGCGCCGGCGGCTCGTGGAGCGCGGCCTGACCGCTGATGCCGGCCTGCTGGAACTCGCGTTGCGAGAGGAGGCGGACGGCGTCGTCGACGACATGGTCTTCGACGGCCTGCGGCGTGAGGTCGCGGCCGAGATCGTCGGTGCGGGCCCGCTTGAGCCCCTGCTGGCGACTCCCGGCGTCACCGATGTCGTGGTGAACAGCCCTGCCGCCGTCTGGTTCGACCGAGGACGAGGGATGGAACGAGCCGACGTGCGCTTCGCCGATGAGGCGGCCGTACGCCGCCTCGCACAGCGTCTTGCCGCGACCTCGGGACGTCGTCTCGACGACGCGACGCCGTGCGTCGATGCGGTGCTGGCCGACGGCACCCGCCTGCACGCGGTGGTGCCGCCGATCAGCGAGCACACGACGCTGTCGCTGCGCGTACTGGCACGCAACCGGCTCACCCTCGAGGATCTCGTCGCCGCCGGCAGCGTCGCTGCTCCCGTCGCCGAGGTGCTGCGTGGTCTCGTCGACGCGAAGCTGACCTTCGTCCTCACCGGCGGCACCGGAACCGGCAAGACCACGCTGCTGGGGGCACTGATCGCGCGTGCGGCGCCGGGTGAGCGGCTCGTCCTCATCGAGGACGCGGCCGAACTCGTCGTCGATCATCCGCACGTCGTCCGGCTCGTGACGCGCGCGGCGAACGTCGAGGGCGCGGGTGCGGTGGGTTTGCGTGAGCTGGTGCGGCAGTCGCTGCGAATGCGTCCTGACCGGTTGGTCGTCGGTGAGTTCCGCGGTGCGGAGATGGTGGAGTTGCTCGTTGCGCTCAACACCGGGCACGAAGGCGGCGCGACGCTGCACGCCAACTCGGCCGCCGACGTGCCGGCACGGTTCGCCGCGCTGGGCGCCCTGGCCGGCCTGCCCGAGGTGTCGGTGGCGCACCTCGTTGCGAGTGCGATCGACGTGATCGTCCACCTGCGTCGGGCGGAGGACGGGCGCCGGGTCGTGAGTGAGATCGCGATGCTGCACCGCGAGGACGAACGTCTTGGGGTGACCTCGGTCTGGTCTGCGGCGGGCGGCATCGGGCCCGCGGCTCGCGCGCTGGCGGCGCGACTGGGTGCGCGCGGAACCACAGTCCCCGAGATGCTGCTGGGGTCCGCGGGGGTAGGACCGTGACCGCGATCGCATGGTCGCTGTTGGCGGTCGCGCTGATGCTTGCGGCTCCGACCTCGCGTGTGCGGGCGCGGGTTGCCGTCCTCGCTTCGCGCGGTCGACTGGCGGGCGCCACGGCGCCGGTGAGTCTGCGGGCGCGAGGGGAGACGCAGCTGCAGCGCCCGCTGTCCCCGCGCAGGCAGCTACTCCGACGCCGGCGCTCGCTTCGCGACGCGATACGACTGCTGGTGAGTGAACTCGAAGCCGGCAGCAGCACCGAACGAGCCCTCCTTGCGGCGGTCGACGCCGCTGACGCCCGGAGTGGCGCGGTGTTCCTCGCTGCTGCCGGTGCGGTGAGTAACGGCGGGTCGGCAGGTGACATCTTCAGCCAGGCCGAGCCGATGCTGCGTCCCCTCGGCGCGGCGTGGGGTGTCGCGGATCGCGCCGGCATCGCACCGGCCGAAGCGCTGGCACGTATCGCCGCTGACCTCGATGCCGAACTCGACAAGGACGCCGCGGTCTCCGTGATGCTCGCCGGTCCACGCTCCTCCGCCCTGCTTCTCGCCGGGCTCCCGCTACTCGGGTTGCTGTTGGGCGCGGCGATGGGTGCGCGTCCTCTCCCGTTCCTGGTCGGCAGCAGCGTCGGGCACGTCGTGGGGGTCATCGGTATCGGTCTCGATGCCGCCGGCGTGCTGTGGACGCAACGTCTGATCGCTCTGGCGCTGCGATGACCGTGACCTGGTTGCTGCTCGCGGCTGCGCTCACGCTCGCCGGTGACCGTCGGAGAAGGACGACGTCGCGGCGTGCCGCGGAGCCGTCGCCGGCACTCGCGCTGGACCTCGCGGCCGCCGCGCTCCGCAGCGGTCAGCCGCTCTCAGCCGCGCTGCGTCTGGCTGCGCCGACCGCTGGCGGCATCGCCGGTGACGTCCTCGCGAGGACGGGGCGAATGGTGGAGCTCGGCGCCGATCCCTCCGAGGCGTGGCGCGCGGCGGAGCAGGTGGCCTCACTCCAGCAGGTGGCCGTCGCGGCACGACGCAGCGCCGAGAGCGGTGCGCGCCTCGCGGATGCCTTCGAACGCGCCGCTGTCGAGTTGCGCAGTCAGGCGAGGACGACGGCCGAGGCGCGGGCTCAGCGTGTAGGGGTCTGGGCGATCGCCCCGCTCGGGCTCTGCTTCCTGCCGGCCTTCGTCTGCCTCGGCATCGTCCCGGTCATCGCCGGTCTGGTGCGTGAGTTGCTCACCTAACGGCGAGCGAGCGCACCGCCTGAGTAAAGGCGTGGGCGGCGAGCTCCACGTCCTCGGCACGTACCGCCTCATCCGGGTGGTGCGAGATGCCGTCGTGGCAGCGGATGAAGAGCATGCCGATGTCGGTGATCGGCTCCAACACCATGCCGTCGTGCCCGGCCCAGCTGTAGAGGCGTGCCACGTCGTTCCGTCCAGTGGCCGAGATTCCCGCCGCCACCGCCTCCTGCAGCCGCGGCGAGCAGAGGGCGGCCTTCGCGGTGTGCTCCTCGCGGATCGACAGCTGCAGTCCGCGGCCCGCGCAGTGTTGCGTGATGCTGGCGCGGATCTCGTCCCAGGCGGCATCGCGATCGCCGTCCGTCCCCGCACGCAGATCCACGGAGAGGTCGACCTTCCCCGGGATCACGTTGACCGCGCCGGGGCTCACCTCGAGCCGTCCCACGGTGGCGACGATGCCGCGTCCGCGTGCGATCCGCTCGACCTCCAGGACGATGTGGCTCGCACCGATCAGCGCGTCCTTGCGCCGTACGAACGGCGTGCCGCCGGCATGCCGGGCTTCGCCGAGGACGGTGAGCGAGAACCGCCGCGCCCCGCATATCGAGGTAACGACACCTAGCGCGAGCCCGGCGTCCTGCAACTCCGCGCCCTGCTCGATGTGCGCCTCCAGATACCCGGCGAGGTCGCGGCGTGCCGCGCCGCTGACGCCTTCCGGATCGAGACCGAAGGCGAGCATCGCCTCGCGAACGCTCACCCCGTCCGCGTCGTGCGCGTCGAGATAGGACGCCTCCCACGTGCCGGCGACCGCCTTGCTGCCCAGCATCGTCACGCCGAAACGGGTGCCCTCTTCGTCGGCGAAGCCGATCACCTCAAGGGCGAACGGCAAGTCGACATTGCGCAGTCTGCTCGCCACCTCGATACCGAGGACGACGCCGAGCGGCCCGTCGTACTTGCCGGCATCCGGCACGGTGTCCAGGTGTGAGCCGAGCAGCAGCGCGGGCAGGCCAGGCGTCGCTCCCTCGCGGCGGCCGCAGACGTTGCCTGCCGCGTCGACCCAGCTGCGCAGTCCGGCCTGCTCCATCCAGCTGCCGACCAGTTCGTTGGCGCGCTTGTGCTCAGGTGTCAGGTGAAAGCGATCGATGCGTCCGGGCACCGCGGTGATCGTGGCGAGTTCATTGCAGCGCTCGAGCGCGGAACTCATCCGTAGATCTCCCGCGCCGCCCCGACACCAGCCCCTGGCGTCGGCGACAAACCCGCCTGCCGAAGCACCTGCTCCAGCGCAGCCAACGTGGTGAGGACGGCGTCGCGGCGCGCGTTGTAGCCCATCGTCCCGATCCGCCACACCCGTCCTCGTAGCGGTCCGAAGGACGTGCCGATCTCGATGCCGTAGTCGTGCAGCAGTGCTGAGCGAGCCGCTTCACCATCGACGCCGTCGGGGATCTCCACGGCGAGCACGTTGTTCATCCGGTGCGCCTGGTCGCCGAAGAGCTGCAGCCCGAGCGCGGTGACGCCGCCGGTCATCGCGGCGCCGTTGTGCCGATGCCGTTCGACGGCGGACTCCATTCCCTCCTCGACGAGCAGGCGAGCGCATTCTCGCGCGGCGTACAGCATCGATGTCGCCTCGGTGTGATGGTTCAGCCGCAGCGGTCCCCAGTAATCGAGGATCATTGCGAGGTCGAAGTAGTTCGACCCGATGCGCACGCCGTCCTCACCGTCGCTCTCCTCGCGGATACCCGCCTCGACGTGACGTCGTCCTCTGATGACGTCGACGGCCGCCGGCGAGAGGCTCACCGGTGCACTGCCCGACGGGCCACCGAGACACTTCTGCAGTCCCGCGCTGGCCGCGTCGAGACCCCACGCG